>JAFYPP010000099.1 GCA_017559995.1 Clostridia bacterium | reverse complement strand
CTCCGCAGAGAACCTCAAATCTTTTTAGATAAGCTCAAACTTGGCTATCAAATACTGTTCGAAAAATACTTTTCAAACTCAAATAATTGTCAGGGTTCCTTTGTTTTCATGGTCGTTGTTTAATTTACAAAGTGCTTTGCTACGCTGTCATCGAGGCCGGTTTTTGGGCCGCTCTCTCGAGCGCTTGATTAGAATACCATACCGTTTCCCGTTTGTCAACACTTTTTTTCAAAAAGTTTCGACTTTTTCTCATGTTTTGCTCTTTGTATTCATTTCACAGGTTTTGTCTGCCATTTCTATGCACCTTGAATACAAACCGTTGTGTTTTTACAGAAGAACCGCCCTCTTGCGAGGGCGGCTGCGTCGAAACTTATTTTTCAGTATCCCCGGATCTCCAGCGAGGCGTCATCTTCTTTTGCCTTGGTGACCTTGCGGATCTCCACGAAATAAGACATGGTATCGGACACGACGACCTCCACCCGTTCGCCCTCTTTACGGCCCATCAGGGCCTTGCCCACGGGAGACTCCTTGCTGATGATGCCGTGCATGGCGTCCTGCCGCAGGGCGGTGGCGATGCGCACCGTCTGGGTCTTTTTCAGGTTCTCCAGATAGATCTCCACTTCATCGAACAGGCCGATGCCCTCGGTCTCCCTGAACTCGATGACCTTGGCGGTCTTGATCATGCGCTCCAGATAGCGGATGCGGCTGTCGTTGCGGTTCTTTTCCCGCTTGGCAGCCTTGTACTCGAAGTTCTCGCTGAGGTCGCCCCACTCCCGGGCGGTTTTCACGTCCTCGATGAGTTTGGGGCGCAGAACGGTCATGCGGTAGTCGATCTCGGCCTTCATCTTGTCGATGTCCACTTGGGTCAGCTCGTCATACATGGCGCGTCCTCACTTTCCAAAGGTGCTGTACAGGTACCGCTGGTCGCCCATCATGGTCTCGGCATCCCGGCCCCTGGCGGTGACGCAGATGAAGTGCTCGCCCGCCTCGTTGACGCCGTAGGTCACCAGACAGTTCTGGGCCTGCTGCACGTAGCCATGCTTACAGGCCAGCACGGTGGCGCCCTCGGGCTGCTTTTCGTGGAACCAGCGCAGATATTTGTTCTCGAAGGTCAGGCCTTCGGGAGCGCCCTCGGTGGGCTCGGTGGTGTACTTCACCGTGGACATGACTTCGGCGCACAGCTCGTTGTCCATGGCCGCCCGCATGATGGCGGCCATATCCAGCAGCGAACAGGTGTGAGCTCTGTCATACAGGCCGGAGGTGTTGGTAAAACTGGCGTGCTCACTGAGTTCCAGTTCATCACAGGCTTCGTTCATCAGCGTGATGAAGTCCTCCTCGGTGCCGGCGGCGGAAATGGCCAGACCGGAGGTGGCGTCCGCCGCGGACCGCAGGCCCGCGCCGTAGAACAGATCCTCCAGCGTGCACACGTCCCCTGCCCGGTAGCCGGTGATGGTGGCCTCCCGACGGTAATGGGGGTCGATAAGGGCCTGGGTGACGGTAAACTCCGCCTTGGGGTCCTCGATGTTCCGGGCGGCCACCAGCAGGGTGAGCACCTTGGTCATGGACGCGGGATAGATGGCCTGGGCGCTGCCCTTTTCGGCCAGTACGGTGTTGGTGTCGGCGTTGATAAACAGGGCGTATTCGCTGCCCACGGCGTCGCCCAGACGAACCACGTCACCGTCCTCCCGCGCCAGGCCCTCGGGGGGCTGGGCAGGCGCTTCGGTAGGCGGCTCGGTGGGGATCTCGGCCATCACCGGCTGGGTGGCCGGCTGGGCGGGGGGCTCCTCCGCAGGAGGGGCTTTGGGGTCGGCAAACAGCCCCCACAGGCCCAGGCCTACGGCAGCCACTACCATCAAACCGCCCACAGCCAGCAGAGCGTGGCGCATGATGGCCTTTTTTCTGCGCCGCCGCTGACGGGGCGACAAATCATCCCAGGATACTCTCATATACTCTCCATTCACGTTCGCGGATCACACATTATATATAATATAGTGTAGTATGCTTCCCTGCCGCCGTTTCCATACCGGCGAGGGCAATATAATATTATATAGGAAAACCCTCGGAGAAACAAGAAAAAAGCCGCCCTTTCGGACGGCTTTTTTGTAAAACTTTTAGTCGTTGTGCTTGGGATGATAGTGGACATGCAGCAGCTCGTGAGAACGCTCGCCGATGTACTTGGCGAACAGTTCGCCCAGGATGGGGTTCTCCTCGGCGCGCTTGATCTGGGTCATGCCGTCGGTCTTGTACAGGTTGTCGGCGCGGCCCTGCTTCTCTTCCTTGAGAGCGAAGGGCTGACCGGCACCGGACACGCAGCCGTTGGGGCAGGCCATGACTTCCACCAGATGGTATTCCACCTCACCGGCCTGGATCTTCTGGATCAGGTTCTCGGTGTTGGCCAGGCCGCTGACCATGGCGATCTTCAGCTGGGTCTCGCCCAGGTCATAGACCATTTCCTTGACGCCTTCCAGACCGCGAACGCCGGACTGGGCGATCTCACGCAGGGCGCTGTAGGTCTTGTCGGAGTTGGCGTAACGCAGGACGGCCTCGGTAACGCCGCCGGTGACGCCGAAGATGACGCCGGCGCCGGAGGTGTCGCCAAAGGGCTGGGAGGGCGCTTCGGGCTGGACCTCGTCAAAGTGGATACCGGCCTCACGGATCATCTGGATCAGTTCCTGGGTGGTCAGAACGGCGTCGATGGTATCGGTGCCGTCGGGACGCTTGAACTCGGGACGGATGGCCTCGTACTTCTTGGCGGTACAGGGCATGACGGCGATGGAGAAGATCTTCTTACCCTTCAGGTCGGGATCGTTCTCATAGTGCTCCTTGATGACGGAGCCGAACATCTGCATGGGGCTGCGGCAGGTGGAGATGTTCTCCAGCAGCTCGGGATGCTTGTCCTCGGCATAGCGGATCCAGGCGGGGCAGCAGGAGGTGAACAGAGGCAGCTTGCCGCCCTTGCTCAGGCGCTCGATGAACTCGTTGCCCTCTTCGATAACGGTCATGTCAGCACCGGTGGTGGTGTCGAACACGCGGTTGAAGCCCATGCGGCGCATGGCGGCGAAGATCTTGCCGGTGGCCAGGAAGCCGTTGGGCTCGCCCAGTTCCTTGGCGATACCGACACGGACGGCGGGAGCGATCTGTGCCACGACGTAGACGTTGGGATCATAGATGGCGGCCCAGGTGCGGTCCACGTTCTTCTGGACGACGATGGCGCCGGTGGGACAGACGGCAGAGCACTGGCCGCAGCCAACGCAGTTGGTCTCGTTGATGGGTACGTGGAAGGCGGTGCCCACTTCCATATGAGAGCCACGGCCGATGAAGGAGATGGCGCCCACGTTCTGCACCTCGTTACACATACGGACGCAGTCGCCGCACAGGATGCACTTGGAGTGGTCGATGGAGATGGACACGGAGGACTCGTCCTTCTGGGGCTCGGTCTTGCCGTTGGGGAAGCGGACATCCTCGATATAGAAGCGGCGGGCCAGCTCTTTCAGCTTGCAGTTCTCGCTCTTCTCGCAGGTGGTACAGTCACGGCAGTGGTTGGCCAGCAGCAGCTCCAGAATGTTCTTGCGGTACTTACGCAGACGGGCGGAGTTGGTGACCACGCTCATGCCGGCCTTGGGGGGAGTGGAGCAGGCGGCGTGCATATTGCCGCGCTCGTCTTCCACCATGCACATACGGCAGGCACCGTAGACGGACAGCTCGGAGTAGTAGCAGAAGGTGGGCATCTCGATGCCGGCCTTGCGGCACAGCTCCAGAATATTCTTCTCACCCTCGATGGGTACGGGGATCTTATCGATCAGCATTACGTTCTTATTCATGGTTTATTCCTCCCGGATCGCGCCGAAGGCACAGTTGGCTACGCAGGCGCCGCACTTGACGCACTTAGCGATATCAATGGTGAAGGGCTTGCGGATCTCGCCGGAGATGGCTTCGACGGGACAGTTGCGGGCGCACTTGGAGCAGCCCTTACACAGCTCGGGATCGATGACGAAGCGCTTCAGGCGGGCACAGGCGCCGGCGGGGCAGCGCTTGTCGCGGATGTGAGCCTCGTATTCGGAGCGGAAGTACTTGATGGTGCTGACAACGGGGTTGGCAGCGGTCTTGCCCAGACCGCACAGAGCGGTGTTGGTGATGGTGTCGGCCAGCTCTTCCAGCAGCTCGATGTCACCCTCGCGGCCCTTGCCGGCCACGATGCGCTCCAGGATCTCCAGCATACGCTTGGTGCCTTCACGGCAGGGGACGCACTTACCGCAGGACTCGTTCTGGGTGAAGTTCATGAAGAAGCGGGCGACTTCCACCATACAGGTGTCCTCGTCCATGACCACCAGACCGCCGGAACCGATGATGGCGCCGGCCTTCTTCAGGGAGTCAAAGTCCAGAGGCAGATCCAGGTGCTCGCTCGTCAGACAACCGCCGGAGGGACCGCCGATCTGGACGGCCTTGAACTTCTTGCCGTTGCGGATACCGCCGCCGATGTCAAAGACGACCTCGCGCAGGGTGGTACCCATGGGAACCTCGATCAGACCGGTGTTGACCACGTTGCCGGTCAGGGCGAAGGCCTTGGTGCCGGGAGATTTCTCGGGGCCGATGCCCTTGAACCAGGCGGCGCCCTTTTCGATGATGCCGGCCACGTTGGCAAAGGTCTCAACGTTGTTCAGGACGGTGGGCTTGCCGAACAGGCCCTGCTCGACGGTACGGGGAGGCTTGACGCGGGGCATACCGCGCTTACCTTCGATAGAAGCGGTCAGAGCGGAACCTTCGCCGCAGACGAAGGCGCCGGCGCCGCGGTTGATGTGCATATGGAAGGAGAAGCCGGAGCCCAGGATGTTGTCACCCAACAGGCCGATCTCCTCGGCGGCGGCGATGGCGGTGCGCAGCTTGCGGACGGCCACGGGATATTCGGCACGGACGTAGATGTAACCCTCGGTAGCGCCGCAGGCGATACCGGCGATTATCATGCCCTCGATCATACGATGGGGATCGTCTTCCATGACGGAACGGTCCATAAAGGCGCCGGGGTCGCCTTCGTCGCCGTTACAGACGATGTACTTGGGGGTAGCCTTCTGACGGGCAACCTGGCTCCACTTGGTGCCGGCATGGAAGCCGCCGCCGCCACGGCCGCGCAGGTTGGACTCGGTGATCTCGTTGACGATGTCAGCGGGCTGCATCTCAAACAGAGCCTTTTCCAGAGCGGTATAGCCGCCCACGGACAGGTATTCACGGATGGAGTCGGAGTCGATCTCGCCGCAGTGCTCCAGCACCACGCGCTGCTGCTTGCGGTAGAAGGGGATCTCTTCCTTCTTGGCGTACAGCTTGCCGGTCTCGTCACGGTAGGCCAGACGCTCCACCAGCTCGCCCTTCAGGACGGTCTTTTCCACGATCTCGTCAACATCGTTGACCTTCACGCGGGTGTACAGCCATCCTTCGGGTTCCACGCGCAGCAGGGGGCCGATCTCGCAGAAACCGGGGCAGCCGCCCTTGGTCACGCGGACGGAGCCTTCCTTGTGATCGTCTTCCAGCTCGACGGCGCAGGGGATGCCGCGGGCTTCCAGCAGCTCCACCAGACGGGCATGGATCAGCAGAGCACCGCTGGAAACACAGCCGGTACCGGCGCAGATGATGAGCTTGCGGTCTTCCTTCTTGGCGGCGGCTACGCAGGCCGCGCGCAGCTCCTGAAGCTGCTGTCTGTTTTCAATCTTGGCCATGTTATGCCTCCTTCCGCAGCTGGGCGATCAGTTCCACGGCCTTTTCAGGGGTCATGGCGGGATGGACTTCACCATTGACGGTCAGAGCGGGAGCCAGACCGCAGGCGCCCAGGCAGGCGACGGTCTCCACGGTGAAGATCTTATCGTCGGTGGTCTTCTTGCTTTCGCTCAGACCCAGTTCAGAGCGCAGTTTTTCCAGAATGGGCATGGACTTACGGACGTGGCAGGCGGTGCCGTCACAAACCTTGATGATGTACTTGCCCTTGGCTTCCAGAGAGAAGTTCTCGTAGAAAGTGGCGACGCCGTAGATGCCGGCTTCGCTCAGACCCATCTTCTTGGACAGGTAGGGGAAGATCTCGCGGGGCAGATAAGAATACTTTTCCTGGATCTCCTGCAGAATGGCGATCAGGCTCTTTTCCTCATAGCCCAACGCCTCCAGGTAGCTGTCGACGTTCTGGTAGAGTTCTTGGATGTTCATGGTAGGTGCCTCCTCCGGTATAGTAAACTCCGTTTTCGGGTTAAAGATTTCCACATAATATTGTATAAAAATTTATCATTTCCGTCAATTCGCATTATTTGTAGAATTTCACGGCTCACTTTTGTGCAAAAGGCAAATTTCTTGAGGATTTCCCCGTATCGCTGGGATTTTTTATCGCGTTTCTGCGGGATGCGGCCAATTCTTTCCGTTATTTTCCCCAGCATATGGAAAGGCCGCCCTCCGGAAAATTCCTTCCGGACAGCGGCCTTTTTTCAAAAAAATACCGTTTTGTGTTTAAAAACTCAATCCATCAGCGAGCACACCAGCTCGGCGTAGGCGGCGGGGTCCTCCAGAGACAGACCGGCGATGAGCAGGGACTGGCAGTACAGCACCTCGGCGTAGCGGGCGGCCTTGTCCCTGTCCTGTTCAAAGGCCCGCTTGAGGGCGGCGAAGGCCTTGCTCTCGGGGTTGAGCTCCAGCACCCGCTGGGCCTTCATGCCCTGGCTGACGTCCATGCCGGACAGCAGCTGCTGCTGGCGGAAATATTTCTCCATCTCCAGCGTGACGGGGCCTTCGGTGGTCATGCACACCGGCTGGGACACCAGCTTTTCGGAGGTACGCACGGCGAACACCTTGTCGCCCAGAGCCTCTTTTACAAAGTCCAGCAGGGCCTTGGCGGCCTCGGCCTGCTTGGCGGCGGCGGCCTTTTCCTCCTCGGTGCGGGGCAGGGCGTCGTCGTCGTTGACCGACTTGAACTGCTTGCCGTCCTGCTGGCCCAGGATCTGCAGCAGCAGCTCGTCCTCGCTGCTCTGGACGCACAGGATCTCGTAGCCCTTGGCCAGGATGCGCTCGCTCTGGGGCAGCTTGCCGGCCTGCTTGGCGTCGTCGGCGGCGGCGTAATAGATGAACTCCTGGCCCTCGGCCATGCGCTCCACATAGGCCTTCAGGGAGGTGAGGCCGCTTTCGCGGGTGGTGGGGAACATGAGCAGCTCCCGGAGGTTTTCCTTATGGGCGCCGTAGCTGCCCATGGCGGAATACTTCAGCAGCAGGCCGAACTCCCGCCAGAAGCGCTGATAGTCCTCGGGGCGATCCTTCTGGATCTTCACCAGCTCGGCCTTGATCTTCTTTTCCAGATTGTTGCGGATGACCTCCAGCTGTCGGGTCTGCTGGAGCATTTCCCGGGAGATGTTCAGGCTGACATCCTGGGTGTCCACCACGCCGGGGATGAACCGGAACCACTCGGGCAGCAGGTCGGCGCACTTGTCCATGATGAGCACGCCGCTGGAGTACAGCTGCAGACCGCCTCTGTATTCCCGGGTGTACAGGTCAAAGGGAGCGTGGGCGGGGATGAACAGAAGGGCCTTGTAGGTGACGCCGCCCTCCACGTTGGCGACGATGTGGCTGAGGGGCTCTTCCATATCGCCGAACTTGCTCTGGTAGAACTCGGCAGCCGCCTCCTTGGTGATCTCGCTGCGCTGGCGCTGCCACAGGGGCACCATGGAGTTGAGGGTCTCGATCTCGGTATAGGATTCCCAGCCGCCCTGCCAGTCGTCACCGGCGTCGGCAGGCTTTTCCACCCGGCGGGACTTTTCCATGGCCATCTTGATGGGGAACCGCACGTAGTCGGAGTACTTCTGCACCAGCCGCTGGAGGGTGTACTGGCCCAGGAACCGGTCGTAGTCCTCGCCCTCGGCGTTGTCCTTGATGTGCAGGACGATCTTGGTGCCCACAGAGGTCTTGGCGGCCTCGGTGACGGTATAGCCGTCGGCGCCGGAGGACTCCCACTTGAAGGCCTCGTCGCTGCCGTAGGCCTTGGTGGTGACGGTGACCTTGTCGGCCACCATAAAGGCGGAGTAGAAGCCCACGCCGAACTGGCCGATGACGTCCACGTCGCCCTTGTCGCCCTCGGTCTGGGCCAGCTCCTGCTTGAACTTGAGGGAGCCGCTTCTGGCGATGGTGCCCAGATTGGTCTCCAGCTCTTCGCGGGTCATGCCGATGCCGTTGTCCTCGATGGTGAGGGTGCGGTTTTCCTTGTCGGCGGTGAGCCAGATGGCGAAGTCGGAGCGGCTGAGGCCCACGTTTTCGTCGGTGAGGGCCTTATAGGCCAGCTTGTCGATGGCGTCGCTGGCGTTGGAGATCAGTTCCCGGAGGAAGATCTCCTTGTGGGTGTAGATGGAGTTGATCATCATGTCCAGCAGGCGCTTGGACTCTGCTTTGAATTGCTTTTTTGCCATGGTTTCGCTTCCTTTATAAATCTTTTTCCATTTTGGCTCCCTTGTGCAAAGGGAGCTGTCACGCGCAAGCGTGACTGAGGGATTGTAAACCCACTTTTAGCACTCTATCAACTCGAGTGCTAACCCATTGTAGCGCGGACGGCGCAAAAAAGCAATAGAAAAAGTGTAAACAAACCGAAAAGCCGCCCTTTCGGACGGCTTTTGCAGATTATACTCCGATAAACCCCGGGGTGGACAGATAGCGCTCGCCGGTGTCGGGCAGCAGGGCCACGATGGTCTTGCCCTTGTTTTCCGGGCGTTTTGCCAGTTCCACGGCGGCGTGGATGGCCGCGCCGGAGGTGATGCCCACCAGAATGCCCTCCCGGCGGGCGGCGGTGCGGCAGGCGGCGTAGGCCGCCTCTCCCGAAACGGGGATGATCTCGTCATAGATATCGGTGTCCAGCACGGCAGGGATGAAATTGGCGCCGATGCCCTGAAGGGGATGGGGGCCTGCTTTACCGCCGGACAGCAAGGGGGAAGCCTCGGGCTCCACCGCCACCACCCTGACGTTGGGATTTTTGCCCTTGAGGTACTTACCGGTGCCGGTGATGGTGCCGCCGGTGCCCACGCCTGCCACGAAAAAGTCCACCTGACCGTCGGTGTCCTCCCAGATCTCCGCGCCGGTGGATGCCAGATGGGCGGCAGGGTTGGAGGGGTTGTCAAACTGGGCAGGGATGAAACTGCCGGGGATGGCGGCGGCCAGCTCCTCGGCCTTTTTGTTGGCGCCGGTCATACCCTCCGCGCCGGGGGTCAGCACCACTTCGGCGCCGTAGGCCTTCATGAGCATCTGCCGCTCCACGCTCATGGAGTCGGGCATGACGATGACGGTGCGGTAGCCCCGGGTGGCGGCGATGACCGCCAGACCGATGCCGGTGGAGCCGGAGGTGGCCTCAATGACGGTGGCGCCCTCCTTCAAAAGGCCCTTTTCCTCGGCGTCCAGCACCATCTGCAGGGCCACACGGTCCTTGACACTGCCGCCGGGATTGCACTTTTCCAGCTTGACCAGCACCCGGGCCTGCAGATTTTCCGCCTGCTCGGTGCGGCACAGTTCCAGCAGGGGCGTCCTGCCGATGAGCTGATCCACGGACGTATATATTTTCATGAGAGAAGCCTCCTTTATCCTGTTAAAGTCATATTGCACCCGTCGGCGCAAAAAGTCAAGAAAAGATAGGCAAACGGGGCAATTTGTGTTATAATTCCTTTATTAGTCCTAATTTATATTATAAAGGAGTATCTTCCTATGAAAAAGACCTACCGTTGGGATAACCTCACCAGCCGGGAGCTGGGCGCTCTGGCCGAAAACAACGCCATCGTCCTCATCCCCACCGGCTCCACCGAGCAGCACGGCCCCCACCTGCCCGTGGGCACCGACGCCATCCTGGCCACCTGGTTTGCCGAACTGGCCGCCCAGGGTCTGGTGGAAAAGGGCGTTCCTGCCGTGGTGGCTCCCACCTTTGCCATCGCCAACTCCATGCACCATATGAACTTCCCCGGCAGCCTGAGCCTGCGCCCCCGCACCTATATGGCCGCCCTGGAGGAGCAGTGCCGCGCCATCGCCGCCCACGGCTTCAAGCGCATCGCCATCATCAACGGCCACGGCGGCAACATCGCCCCCTCCAAGGCCGTGCTGGTGGACATCAACATCGAGCTGGGCTTCCCCGTGTACTTCCTGGAGTACATCGTGGTGGACGAGGCTCCCTTCCTGGAGACCCAGAAGGGCATGATCCACGCCTGCGAGAGCGAGACCGCCCTCATGCTGGCCTATGACGAGAGTCTGGTGGACCCCATCTACAAGGAGACCACCGGCTATCCCGGCGGCTGCACCAAGTGGGAGGACGAGGGCGTGCTGCACACCTTCCACCGCATGGAGGCCCACACCGTCAACGGCGTCATGGGCAACAGCTGCGCCGCCACCCGGGAAAAGGGCGAGGCCCTGGCCGCCGCCACCACCGCCAAACTGGTGGAGATCCTGTCCGACGAAACCATCTGGCAGATGAAGGTGTAAGCATGACCCTTTCTACCATCCAGCTCCGCTTGCTGACGCGGGACTGTCCGGACATCCCCCAGTTGGTCCTCATCAACCAGGAGGCCTTCCCGCCCAGCGAGCGGGCATCCATTGACGGGTTGTTTGACTCCAATGACGGCGGCAACCTGGATATGATCGGCATTTATGAAGAGCAGGAGCTGCTGGGCTTTTTTGCCGTGCGCAAGCTGGGCAGCATCCGTTATCTGGCCTATTTTGCCATTTCTCAGACCAAACGCTCGGGCGGCATCGGCAGCAGGGCGCTGTCTTTGCTCAAGCAATTCTATCCGGAAGGGCAGATCGTGGTCGAATTTGAAGCGCCCGATGAAGCTGCCGAAAACAACACGCTGCGCCTGCGCCGCCGTGATTTTTATTTGAGAAACGGCTTCCAGCAAACCGGATGGTTTAACTTTTATGACGAGACCGAGTTTGAAATTGCCTGTTCACAGGCCGATTTCGATCTGGCGGAGTTTGAAAAGTTCATCGCCTTTCTCAACTCCATCGTTCCCATCAATATGCCCCTGCCCTATCGAAAGGATACGGCCTGCTTCTGACAAAAAATTCTTGTTCCCGTTCTTTCCCCGTGGTATAATAATTTGATTCCGATTCTTTCATTCGAGGTGACCTGTTTTGCAGACCCAAATCCAGGGACTTTCCACCCATTATATCGACCTGCCCGGCACCAGGGGGACCGTTCTGTTCCTCCACGGCTGGGGTGCCCATATCGGCCTGTATCAGCCCATTTTCGACCTGCTGCAGCAGCTGGACTACCGTGTGGTGGCCTTTGATATGCCCGGCGTGGGCAAGACCGAAGAGCCCAAGCAGCCGCTGACCATCGACGATTACGTGGCCTTTACCCTGGAGCTGTGCGGCAAGCTGGAGCTGGAGGAGGTCATCCTCATGTGCCACTCCCACGGCGGGCGCATCGCCCTGTCCATGCTCACCGATGCCAATTGCCCGGTGAAGTGCCGCAAGGCGGTGTTCTATGACGCCGCCGGCGTGCGCAAGGCCGCCGCCTCCTCCCAAAAGCTGCGGCAGATGGGCTACAAGGCCATCAAGTGGCTGGGCACCTCCAAGCTGACCGCTCCCCTCTTCGACGATCTGTACGAAGAGCTGCGGGACAAACGGGCCAGCGCCGACTACAAGGCGGCTACCCCCGTCATGCGGCAGACCATGAACAACGTGCTGCCCCTGGACTTCACCGCCAAGATGCCCTCCATCACCGCCGAAGTGCTGCTGCTGTGGGGCGAACACGATACCGCCACCCCCCTGGAGCACGGACAGATCATGGAGCAGCGCATCCCCAACGCCGGTCTGGCGGTGATCCGCAACGCCGGACACTTCAGCCACGCCGACAACTGGCCCCAGTTCTCCGCCGTGCTGCGGGCATTTCTGTAAGGAGGCTGCCTATGTATTGGCTTCGAAGCATCGTCATCTGGCTGTCCTACGGCCTGTGCACCTTCCTCGCCCTGCGGCAGGCCCTCCATATGTTCCAGCTGAACGGCTATCAGGACCTGTCCTACGGCAACTATCTGCGCACCCATAAAAAGATCTACCGCGGCGCCAAGCGTGTGGTGCCCTGCGTGCTGATGGCCCTGGGCGGTTTGAGCATCAACGCCCAGCCCCTTCTGTTCGCCGCCGGCGCCGGCCTGTGGGTGCTGGTGAACCGCCCCCAGAAGGCCAAAAAGCCTCTGGTCTACACCCCCCGTGTCAAGCGCCTGCTGATCTGCGCCGCGGTGGTGACGGTGGCCTGGGCCTCCCTCACCGACTATGTGTCCATGTCGCTGATGCTGGCGGGACTGATGGCGGAAAGCGGCCTGCTGGCCATGACCGGCGTGGTGTTCACCTCGGTGGCCCTACCCCTGTTCATCCTGCTGCAGCACCGCATCATCATGCTGTACAACGACCTGATGACCCCCATCGAAACGGGCATCAACAACCACTATATCAACGACGCCCGAAAGATCCTGGCCTCCCGTCCCGACCTCAAGGTCATCGGCATCACCGGCAGCTACGGCAAGACCAGTACCAAGTACTTCCTGCACCGGCTGCTGTCCACCCGGTACAACGTGTATATGACCCCCGGCAACTACAACACCACCCTGGGCGTCACCCGTGCCGTGCGCGAAGGTCTGCGCCCCACCCACGAGATCTTCCTGTGCGAGATGGGCGCCCGCCACGTGGGCGACATCAGGGAGGTCTGCGACCTGGCCAAGCCCACCATGGGCGTCATCACCTCGGTGGGCCCCCAGCATCTGGAGACCTTCGGCTCCCAGGACCGCGTGCTCATGGGCAAGCTGGAGCTGGCCCAGGCGGTCAAGGGCAAGGGCCCGGTGTTCTTCAACTTTGACTCTCCCCTGCTGCGGGAGGCCAAAACCGGCCAGGAAGTCATCTCTTACGGTATAAACGGAAATGATTATACTATGAGTAATCTTTCCATCGACGAAAACGGCTCCCGTTTCACGGTGAAGGCACCCGACGGCACCCGCCAGGAGTTCTCCACCCGTCTGCTGGGCCACGCCAACGTGCAGAACATCTGCGGCGCCATCGCCGTGGCGCACCATATGGGCATCCCCATGGCCGTGCTGGCCCCCGCCGTCCGCCAGCTGGAAAGCGTGCCCCACCGGCTGCAGCTCATCCGGCAGACCGGCCTCACCGTCATCGACGACGCCTACAACTCCAACCCCGCCGGCGCCAAAAACGCCCTGGAGACCCTGGCTCTGTGCCGGGGCACCCGCATCGTCATCACGCCCGGCCTGGTGGAGCTGGGCGAACAGGAGCTGGCGTTCAACCGCGCGCTGGGTGAGCAGGCCGCCGCCTGCTGCCACCACCTCATCACCGTGGGCAGCAGCGACCGGGTGGCCGCCATTCAGAAGGGCGCCCGGGAGGGCAGCCTCCACCGGGACAACATCCACACCGCCGCCACCGTGCAGCAGGCCATGGAACTGGCCCGCGGCCTGTCCGGCGACAACAAAATGGTCCTTCTTCTGAACGACCTGACCGACAATTATTGAGGGTGATCCTATGAGCAAACAGAAAAAACACAGCCACAAGAAAAAAGAGCCCCCCACCAACACCTACGCCCACATGAATCCCCGGCGGCAGAAGCTGCACCTGATGGCGGACGAGATCTCCTATAAGTTCGCCAAGATGCTCACCAAGATCAACCGGGTGCTGCTGGCGGTGTTCGCCGTCATCGTGGCACTGCTGCTGTTCAAGGTGCTTCCCTCCCAGACCGCCCGTTACCTCATCATCGCCGTATTCGGCGCGGCCCTGGCCATGAACGGCATCGCCGGCTACCGCCAGTCCAAGTGGGCAGGCTTTTTCCTGATGGTGTTCGGCACCCTGCTGTGTCTGGGCAACCTGATCATGCTGGGCCAGTAATTTCCCCCAAAAGGAGGCATTTTATGGTTTCCAAGATCCGCGCGGCCGTCTTTTTCGGCGGCCCCAGCGTTGAACACGAAGTTTCGGTGATCACCGCCATGCAGGCCATCCAAGCCCTGAACAAGGACCGCTACGAGGTGATCCCCGTCTATACCACCAAATCGGGCGAATGGTACACCGGCGCCCATCTGGCCCAGCTGGAAAGCTACCGCAACATCCCCGAGGCCCTCAAGACCGCCCACAAGGTGGCCCTGCGCAAGGAAGGCTCGGAGGTGCAGCTGGTGCTGGCCGACCGCAAGCGCTTTGGCTCCAATGTGGTGTCCGGCGTGGATGTGGCGCTGCCCATCTACCACGGCACCGGCGGCGAGGACGGCGTGATGCAGGCGCATTTTGAGCGACTGGGCCTCCCCTACACCGGCCCCGACGTGACGAGCAGTGCCATCGGCATGGACAAATGGGCCGCCAAGGCCATGTTCAAGATCCACGGCGTGCCCTGCGTGGATGGCGTCAAGGTGACCCAGAGCCAGTATTTCACCGACCCCGAGGAGACCGCCGCCGCCATCGAGCGGACGGTGGGCTACCCCGCCATCATCAAGCCCTACAATCTGGGCTCCAGCGTGGGCATCCACAAATGCCGTGACCGGGCCTCTCTGCTGGAGGGTCTGGAGGACGCCTTCCTGTACAGCCGCGCGGTGCTGGCCGAGCGGGCGGTGCAGAATCTCCGGGAGATCAACTGCGCCGTGCTGGGCGACGATGAAGAGGCCCGTGCCTCGGTGTGCGAAGAGCCCCTCAACGCCACCGACATTCTCACCTATGCCGACAAGTACCAGTCGGGCGGCAAAGGCGGCAAGACCGGCGCCAAAACCGACGGCGGCAGCCAGGGTATGCAGTCGCTGGCCCGTGTGGTACCTGCCGACCTGTCCCCTGAAATGACCGAGCGTGTGCAGAAGCTGGCCATCGACGCCTTCCGTGCCGTAGGCGCCTGCGGCTGCAGCCGCATCGACTTTTTGCTGGACAGCGAGACCGGCGAGCTGTTCGCCAACGAGATCAACACCATCCCCGGCTCGCTGGCCTTTTACCTGTGGGAAAAGAGCGGCCTGGACTTCACCGGCCTGATGGACGAGATGATCCGTCTGGCCCTCAAGCGGCAGCGCCAGCAGGGCCTGCTGCATACCTCCTTCGAGACCAACCTGCTGCAGAGCGCCCGCATCGGCGGCGCCAAAAACGGCAAAAAAGTTTGATCGCAAAACAGAAAGCGCCCCTCCCGTCACGGGAAGGGCGCTTTTTTCATCTGTTTTTGGGGAAGGGTTTAGAACAGCAGATCCCGGGTGATCTCCTTCAGGGAGTGGACGCCGCACATAGCCATGGCGTCCTCCATTTCGGCCTTGATCTTGGCGGTCAGCACCTTGACGCCTTCCTCACCGCCGCCGTAAACGGCAGTGACGTAGGGACGGGCCATGATGACCGCGTCGGCACCCAGAGCCAGAGCCTTGCACACGTCGATACCGCTGCGGATACCGCCGTCCACCAGAATGGTCATCTTGCCCTTGACGGCGTCGGCGATGGCAGGCAGCACCTCGGCGGTGGCAGGAACGCTGTCCAGCACACGGCCGCCGTGGTTGGACACCACGATGCCGGCGGCGCCGGCCTCCAGAGCCTTCAGGGCGCCCTTGACGGTCATGACGCCCTTGATGATGAAGGGCACGCCGGCGTAGTCGATGATCTCCTTCAGCTCCTCCACCGTCTTGGGACCGGCAGGAGGATTGAGGCCCTTCAGGAAGGGCAGGCCGGCGGCGTCGATGTCCATGGCGAACACCTTGGCACCGGAGGCCTTGGCGGCATCCAGCTTGGCAAAGACGGTGCCCTTGTCCCAGGGCTTGACGGTGGGGATACCCTTGCCCTCGTTGTCACCGATGGCCTTGGCGGCGGCGGTAAAGACGGTGGGGTTGGTGCCGTCGCCGGTGAAGGCGGCGATGCCGGCCTTGGCGCAGGCAGGCACCAGGATCTCGTTGTACTCCTCGTCGTTGAATTTTTCGCCGTAGTGCATCTTGACGGCACCCACGGGGCCGGCAAAGACGGGCAGGTCGTACTTCTGGCCGAATAGGGTGAAGCTGGTGTCCACGGGGCCGCCTTCACAGATGGTATCCATGTTCAGGCACAGATTCTGCCACGCGTCATAGTTGCGGGCGGCAACCGTGCCGGAGCCCTTGGCGCCGGGGCCGGGAACGGCGTTTTTACAGGCACGGCCGTTGCACACGGGGCAGGCCTTGCAATAAGGGCCGCTGCAGGTGCGTGCGGCCTCCAGAATTTCCTGATAGGTCATAACAACTCTCCTCATGTATTGTGATTTTCTCTTGGTTTACGATTCTTTTTTCCGGCTGAAAAAGCCGTCCTTCCACAGGGTGGGATGGAAGACCATCAGCATGGGGAAGATCTCCAGACGGCCGGCCAGCATGGCGAAGGACAGCACCCATTTGCTGAACACCGTCAATCCGCCGAAGTTGCAGGTGGGGCCCACCGCGCCCAGACCGGGGCCGATGTTGTTGAAGGTGGCGGCCACGGCGGTGAAGGAGGACTCCAGATCCATGCCCTCCAGGCTGATCAGGAACAAAAACAGGCAGTACAGGGCGATATAGGCCATAAAATACACGTTGGTGGAGCGCACCACCTCATGCTCGATGGCCTTGCCGTCCATCCGGATCTTTTTGATGCTCTTGGGGTGGATATAGGAGCCGATCTCCTTGCGGACCGTCTTGCCCACGATGAGGAAGCGGGAGACCTTGATGCCGCCGCCGGTGGAGCCGGCACAGGCGCCGATGAACATCAGCAGCACCATGGTCAGTTTGGCGGTGGTGGGCCACAGGTCAAAGTCCACGGTGGAATAGCCGGTGGTGGTGATGACCGAGCCCACCTGGAAAAAGGCCTGGGTCAGGGCGTCAAACACGCCCTCGCACAGATCCAGAATACTGAAGAAGATGACGGCCGCCGCGCCCAGGATGATGGCCAGATAGGCACGCACCTCCTCAATGGAAAAGGCGTCCTTCACGTGCTTCAGCAGAATGAGGTAATAGGCGTTGAAGTTGATGCCGAACAGGATCATAAACACCGTGATGACCCACTGGCAATAGGCGGAATAGCCGGCGATGCTGTCGTTTTTGATGCCGAAGCCGCCGGTGCCCGCCGTGCCGAAGCTGAGGGTCACCGCGTCAAACAGCGGCATGTCGCCTGCCAGCAGCAGGACGATCTGGATCGCCGTCATGACCACGTAGATGAGGTACAGGATACGGGCGGTGTGGCGCAGACGGGGCACCAGCTTGCCCACGGTGGGGCCGGGGCTCTCTGCCCGCATGAGGTTCATGTGGCTGCCGCCGTTCATGGGCACGACCGCCAGCACGAACACCAGAACCCCCATGCCGCCGATCCAGTGGGTAAAGGAGCGCCAGAACAGGCTCACATGGCTGAGGGCCTCCACATCGGACAGGACGGAAGCGCCGGTGGTGGTGAAGCCGGACACCGTTTCGAAAAAGGCATCCACAAAACCGGGGATCTCGCCGGTGAGCACAAAGGGCAAACAGCCCATGATACTCATGAGCGTCCAGCTGAGGGCGGTGCTGACGCAGCCCTCCTTGAGGTAAAATACGGCGTTCTCCGGCTTTTTCCAGCGGAGCATCAGGCCCATCAGCAGGGTACACACGCCGATGATGAGGTAGATCTCGGCCTCGGCCTCCCCGTTCAGGTAGCCCACGATGGAGCAGGGGGCCATCAGCAGACCCTCCACCGCCAGTACGTTGCCGAGGATATAACGGATCATGGAAAGATTCATGCCACCCCTCCCCCGTTACGCCAGAATGTCCTGGATGTCGCTGAAGCCGGTGTGGGTGGTGACCACCATGATGGAATCGCCCACCCGGATCACGTCACGGCCGTTGGGGATGCGCACCTTGCCGTCCCGGTAGATGGCGCACACCAGCAGGCTGTCTTTCAGTTCGAGTTCCATCAGGGGGATGTCGGTGACGCCGGCAGGGGCGTCCACCCGGAACTCCACCGCCTCCGCCCGGTGATCGAACATATGGTACAGGGTCTCAATGTTGCTGTCCATGGACTCCTTCATGGCGCGGACGTAGCGGATGATGGTCTCGGCGGTGATATATTTGGGGTAGATGACCGAGCCCAGATCCAGGCTGTTGATGACATCCTGGAAGGTGATGCGGTTGATCTTGGTGATGGTCTTGGCGTCGGAGACCTTTCTGGCATAGAGGGTCAGCAGGATATTCTCCTCGTCGATGCCGGTGAGGGCCACCACGGCCTCCGCCCGCTCGATGCCCTCTTCCCGCAGCAGATCCTCGTTGGTGCCGTCGCCGTTGATGATGACCGCCTTGGGCAGCAGGATGGACAGTTCCTCGCAGCGGGCCTTGCTGATCTCGATGATCTTCACCTGGATGCCCATGTGGATGAGCTGCTTGGCCAGATAATAGGCCGCCTTTCCGCCGCCGATGAGCATGGCGTTGCGCACCCGGTTGGTCTTGAAGCCGATGTCCTCCAAAAACTTTTTGCCCACCGCGCGGGAGGCGGCAAAGGACAGGATGTCACCCTCCCGGATGACGTAATTACCGCGGGGGATGGTGACCTTGCCGTCACGCTCGGCGGCGCAGATCAGGATGTCGGGGGCGATCTTTTTGCCCAGGGTGATGAGGTTCATGCCGTCCAGCACGTTGCCCACCGGCACCTTGAACTTGATCAGGTCAGCCTGTCCGTGGGCAAAGGAGTCGATCTCCAGCGCCGTGGGCAGGTAGAGGATACGGGCGGCTTCGGCGGCCGCCTCCATCTCGGGGTTGATGATCATGGCGAGGCCCAGCTTTTCCCGCAGATAGCCCACTTCACGGCTGTAGTCGGGGGTGCGCACACGGGCGATGGCGGCGCAATTACCTACCTGTTTGGCCAGGGTGCAGCACAGCAGGTTGAGCTCGTCCGACTCGGTGACGGCGATCAGCAGATCGGCGCTCTCAATGCCGGCCTCCTGCAGGAGGCTGTAGCTGGCACCGTTGCCGTGGACGCCCATCACGTCATAAAGGTTGGCGATGGCCTGTACCTTCTGGGCGTCCCGGTCAATGATGGTGATATCGTGACCCTCCTGGCTGAGCTGCTCCACCAGCGTGCGGCCAACCTTGCCGCCGCCTACGATAAAGATCCGCAGACCGGTTTTTTCATCTTTTTTGATTCCGAACATATGATCATCTCCATATACTGTCAGAAAACAAAACATCTATCTATTGTACACTATACCACTTTTTTCAAAAATTACCAGTATTCCCGTCGGCTTTTCACCGATTATTATTTTCCGTCGCTTCTTCATTGACTTTTCCTGCCAAAACAGGTAAAATAAAATTTACTTGATTTTCCATCGCCGAAAGGAGCCAACCCCTATGTTGCAAAGCATTCTCCACTGCTATGAAAAGTTCCGTCTCAGCACCTATCGAAACATGTTCAGTCTGCTTCGCGAGCGGGACGGCTCCCTCAGCGCCACCGAAGCCTATTCGGTTGACGTCATCCACCTGCTCCGGGAACCCACCATCAAGGAGTTCGCCGACTGTCTGGGCATTTCCCAGCCCAACGCTACCTATAAGGTGAACCAGCTGATCCAGAAGGGTTATGTGCAGAAGATCCCCTCTATGGAGGATCGGCGCGAGACCCATCTGCAGGTCACCGACCGGTATCTGCAGTATGCCGAGCGGGGCAGCCGCTCGCTGGTACAGGCCATGGAAGTCCTGCAGACCCGCTTCTCCCAGGAGGAGATGGAGGTCTTTTCCCGGGTGATCCGGGCGCTGTCCGACGAGATCGACGGACAGAAACTGTAAACCAAACCTTTGAAGGAGGATAACCCATGACCCCGTTGTCGGTTACCAACAATACCTTTGCCGCCGAGGTGCTGGACTGTCGGCAGCCCGTGCTGGTGGATTTCTGGGCCAGCTGGTGCGCCCCCTGCAAGATGATCGCCCCCATCGTGGATGAACTGTGCGCCGCCCGCGCCGACATCAAGGTGTGCAAGGTCAACGTGGACGAGCAGTTCGAGCTGGCCGTCCGTTATCAGGTGTCCAGCATCCCCACCCTGATGGTGTTCCTGGGCGGCAAGGCCGTCCGCCGTGTGGTGGGCCTGCGCACCAAGGCAGAGATCGAGCAGATCCTGGAGGAGTGCCTGCATGAGCATTCGGCTGAATGAAGACGCCGAAGTGGTGCGGCTGATCCGGGAGGGCCTGGAGAAAAAGGGCGGCTACTGCCCCTGCCGCTTCGAGCGCAAAGAGGAGTACAAATGCATCTGTGAGGAGTTCAAGGCCCAGATGGCCGACCCCGCGTTTGAGGGATACTGCCACTGTATGCTGTACTACAAGAGCAAGGACTAATACAAAAAGCACCCCGACGGGGTGCTTTTTTGTTTCGTTCGCGTTGTATCAGCCGATGCTGGCGGCCTCCACCACAAAGTCCAGCGCCTTCTGCACCGTGAGATCCTGCCGCATGGCCTCCAGACCGGCGTCGGTGAGCAGGCTGCGGAAATGCTCCTCGTTCATGCCGTAGGCCTGGCTCTGGCTCTTCACCTGCGCCTCAAACTCTTCCTCGGTGACCGTGATGCCCTCGGCCTGGGCGACGGCCTCCAGCACCAACCGCTGCCGGAGCATCTGCTCCGCCTTGGGGAGATGCTGCTCCACCAGGGCCTCTCTGGTGGTGCCGGTGTACCGGAAGTACTCTTCCATCTCCAGACCCTGGGCACGCATACGCTCGGCCAGTTCCTGATACATTCTTTCGGCCTGGGTCTGGATCATGGCGTCGGCAATGTCCATTTGGGCGCCGGCGATGATGGCTTCCAGCACGGCGTCCTCCCGGTCGGCCCGGGCCTGCTGCTCCGCCCGCTGCTCCAGCGCGGCCCTGACGGCGGCCTTCAGCTCGGCGAGGGTGGGGAACCCGGCGGCTTTGGCGAAGTCGTCATCCAGAGGCATGAGCCGCTTTTCCTGAATGCCGTGGACCGTGACGGCGAACACCGCAGGCTTGCCTGCCAGTTCGGGAGCGTGGTACTGCTCCGGGAAGGTCACCGACACGTCAAAGGACTCGCCCACACGGTGGCCCACCATCTGCTCTTCAAAGCCGGGGATGAACATACGGGAGCCGATCTCCAGGGTCTGGCCCTGGGCGGTGCCCCCTTCGAACACCACGCCGTCGATGCTGCCCGAATAGTCCATGTTGACGATGTCGCCCACCTGAACGGGGCGGTCACCGGCGTCCACGGTCCGGGCGTTCTGCTTCTGCGCCGCCTCCAGCTCCGCCAGGACGGCCTCGTCGGTGACGGTGGCCGCTTCCACGGCGATCTCAATGCCCCGATAGGCACCCAGGATCACCTCGGGCTTGACGGCAAAGGTCTCGGTAAAGATAAAATCCTTGCCCTTTTCCATCTGCACCACCTCGATCTCCGGGGTGGAGACGATGGTCAGGCCGCACTGCCGTTCGGCCTCGGGATAGGCGAGGTTGACCAAAAGGCCGGCGGCCTCCTGATAAAACATCTCCGGACCGTACATTTTTTCCAGCGTGTCCATGGGCACTTCCCCCTTGGGAAAGCCGGGCACGTCATAGGTATCTCTGTTTTTGGCATAAACCTCTTCCATGGCCGCCTCAAAGCCATCGGCGCTGACGGTCACGGTGAGTTTTGCCATGCTGTGGGGCAGTTTTTCCACCTGCAGATCGTTCATAACGGTCGCGCTCCCCTGCCTTCAGCGATGCTTGGGATCGTCAAAATCCCGGATGAGTTCGTCCACCTTTTCGTCGAACACGGACACTTTGCAGTCGTTGAAAAAGCACATACGGATGGCAAAATCCTTGGCGTCCTGCAGATCGTCGCTCTCGTAGAACTTCACCATCTCGCCGCCGCTGTATTTGTCGGTCAAAACCTGATATCGCATAATTCTTCCCCTTTCGGTTGATGGTGTGATTATATCATGTTCAAAAGCACCTTGCAACCCGGTAGGGGTTCGTGCTATAGTAAGAAGGATAAAGGAGGTGGGCCCGTGGCCTTTTGCCCCATCGACCTGCCCCGCTGGGAGCGGCGGGAATACTTCGAGCATTATATGGACGCCGTGCCCTGCACCTATGCCCTCACCGTACCGCTGGACGTGACGGCGCTGGAGGGGCTGCCCCTCTACCCCGCCCTGCTGTGGGCGCTGACCACCGCCGTCAACCGTGTGCCGGAGTTCCGCACCGCCGTGAAGGACGGCGTGCCGGGGGTGCACGACCAAATGCACCCGGCCTATACCGTGCTGGACCCGGAGAGCAAGCGGTTTTCCGCCATCTGGACGGAGTACCACCCGGTATACGGCGTGTTCGCCCAACGGGTGGAGGAGGATATCGCCCGATACGGTACCACGGGAAAACTCTTCCCCAAGGCCGGCCAGCCGGACAACACCTTTGACGTGTCCATGGCGCCCTGGCTGGATTTCACCGCCTTTACCCTGAATCTGTACGACAGCCGCCGCCACACCCTGCCCATCTTCACTCTGGGCAAGCGGGAGGAGCGGGACGGCAAAAAGATCCTGCCCCTGGCCATCCAGGTGCACCACGCCGTCTGTGACGGATACCACGTGGGACAGTTTGTGGAGCACCTGCGGCAGATTATCGAACAACACGACTGGAGGAATTTATCATGCTGAATTGGTACGCCGTAAAGGTCCTGTACTGCGCTCGCGTGGACGGCGAGCCCATGGAGTCCAAGCTGGACGCCCACTACCACGGAGATGAGTTTTACGAGGAAAAGCTGATGCTGGTACAGGCCGAGGACGCCCAGAAGGCCGCCGACTGGGCCGCCGAGCGCTGCCGCCGGGACGACAACACCTATGTGAACCGCTACGGCCAGATGGTCTACTACCGCTTCTATGACTGGCTGCAGGTGGACGAGATCCGTCAGGCCACCCTGCACAACGGCACAGTGGCAAGCACCGCCACCTACCGGATGCCCAAGGGCACCAACGCCGAGGATCTCATCGCCGACAAGTACGAACCCTGCGATGCCGGCGAACTGTTCCCCCTCCACATCATGGAAGGCTGGGAGCACTCCAACAACGTCCGATAAGAAAAAAGCACCCCCGACGGGGTGCTTTTCTTTTTTTGTTTTTCGGCACGGATGCCGTCAGTTTTCGCGAGTCTCCACCGAAATGCCAAGGGAGCGGATGCTGTCGAAAAAGCCGGGGAAGCTCTTGGCCACCGCCTGGGCGCCCTCCATCTCGCCGCCCACCCGGGTGAGCAGCAGGGTCAGCGCCATGACCACCCGGTGGTCGTTGTGACCGTCCAGTGGCACTTGGGGCGCCTTCAGCTGACCGCCGGGGACGGTGACGGTGTCCTCGCCCACAACGCAGGCCACGCCCAGTTTGGCCAGCTCCTCCGCCATGGCGGCGGCGCGGTCGCTTTCCTTGAGGGCCAGCCGACGGGTGCCGGTGAGGGTGGCACCGTTTCCTGCCGCTGCCAGCGCCATCAGCACCGGGCCCAGGTCGGGACACTGGCTGATGTCCAGGGTGGGGCAGCCGTTTTGCAGCATTTTATAATACTCTCTGTAGATTTTATCACCCTGTAAACTATCTTCAATCAGGTTTTCCACCTGCACGGCGCCGCCAAGCAGATTGAAGCCCTCCAAAAAGGCGGCGTTGCTCCAGTCGCCTTCCACCCGAACGTCCCGGGGCTGATACTCCTGGGCGCCGAACACCCGGAGGGTATTTTCATCGGTCCACACCGACTCCACACCGAACAGCTTCTGGATCTGACGGGTCATCTCGATGTAGGGGCGGCTCTCCACCGGCGGAGTGATGGAAATGACGCTGCCCGCCTCCAGCAGGGGCAGGGCGAACAGCAGGCCGGAAACGAACTGGGAGCTGACGTCGCCGGGGACGGTATACAGACCGGGCTGGAAGGGGCCGCGGACATACAGCTTGTCCTCGTCACGGCCAAAGAGCAGGGTGCGCTCCCGGCACAGGTTCTGGTAGACCTCCAGAGGCCGCTCCAGCAGCCGGCCCTTGCCGGTGAGGGTGACCTTCTGCTTGCCCAGCAGGAACAGCGGCACGAAAAACCGCAGGGTGCTGCCGCTCTCCCGGCAGCAGACCGGCTCCTTGGGCGAGGTGAAGGGGCTGCCGCCCCGCAGGGTGACAGTGTCCCCCTGCCAATCGTATTCCACCCCAAGGGCGGACAGGCAGTCCAGAGTGGCCAGCATATCCTCCGACGGGAGGATGCCCTCCACCCGGCAGGGTCCGCCGGACAGACCGGCGCAGATGAGGGCGCGGTGGCCCATGCTCTTGCTGGCAGGGGCGGCGACGGCGCCCCGGGCGGTACTGGGTTTAATGACGGCTTTCATAATATTCCTCCAACTTGTCTACGGCCAGCAGATAGCCGTCCATGCCCTGACCGGTAATCGTGCCGATGCAGGCCTGACGGATATAGCTCACCTGACGGAACTCCTCCCGCTGCTCCACCTTGGACAGGTGGACCTCCACCGTGGGGATGGACACCGCCTTGACGGCGTCCAGAATGGCCACGCTGGTGTGGGTATAGGCGGCAGGGTTGATGACGATGCCCTCCACCTTGTCGAAATAGGCCTGCTGGATGGCATCCACCAGCGCGCCTTCGTGATTGGACTGGAAAAAGGACACCTGGTGGCCCTTTTGTTCGCAATAGGCCCGCACCTTGTCCACCAGCTGCTGATAGGTGGCGGTGCCGTAATGCCGGGGTTCCCGGATGCCCAGCATATTCAAATTGGGGCCGTTGATGACCAGCAGTTTCATATCAGATCAAAAACTCCTCTCGGATGGCCTTGGCCACTTCGTCGGCGCTGCCGCGAACGGGAACGGTGGTGTCGGCGGTGACGGTGTAACGGGTATAGCGCTCTTCGTAGCGCTGCTGCAGTGCCTCCCGGTCACGGGACAGGGGGCGATCGTCGGTGGGAGCGATGTCCTCCACCGGCCGGTCGAGAAAATACAGACGGCCGTTCTGCCGCAAACGGCGGACGTTTTCCTCCCGGAGGATGGCGCCGCCGCCGGTGGCGATGACCACACCGGTGCGCCGGGAAGCCTCCGCCACCGCCTGTGCCTCCAGATCACGGAAATAGGCTTCGCCTTTTCGGGCGAAGATCTCGGAGATGGGCAGCTTGGCCAGACGGATGATCTCGGTGTCCATGTCCACGAACTCCCGGCCCATTTCCCGGGCCAGAATGCGTGCCACGGTGCTTTTGCCGCTGCCGGGCATACCGGTGAGGACGATGTTCTGCTTTTCGCCGTGGATCTGGCGATAGACCCGGTCCATGGCGCCCTCGGGCAGTTTTTCGCCCAGAAACAGCTCCGCCGCCGCGGCCGCCTGGGCCACCAGCATATACAGGCCGCTCTGGCCCCGGGCGCCGTTGTTGCGGGCCTGCAGCACCAGACGGGTGCGCAGGGGGTTGTAGACGGCGTCCAGCACGCCCTCCAGCCAGCCGAACCGGGACAGGTCCATGGGCTGTCCGTCGGGGTCGGGATACATACCGGAGGGGGTGGTGTTGATGAGGATCTGCACCGGCAGGCGCTGGGCCTCCTCATAGGAGATGGCGTCCTCCTTCGCCGTGCGGCTCACCCGCCGCACGTCTGCGGCGCCCAGATCTTTTGCCACCGCCACGGCGGTCTTGGAGGTGCCGCCGGTGCCCAGGATGAGCACGGTCTTGCCCGTCAGCGACAGGCCGGCGTGGCGCACCAGCGCCACCATGCCGTCGTAGTCGGTGTTGTAGCCGTACAGCTTGCCCTCCCGGTTGACGATGGTGTTCACCGCGCCGATGGCGGCGGCTTTGGGGTCGATCTCATCCAGATAGGGCATGACGGCCTGCTTATAAGGAATGGTGACGTTGATGCCCCTGAAGTCCCGCTTTTCCAGAAAGGCGGGCAGCCGGGCAGGGGTCAGTTCCTGCAGCCGGTAGTCGTAACCGGCCAGTTTTTCGTGAATTTCCTTGGAAAAGCTGTGGGGCAGCTTTTCGCCGATCAAACCGTATTCCATAGCTCCTCCTTTCTTATTCCGCCAGCCAGTCGGTGCCGTACCGCAGGGCCAGAGCGTCGCACAGCACCAGAGCGGTGACGCTGTCCACCACCACGGCGGCCCGATGGACGATCACCGGGTCGTGACGGCCCTCCAGGGACAGGCTGGCGTTTTCTCCCGTGTTCATATCCACCGTCCGCTGCTCCCGGAAGATGGAGGGGGTGGGCTTGAAGGCACAGCGGAACACCACGGGCATCCCGTTGGAAATGCCGCCGTTGATGCCGCCGCTGCGGTTGGTCTCGGTGATATAGCGGCCGTTTTCCGCCCGGATGGGGTCGTTGGCGGCGCTGCCCCGCATACCGGCCAGCGCGAAGCCGTCGCCGAACTCCACGCCCTTGACGGCAGGGACGGCGAACAGCATATGGGCCAGAAGGCTCTCCAGCGTGTCGAACCAGGGCTCGCCCACACCGGCAGGCAGACCGCAGACGGCGGTCTCCAGCACGCCGCCCACACTGTCGTGCTCTTCGGCAGCCCGCAGGATGCGCTTTTGCATCTCGTCGCCGGCGGCGGTGTCCAGCACGGGGAAGCGGCTGCCCTTCAGGGCGTCAAAGTCGGCCAGCAGGCCGGCTTGCTCCCCGGCAAAGGGCCGGTCCTCCACCCCGGCGCAGGCCCGGATGTGGGAACGGATGCGGATGCCCTTGCGCTCCAGGGCGCAAATGGCGACGGCACCGGCGGCTACCAGCGCCGCGGTGACACGGCCGGAAAAATGACCGCCGCCCCGGTAGTCCTGATGCCCGTGATATTTCATCTGGGCGGTGAGGTCGGCGTGACCGGGCCGGGCCAGATCTTTGGTTTTGCTGTAGTCCTTGCTTTTGGTGTCCCCGTTGGGGATGAGGACGGTGAGGGGCGTGCCGGTGGTCCTGCCCGCAAAGCAGCCGCTGACGATACGGAAGGGGTCGGCCTCCTGCCGGGGAGTGGAGATCTTTCCAAAGGGCCGCCGCAGATCCAGCTGGGCGGCGATAAAGGCCTCGTCCACCGGGATGCCGGGGGCCAGACCGTCCACCACGGCGCCGATGGCCTCGCCGTGGCTTTCACCGAACAGAGTGACGGCGACACTGTGACCGAAGGTATTTTTCACGCCTGCCACGCTCCTTCCAAAATGGCTTTCATCTCTTCAAAGGTTACCTGTTTGACGCAGCCCTCTCCCGGCCGGTCCACGAACACGGCGGAAAACCCGGAGGCCGTGCTCTTTTTATCGTGGCTCATGGCCTGCCACGCGGCGGCCTTGTCCCCCTCCCAGCGGGTGGGCAGACCCAGCTTTTCCAGCAGGGGCAGCAGCCGTGCCCGTACAGCGGGGGCGCACATGGGCACCATGCCCAGCGCCACGCACTCGCCGTGATACAGAGCGCCGCCGGCGGCGGCTTCCACGCCGTGGCCGATGGTATGGCCAAAGTTCAGCAGCTTGCGCAGGCCGGTCTCCCGCTCATCCTGCTCCACCACGGTTTTTTTGATGCGCAGAGCGCCCTCCAGCACCTGCTCCACCGGCAGGCCGCCCTGCTCCAGCGCCGTAAAAAAGGCGGCATCGGAAGTGAGGGCCATCTTCACGGCCTCGGCCATGCCCTCGGCGTACAGCCGGGGGGACAGGGTGTCCAGAGTGTCGGGGTCGATGAGCACCTTGCGGGGCTGCCAGAAGGCGCCCACCATGTTTTTCACGCCGGCCAGATTGACGCCGGTCTTGCCGCCGATGGAGGAGTCCACCTGGGCAAGAAGGGTGGTGGGAATGTTGTAAAAATCCACGCCCCGCAGGAAGGAGGCGGCGGCAAAACCCGCCAGATCGCCCACCAGACCGCCGCCCACGGCCACCACGCAGTCCCTGCGGGTGAAGCCGGCCTCCAGCATGGCACGGCAGACGGCGGCTACGGTGTCCATGGTTTTGTTGGCCTCTCCCCCGTCCACGGTGACGACGACGGGCGCCTTGCACTGGGCGGCCAGGGTGCGGACATAGCCTTCGGGCACGCCGCGGTCGGTGACGATGCACACCTTGCGGTCCAGATCCAGCAGGGACCCGGCCTCTTTCAGGCAGCCCCGGCGGATGACGATGTCATAGCTGCGGCTGCCCAGCTCCATGCGGAGGGGGGCGTCATGGGCCAGCAGCCGACGCTGATAGTCCTTGGAAACGTCCATGTTGTTCTGCAAAAAGCGGGCGTAATGCTCCCGCAGCGCCGGGTCGGTGACCCGCCGGGCGCCCTTTTCCAGCACTTCCCGTTCCCGGGCGCCGTCAAAGATGGGCAGACCGTGCTCCTGTTTGTATTGGGCCACCTGCCCCACCGCCTCCATGCGGCGGACGAACAGTTCCGCCATCTCGGCGTCGATGGCCGAAATGGCCCGGCGGGCCTCCTGCAGTTTATCCATGGTGTTTTCTCCTTTGCTTTGGGTAAAAAAGCAGCCTTGCCCCCGGCAAAGCTGCTTTTCCGTGAAACCGCAGCTCTCCAGCTTGGGGGGCGGCAAACTTGTCGGTTTTATGTTTCGGGGAAATATCCGCCGTTTTTCATGGGCTCGGCGGACAAAACCGCCCGGGCCGCCCGGCGGTACTCCGCCAGATCGCGGCTCTTGCGCAGGGCCTTGACGCCTTTTTTGTCCTCGGGGAACAGGCAGGCCCAGTAGTTCCACAGTTCCTTCATCTTGTGGAGGATGTTGACCTCTCCCAGGATGCAGGCACAGTAACCCTCCAGCAGGCTGTCGTGGAACTGCCGCAGCTCCGCCCCGGTGAGGGGCGCGCCCCCACGGATCTCCCGTGCCAGGGCGGGATTGGCCACCAGGCCGCGGCCCACCATAAGCTGCTCCACCGTGGGGAACCGCTGCCGCAGGGCGCGGGCGTCCTCCACCGTGAAGATATCGCCGTTGTAGCACAGGGGCAGGTGTACCCCCTCCAGCGCCGCCAAAAAGGCCTCCAGATCGGGTTTACCCTTGTAAAACTGCCGCCGCAGCCGGGGATGGACGGTGAGCAGAGCGATGGGATAGCGGTCAAAAATCTCCAGCAGCCGGGGCCAGTTGTCCTTGTCCTCCAGACCGATGCGGGTCTTGACCGAAAGGGTCATGCCCCCGGGCATCCCCTGAAACACGGCGTCGAAAAACCGGTCCAACGTCTCGGGGTCGGCCAGCATGCCGGAGCCTTTGTGCTTGGCCACCACCGTTCCGGAGGGGCAGCCCAGATTGAGGTCCACCTGTCGGTATCCCAACTCCCCCATCTTTTCCGCCGCCCAGAGAAAATGCTCCGGCCGGGCGGTGATGAGCTGGGGCACGGTGGGCACCCCGGCGCAGGCTTCGGGCAGAACTTCCCGAAGCTCTTTTTCGCTGAACACCCCGTCGGCGGAAGGGGCCAGAAAGGGCGTAACATAGCTGTCGCAGCCGCCGAACAGGGCGTGATGCTCCCGTCGGAAGATGGCCCGGGTCACGCCCTCCATGGGGGCGCAGTGGATCTGTTCAAACATCAGTCAACGGTCTTGCGCAGCTGCTTGCCGCCCATGGCGCCGGTGATCACGTTGTCCTTGACGGCGATCTCACCGCCCACGATGACATAGTCCAAGCCGCTGTTCTTCACATAGGGATCGGTGAAATCGTTGTTGTCGCCCACGGTCTCGGGATCAAACAGCACCAGGTCGGCGTCCATGCCTTCCCGGATGAGGCCCTTGGTGGACATGCCGTAGACCATGGCGGGCAGATAGCACATCTTACGGATGGCGTTTTCCAGGGTGATGACCTTCAGTTCCCGGACGTAGCGTCCCAGCACGCGGACAAAGGAGGAGAAGCTGCGGGGATGGTTGCCCACTTCGCCGGGGGTATACATACCGTCGGTGCCCACCATGGCGCGGGGCCACTGCATGACACGGGCCACGTCTTCTTCACACATGGTGTGGAAGATGGCGCCGGTGGACAGGCGGTCATCCCGCAGCAGGTCGCACTGGATGTCATAGGGATCGCGGCCCTCTTCCCGGGCGATGTCGTTGATCATCCGGCCGGCGTAATCGGGACGGCTCACAGAGTTGCCGATCATGGTGTACTTGAATCGGTCAAAGGAGTCCCGGTCGCCCACGATGACCTTGCGCAGTTCGGCGCGTCCCTCGTCGGTGGTGAGCATCTCCACCAGTTTGTCCACACCCAGAACGTGCATGGAGTCGGGGATATTGGTCTGCATACCGGTGGCAGATGCGGTGTAGGGATACTGATCGCAGAACACATCGTAGCCCTGTGCCACCATGCGGTCCATGATGGAGATGGTGGCGGCGGTCTTGTTCCAGCACAGATAACCGCCGGTGGCCTTGTGGTGGGAGATGACCATGCGCACGTTGGACTGACGGGTCACTTCCATCATCTCTTCCACGGCCTCCACCAGCTTGGTGTTTTCAGCGCGCACGTGGACGGTGATGAGGCCGCCGAACTCGGCCACCACCTTGGCCATGCCGATCATCTCTTCGGTGTCGGCGTAGCTTCCGGGAGGATAGATGAGGCCGAAGGACAGGCCGTAGCAGCCGGCCTTCATGGCCTTGCGGAGCAGTTCCTCCATCTCGGCCTGCTCTTCCTTGGTGAGTTTGCGGTCGGCGTAACCCACCACGCAGGCGCGCAGGTTGCCGTGACCCACCAGATAGGCCATGTTGGCGCCGGTGGGACGATCCACGAAGTCCAGATAGGCGGCGGTGTCAAAGCGTGCCTTGCGGCTCTCTTCCGTGTGGTTTCTGCCCACTACGCGCAGGCCGGCCTCCAGCTGATTTTCGCAGATGGGCATGGGGGACTCGCCGCACATACCGCCGATGATGGTGGTAATGCCCTGTTCCAGAGAGTTGGAGCAGCTGTAGTTATGCTCCACCACCATGTCGTGATGGGAATGGGCGTCGATAAAGCCGGGGGACAGAACCTTGCCCTTGCCGTCGATGACGGTCTTGGCATCGCTGTTGATGACCTTGGCGATGCGGGCGATCTTGCCGTCCTTTACCGCCACGTCGGAGTAATAAGTCGGATTGCCGGTACCGTCGGCGATCCGCGCGTTTTTGATGAGAATATCGTACATAGTGACAACTCCTTTGGGAGATAGATATACGAATTCATTATATAGGAAAGGGCGGATGATTGCAATTCCCCGGATAAAAAAAGACCCGCCCGGGCAGGGCGGGTGAGGTCGTTCAGTTTTTTCCGATGCACACGGTGTATTTTGCCCAGCCGTGATAGGGCCGGGTCTCGTCGGTCCATTGGGCCATAAACACATAAGTCCAGGACCCCGGGGTGAGGGGCAGTTCGCCCTCTTCGGTCAGTTCGCAGAAGGTGCTGCTGCCGTCGGTGACGCTGTAGCGGCTCACCGCCAGCTCGTCGGGTGGCAGGGCAAAGGACAGCCGGGCGGTCTGGTCGGCGGTGACCAGCTGGGGCGTTTGGTTCCACCAGTCCTCACGCATACCGGGGGTCACTCCCAGGGTGCTCTCCTGTCCATTTTCATCCAAATACGACCAGTTGCAGGTATAATGTTCGGTCACGCTGCCCTCGGTCACCGTGACCACCAGTTCGGGAGGCTGGGAGACCACTTCATGGGTAAACTCCGGGGCCTTTTCGCAGGCGGAAAACAGCAGCAGCACCGCCAAAAGGGTCGCAAAGAACATCTTTTTCATACTTCCGCCTCCTTTTTCCGATGAACGTTCCTGCCCGTCGCGCATGGTGGACCACCGATCACTGCCTATCTATGCCGAAGGTGAGTATGCCCTTACCGACATAGTCTTCTTCTGCGGAATACCAGAAGGGATAGATTCGATAGATCCATTTGCCCGGCAGCAGCTCCAGTGTGCCGTCATCTTTCAGCGAGATCGCTTCTCCCGGTATCAGTTTGCCGTCAATGTACTGATAACAACTGACCGTTACGCCGGTGGGCGGCAGTGTGAAGGAACACTTGGCCTGGGTCTCGCTGACAGTTGCATACTCCATGCGCTCTGCCAAAGATTCCAGCGAGGGATATGCCGCGGTGAAGCCCCTGCCTCCTTGCCTCCATTCGCTGGCGCCGCCTTCTTTCACCAGGCGCTCCCCTACCGTTACGTACACGGTTGGCGGGGTGGTACGGTTGGTCGGCTCTTCCGCAGGCTTTTCGCGAGCCAAAAACAGCAGCAGGCCTAACATAAAGACCACAAACAACAGTTTCTTCATGTTTTCAACCTCCTTTTTCCCAGTGTACCACCCCCCGTCCACAGTGTAAACGCCTTTTGTGGAAACTTTAGAATTTCTTTAAAAACCGCGGTTTCGGCGCAAAAAAAGACCCGCCGGCTTTCGCTGGCGGGTCCTGTGATTTGGTTTTTAGCCCAAACGGACTTCCTTGGCTTCCTCGGGGAGGAAAGCGCCCTTCATGTCGTACTTGTTGTAACCGGAAAAGTCGGAGGAGGCACGATCACCCAGGAAATAGCTGCGGATGAAGCGCTTGCCGTCCACGCAGGTCCAGTTTTCGGCGTCCCACACGTGGCCGTCCTCGTCGGACTTCTTCTCGGCGAAGACCAGATCCACCTGACGGTTGTGGTTGGCCACCAGGTCAACCAGCTGGTCGTAGGTGAGGTCCTTCTCCACCTTTTCGATAATGTCGATAACCTTCATTCGTCTACCTCTTAACCGATATAGCCGGCCTTCTTCAGGATCTCAACGGCCTTTTCCTTGTTGGCTTCGCTCATCATGACCAGGGGACCGGTGCAGCCCATGCCGGTTTCGGCATAGATGCCGGCCTTCCACAGGGCCTTGGCGGCGTCTTCCAGATCCATGACCTCGATGCCGGGGATGGAAGCCACGCAGGGCTCTGCGGGGGGAGCCTTGACCTCTTCCTCGGCCTCAGCGGGCTTGGCGGCAGCCTTACGGGCGGCCAGGATGTTGTCCAGACCGGCCTTTTCGGCGGCGGCAAACTCCTTGTCGGCAACCTCAAAGACCTTGCCGCGAACCATGTCGGCGGCGTAGATCAGAGCGTTGGCGATGAGGGGAGCGCCGGAAGCGCGGGAGATGATGTGGATGAGCTTGTGATAGCCCTTGCCGATACCGGGGCCGTAGCCGTAGCCGGTGGCCTCGAAGCTGCCGCCGGTGGAATAGGCGCTCAGCATCTTGATCAGCACGTTGCCGGTGAGGGAATCGCACACCAGAACGTCGGGGGTGCCCTGCAGCACGTCGTTGCCGCGGAGGACAGCGCCGCCGTCGGCACGGGCAGAGGTGGCCCAGGAGAACTGATAGCCGCCCTCCTTCAGCTGGTTCAGCGCCATTTCGGTCTGACGGGCGCCGTCCACGTTGAGGATACCAACGGTGGGATCGGCAATGCCGGAGGCCTTGGCGGTGATGATGCCGTAGATGGCATTCTTGATCATGCCCTCGATGCGGTCGGCGGAAGAGGTGCCGGTGGTGGTAGCCACAAACATCTCACGGCCCTTGGCGGGGGTGACCACCTTACCAACGGTGGAAACACCGATGGGGAAGGGGAAATGCATAGTGACAGCGCCGTCGACTTCGCCGGACTCCACCATTTCTTCCATCTTCTTATGGCCCTCGTCCTCGTCGGCCACCTTAACGGTGGTGACGCCTTCGGCCTCCAGAGTACCGATGTAGTACACATCGACGCCCTTTCTGGCGGCCATCAGGGCGGCTTCCATGGCGTTCTTCTCACCGTGCTCGCTGCCCATACCGGTCAGCGCGATCTTGGGCTTGGCGCCGAAAGAACCGGTCTCCAGACCTTCTGCCATCTGCAGGAAGGTCTTGGCAATGGTTTGTTCCAGATTCATCATGGATGCCACCTGCCTTATTCGGCCTGAGCCAGCAGGGTGGCGGCAAACTCCTTCATGGCCTTGGCGATCAGGCCCTTGACCTGCTCTTCGGAAACGCCGGCCTCGACCTTTTCGGCGCCGGTGTTGGCCTGGACGACGAAGGAAACGCCGTCAAACAGGTTGGTCATACGGCCCAGGAACAGGGAGCCCTTACCGATGATCATGGCGCGGTTCACGCGGCCGGCCAGGATGTCCTCACGGGCGAAGCCCATGTAAGGCACGCCGGAGGGAATGTGGCCCTGGGTGGGAGCCCAGCCGGTGAGGCCGTACTTCACGGGGAAGGTGGCCAGATCGGCCTTCTGCAGGTCGCCCTTCTTGACGGCCAGAGCGGCGATCATCTTGTAGTTGGACAGGGGGACGTCACCGGCGCCGGCGGGCTTGGTGATGTCGGGGTTCTGCATCTCGGGAGAGAACTTGTCGATATCGGTGACCTTCAGGCCGACGCGCTCCAGGGGCTCGGTGACCAGAGAGCCGATAACGGCCTGGGGAGCGGAGCCGGTGCCGACGGTGTGGCGGCCCAGGATCTTCAGGTTGAACTCGGGGCTGACGCCGTCATCCTCGGTGATGACCACGGCAAAGCCGCCGATCATGTCTTCCAGAGCGGGCAGGCCCTTCTTGACGTGGTCCTTGCCGTTCATGCCCAGCTTGGCGGTACAGCCACCGGCGGTGACCACAACGCACTTGTAAGCGCCGGCAGCCACCAGAGCGGCAGCCTCGACGATGGCGTGGGCGGGACCGGCGCAGAAGCCGCGGGTGTCGGAACCGGTAGCCTTGGGCAGACCGGCGATCTCGGCAGCAGCCTTGGCAAAGTTGCCGCCGCCGCGCTGGTTCATATCACCGCAGGCCTCCTCGGCGCAGTCGATGACGTACTCAACGTCGGCCTTGTCGATGCCGGCGTTCTTGACGGCGTACAGCAGGGCCAGCACGGAAGAGGCCTTGGAGACCAGGTTCTCGTGCATGACGTGAGCGGACAGGTTGACGTCGATATCGTGAGCGCGGATGACGCAGCCCACCAGAACGTTGTTGTGGTACAGGGGCTCGGCGTGCTCGTCGTTGACGAAATGCTCGACGACGGACAGCTCAACGCCCTCGGTGATACGGGACAGGATGGCTTCGTCCATGATCTCGTTGGCTTCCAGAGCGGGCTTGTTGGCAGCCACGAACTCCTTGTCCAGCTTGACCAGGTCAAAGACGTCGCAGGCCTGCATCAGCAGCAGGAACTCTTCCTGGGGCATCATCTGGCCGAACTTGCCGTAACGGCTGTTGACGTCACAGGTCTTGTCGTACCAGGGCTGCTCAACGGCAGACAGCTCATCGGGAGTCTTGTTGCCGATATAGACCTGGTTGGGCCAATAGGCCAGAGCCTGATCGAAGGTGCGCAGATGGTTGGGCAGCTCCTTCAGATATTCACTTTCGGGGTTGACGATGCGCTCGGTGGTCTGGGTGGTGCCGTTATGCAGCACCATGTCGGGGGTATGGGCCAGAATATAGCTGGCACCCTTCAGTACGCTTTTCAATTCGTCCACGACCTTTCTTACTTTAAAAATAATTGATTTTCTATGTTCCGGGCGACTATGACGTTGCCGCCACAGATCGCCGCACCGAAAGAAGGACCGACACCCGGAGGAGGCGTCGACCGATGCGGACTGATGCAGGACAGTCCCGATGCAGCGATCTATGACGGCAAAGACGGAAAAAGGGGGCGGACGGCAACTGCCGCCGCCCCCTTACTGTGCGTCTGTGGCTTAATACTTGCAGAACTGCTCGCGGATAGAGCTCATTTCGCCGGCGATATCGTCGACGTCCAGAACCATCTCCATCATGCTGACCTGCTCGTCATAGACAGCTTCATCAAACTCTGCCTTGACTTCTTCCTCACAAACGTGATAAACCTTGAGTCCCAACGAGACTCCAGTCAACGGACCTGCGTAGGTGGGGTCACCGGCGGTGACCGTCTCAGCAGCGAGGCCGGAAGCCTCACCTTCAGCGGCGCCCAGCAGAACAACAATGTTCTCGGCACCGTACTGCTCGGTGAATTCCTTAACACGCTTCTGGTTTTCCAGATCCATTGCACCAGCGGCCGTTCAGACGAAGCACTCCGTCGAGGAGAAAACAACTTCGGCACCGGCAGACTCAGCACACGCTGCGATAGCGGGGCCGGGGATGCCGTCACGGTCACCGATAATGATGACTTTCTTGCCATTTAAGATGCTCATGTCTTATCCTCCTTCTTCAAGATTTATAAAGGGCCTTCACCCTCTATAGCGAAAATAAGATAATTGCGATCCGGTATACCTAATAGATTAGATATACTTCTTGATCATGGCCTCCACGTTCTCGGGAGTGGCGTCGTCCTTGACCAGGCTGTCGATCATAGCGCCGCCCTCGTAGATGGCGATGACGGGCAGACCCATGACCTTCTGGGCGATGGCCAGACGGCGAGCCTTGGTGGTGTTCAGAGCGGTGAACTTGATCTTGTCGCCGTAGGTCTCGGCGAAAGCGTGAACGTGGGGCATCAGAGCGGCGCAGGGAACGCAGCCGTCGCCGTAGAAGTCGACCAGGATCTTGCCCTCGGCCTGCAGAACTTCGGCTTCAAAGGTATTCTTATCCAGTTCCAGCATGGTAGTATCTCCTTTATTTATAAAATAGTGGGCCTATTATACAGCATTGCAAAATACAATGCAAGTAGCCGCAGATTATTCGTGTTCAGCGATATACTTTTCGCACTGCATGGCGGCGATGGCGCCGTCAGCGGCAGCGGTGACCACCTGACGCAGGGACTTCACACGGATGTCGCCGGCGGCAAAGACGCCGGGGATGTTGGTGTGCATGTCAGCATCGGTGACGATATAGCCGTGGTCCAGTTCCACCTGACCCTCGAACAGAGCGGAGTTGGGGTTGTAGCCGATAAAGCCGAACAGACCGAAGATGCCGTCGTCGGGATCGGCCTCGATGCGGGTCATCTCGCCGGTCTTGACGTTCTTGACGATCATGCTTTCCATCAGCTCGTCGCCGCAGACCTCGTCAACGACGGTGTCCCACATAAAGGCGATCTTGGGATTGGCAAAAGCCTTCTCCTGGATGGACTTGGCGGCGCGCAGCTCATTGCGGCGGTGGATAATGGTGACCTTACGGGCGAACTTGGACAGGTACATAGCCTCTTCAACGGCGGAGTCGCCGCCGCCGACCACGTACACCTCGAAATCTTCGAAGAAAGAGGCGTCACAGGTGGCGCAGAAGGAAATGCCCTTACCAACGAACTTGCCTTCGTTCTTGCAGCCGATGGGCTTGGGGAAGGCACCGGTGGCCAGGATGACGGTCTTGGCCAGGTACTCGCCCTTGGCGCCGACCAGCTTCTTGATGTCGCCCTGCAGCTCGACGCTCTTGATGACGTCGGAAGCGCGTTCGGCACCAAACTTTTTGGCCTGCTCGGTCATACGGGCGATGAGGCTGGGGCCGCTTTCGCCTTCGACCATCTGGCCGGGATAGTTTTCGATCTCATCGGTGATGGCGATCTGGCCGCCGTCCTGACCCTTTTCCAGGATCAGAGTGGACAGACGGGCACGGCCGGCGTACAGACCGGCAGTGAGGCCGGCGGGGCCGGCGCCCAGAATGATCACGTCATAAATTTTGCTCATGTTGATCGCTCTCCTGCATTAGATTTTTCGGCCCGGAAAGGGCCGCCTCCGGCCGGACGCCCCGGAGGCCGAAGCCTCCGGGGATCACGGCGATAACTATGCGAAGGGGGTTGCCGAAACAGGGATTAGACCTCGAAGATGGTCTGATCCTCGACCTCGGTGGTCAGGGCCTCCAGGGCGCGGCTGACCAGCTTCCGGCGGATGGTCTTTTCCTCTTCCAGAGTCAGAGCGGGATTGCCCAGGGGATGAGGAATGGCGATGGTGGGAACGATTCTGTTCGCACCAACGGTCATAGAAATGGGAGTAACGGTACACATATGCACCACGGGGATGCCAGCGCGCTCGATCTCCTTAACCATCGTTGCACCGCAACGAGTACAGGTACCTCAAGTGGAGGTCATGATAACGGCGTCGACGCCGGCAGCCAGCAGCTTCTGAGCGTACTCAGCAGCGAAGCCCTTGGCAGAGGCGACAGCGGTACCGTTACCAACGGTGGTGTAGAAGAACTCGTGCAGCTTGCCGATCTTGCCTTCGGCCTCGAACTCACGCATGATGTCCACGGGCAGAACGCGGTCGGCGTCGGCGTTGGCATAGACGGGGTCATAACCGCCGTGAGCGGTCTCGTAGGTCTCTGCGGTCAGATCCATGACGCCGTCAATGTTGTACTCACCGTAGTGAGAAGCAGAGGAAGACTCGATGTGGTCGGGGTTGCCCTTGGGGACGATACCGCCGGAGGTGCACAGGGCGATGCGGGCCTTGGACAGATCCTTGATGGCCTTGTTGGGGGCCACGCGGTCGAAAGAGGGCATGGGATACTCGGTGACGAAGGGCTTGCCGTTCAGCTTCTTGACCAGCATATCGACGGCACGCTTGGCGCCGCGCTCCTTCTCGAAGAAGTTGACGCGGATGCCGTTGGGCATATAGCCCTCTTCGCAGGAAGCGCCCAGCTTCTCGCCCTTCATGATCTTCAGGGCCAGAGCAGCCATGGTGGGGGCAGCCTTACGCATGCCGGCGGCGCTGTTGGCGGTGGCGACCATCAGGACCTTGTTCTTCAGGTCGGCGCCGGGGTTCTCTTCGTACATACCGGTCAGGACGGGGATACCCTCCTCCTGGACGGCGGCACAGATGGTAGCGCAGGCGTAACCGTAACGACCGGCGTTGAAGGCGGGACCGGCGATGAACAGGTCGGGCTTTTCAGCCTTGACCCAGGCCAGAACCTGCTCCTTGGCTTCCTTCTCGTGCTCGGCGAAATAGGAGTCGCCGCAGACAATGGTCTTGACGATTTCAGCCTCGCCCTTCCAGGCGGTGTTGAAAGCCAAACCGGGGCCGACGATACCGTCGCGCAGCTCGGGAGCGACGTGAGCCATTTCCTCGCCGCCGATGTTGGCGAAGAACTGGTTGATATAGTGTACAACCTTAAAACTCATAGTTGTGTTTCCTCCTTCCTTAAAACGTTTAGCGGGCGCTCAGGCAGTTGAAGCCCATCTCGTTGGTAGCGCCGGTGATGACCTGCAGCTCGGCCTCGATGGAGCCGTCCTCACGCAGGGAGCCGGCATGGCCGCCGGCGATGACGTCCACGTAGTCCAGCATGCCGATGACCTTGTCCATCTTGGGCAGGATGATCACTTCGTTGGCGTTACCGCCGGTGACGACGGCGTCAGCCAGAGGATCGGCGTCGGCCAGGGACTGGGACTTACCATCCTGACCGGCGTACTCGTCGGTGATGATGGTGGTCTTGACGCCCTGCAGCTCGATCTTCTTGGTGTTCATGATCAGGTCGGTGTCGGGGTTGCCGAAGCCTTCCTGAGACACGATAGCGCCATCCAGATCCAGCAGACGGCACAGCTTGGCGCTCCAGTCGGAGGAACGCTGCTTGTCAGCCAGGTAAACGTTCTCGTTGGTGATGATGTTGCAGACGTAGTTCAGAGTCTTGCCGTGCTGGGCGAACAGCTCGGCGACCACGGGGTTGTTCAGGTGATGGTAAGTGGTGTTCTTGTCGCAGGCAGACACGCAGTTACCGCTCAGGATGGCACCGTCCATGGTCTCGGTGGGGTTGATGATGGTGGTCAGAGTGCGCTTGGCGTCAACACCGTAGACATAGGTGTCGTGCAGCAGGCCCTGGGTCTGCAGCATGTGGACGTAAGCCACGCGGGGCAGATCGGGGTACTTCTCGATACCTTCCTTGATGCCCAGGGTCTCGAAGACCTGGGACTCGTCGGGAGTGACGTTGCGGCCGATCTCGCCGATGAAGGCGGCGGCACGCAGGCCGGCCAGACGGACGGCACGCTCGTACTCGTGCTTGTGGTTCTCGTAACCTTCCTTGGGCTCAGCAATGACAACGAAGTTGTTCAGCTTGCTGAAGGGAGTGTACTCGGCGCCGGGGCCGGACATATCGATGATGCCCTCCTGGAAGCCGACGATCTTACCGGCGGTGACAACAGCCATGCCGCGCAGAACGTGGGTCTTACCGGAACCGACGGTGTCGACCTTGGCCACGACACCGGGGAAGATGCCGCCGCCGCCCTCGACCTTAACGCGGGGCTCGATAACGTCCTTGACAGGGGTGATGCGCACGCTCTCGCCGGGCTTGGCGATGTCAAACTTGAAGTCGGCGACCCAATCCTTAACGTCGTCCTCTTCATACATGAAGGCCTTGACGGCGTCGGGATCAACGTAAAGCGTGCCGTTTTCTACTTTGCATTCCTTTGAAAATTGAATATCCTTAATCTGGATATAACCCAGTTCCAATTTCAAAGTGAACACCTCCTTCTTCCTAAAATAATTATTTTTTATTACTAAGACCTGCCACGGCGTCCAGTCCGACAGCACCGCACAGCAGGGTATAGTCAATCAGGCGAAAGTCCTTCAGCACCCGTTCGGGCAGTTCCCGCTTGATGGGCGTGAACTTGTCGAAGGTCTGGATGCTGTCCGAGATGATGGAGGCCTCCATGGCTTCCATGGTTTTGACCTTTTTGGAGACCACGATGGACTTGTAAGGGGTCTCGTTGGGCTTGACGCTGCCCGACAGCGGATGGGTATACATCCGGTGACCGGCGTACACCATGTCCCGCACCAGCACCAGCACCTCGCGATAGCTCACATCATGATATTCTACCGCCAGATCGGCGGGCATACATTCCACCACCAGGGGGTTATTGGTAATGACCAGAAAAGAGCTTCTGCTTTCCATCAAAGTGCCTCCAAAAGAAACAAGAACAGACCGAACACGCAGCAAAAAACCGCCGTTCGCTCTGTTCCTTAACCTGAGAGATTCCCCCGCGTCCGGGGTTGCTCCGTCGGTGCTTTCGCTTTTCAGAGTTTTGTCCGTTCCCGGTCCTGCGGCCTGAGATCTTCACCCGGGGATTGGCACTCCCCGGACTTATTCCTTCGGCTCCGCCGCCAGGGCGGATCTCCCGAAAACTTCATCCAAAATATGGGCGCACAAGGCGCATTTTCACTTCATCTTTATTTTAACAATTTCTTGCAAGTCTACAAGCAAAAATTCCCGGGTATTTGAATTTTTTATGTGGTTTATTTCAAGAAAAAATCTATAAATGATATTTCTTTTATTTATCGACCTTTTATCGATTTTTTCGATGGGGGGTTTTCACCGGTTTTCCCGCAAAATGGCCTCCACGGCGGCCACGGCGGCGTCGATCTCCTCCATGGCGGTCATGCGGCCGGGGGCAAAGCGCACGGTGCCCTGGGGGAAGGTGCCCACCGTCATGTGGGCCCGGGGGGCGCAGTGCAGACCGCAGCGGGTCATGATGCCGTAGGTGTCCTCCAGCAAAAAGGCCGCGTCGGCGTTATCCATACGCAGAAACTCCACCGACACCACGGCGGTACGGCCGGTAAGGTCGGCGCGGCCCACCACGCGGATGCCCTCCAGCCGGGAGAAGCCCTCCAGCAGGCGGGCGGCGCAGGCCATCTCGTGCTGACGGATGGCGTCGATGCCGGTCTCCTCCAGATAGGTCAGCGCGGCGTGCAGGCCGAAGATGCCCGGCAGGTTCTGGGTACCCGGCTCAAACCGGTCGGGCAGGAACTCGGGCACGGTCTCCAGATGGGAGATGCTGCCGGTGCCGCCCGACAGCAGGGGATCCACCTCGGCGGCCAGATCGTCGGTGATGAGAAATCCGCCGATGCCCTGCGGTCCCAGCAGACCCTTGTGTCCGGCAAAGGCGATGGCATCCACGCCCCAGTCCTCCATGTCCACCGGCAGGATGCCGGCGGTCTGGGCACAGTCCACCATGGTCCAAATGCCCAGCGTCTGGCAATATTCCGCCATTTCCTTCACCGGCATGACGGTGCCGCACATATTGGAAGCGTGGGTGGTCACCAGCGCCCGGGTGCCCGGGGTGGCCAGATCCACAAAAGCACCCCAGTCCAGCGTGCCGTCGCTGTTGCAGGGGATGAGGCAGACCTCCACGCCCTGCTCCTCCAGCTGGCGCAGGGGGCGCATGACGGCGTTGTGTTCCATGGAGGTGGTGAGCACCCGGTCACCCGGCTTGAGCAGGCCTTTCAGCAGTATATTCATGGAGGCCGTGATGCCGGAGGTGAAGATCACGTTTTCCGGCTTGTCAAAATGGAACAGCCGGCACAGCTTTTCCCGGGTGTCCAGCACCACTTCGGCGGCGGAATAGGCCTCTTCATAGCCGCCGCGGCCGATATTGACGCCCACCTGTTCGATAAACTCCGCCATGGCCTTGCCCACGCCGGGGGCCTTGGGGAAGGATGTGCTGCCGTTGTCCAGATAGATCTTGCCCATACTGACCTGCTTTCCCACCGGCCGTGCCGGTGCTTACAATTAAATCCAGTATAACATATTTTCGGAAGGTTCCGCACCATTTATTTATTATTTATTTCTATAGGGCAGTATGACCGCTTCTTTTGTAATCATTCGCTCTCCTATTGAAATTATCCGTTTTACACCCCCCCATTTTAGGTCTATGCTGTAAAGTAGCATAAACTCTTTCCAAAATTTACTTGATTTGGAGGAAAAGACAATGAAAGAAAAAAGAAACCTGCTGATCGGCGGCGCCATTGCCGGTCTGATCGCCGTTCTGCTGGTGAAGTTTGGCAACCCCGCCAACATGGGCTTCTGTATCGCCTGCTTCATCCGTGACATCGCCGGCGGCGTCGGCATGCACGGCGCTGCTGTGGTTCAGTACGTCCGTCCCGAGATCATCGGTCTGGTCTGCGGCGCCTTCATCGTGGCTCTGCTGAAGAAGGATTTCGCCCCCCGCGGCGGCTCCTCTCCCCTGACCCGCTTCGTTCTGGGCTTCGGCGTCATGGTTGGTGCCCTGATCTTCCTGGGCTGCCCCCTGCGTATGGCTCTGCGTATCGCCGGCGGCGACCTGAACGCCGTTGTGGGTCTGTTCGGCTTCATCGCCGGTATCCTGGTGGGTATCTTCTTCCTGAAGAAGGGCTTCACCCTGGGCCGTGCTTATAAGCAGGGCAAGCTGGAAGGCTTTGGCATCACCGGTATCAACGTGGCTCTGCTGGTCATCCTGCTGGCCTTCCCCGCTCTGCTGAAGTTCTCTGAGAGCGGCCCCGCTTCCCAGCGCGCTCCCTGGGCCATCGCTCTGGCTGCCGGCCTGATCGTGGGCGCTCTGGCTCAGCGCACCCGTCTGTGCATGGTTGGCGGTCTGCGTGACGTGGTCCTGTTCAAGGATTGGACTCTGGTCTGCGGCTTCATCGCTCTGATCGTTGTGGCTCTGATCGGCAACATCGCCACCGGCAACTTCCATCTGGGCTTCGTCAAGGGCATCAACGATGCCGGCGAGATCATCGCTCAGCCCGTTGCTCACACCCAGCACGTCTGGAACTTCCTGGGCATGACCGTCGTTGGTCTGGGCTCTGTCCTGCTGGGCGGCTGCCCCCTGCGTCAGCTGATCCTGGCCGGCGAAGGCAACACCGACTCCGCCGTTGCCGTTCTGGGTATGTTTGTGGGCGCTGCCTTCTGCCATAACTTCGGTCTGGCTTCCTCCGGCGCCGGCACCACTGCCAACGGCCGCATCGCCTGCATCGTCATGCTGGTGGTCATGCTGGTCATCGCCGCTGTGAACACCAAGAAGTCCAAGGCTTAAATCCCACCGATACTTGATTTTTGCGAAAGGAGAAAGTATAATGGCTAAGATCACTGTTGACGCCCGCGGCCTGTCCTGCCCCCAGCCCGTGGTTCTGACCATGGAGGCTCTGAAGCAGAACGCCGAGGCTTACGAGATCCTGGTTGACAACCAGACCGCTCTGAACAACGTCTCCCGCTTCGCCAAGAATGCCGGCAAGACCGTTTCCTTCACCGAGAGCGGCGACGACTACATCATCGAGGTTAAGTAAGTTATGCAAACCTACATCGCCACCTTTTTCTCCCACTTTGGGGCCATCCGCTTCAACAAGGACCTGAAGGCCGCCGGCCTTCACGGCAAATTGATGCCGGTACCCCGCCGGGTCAGTTCCTCCTGCGGCACCTGTGTGAAGTTTGAGGCCGAGTCCGACACGGCCGTTCACTCCGATGACCTGGAGCAGCTGTTTCTGGTGGACGGAGAAGAGCTGACGATGCTCCGTTCCAACATCTGAACAAACCTTCTTTTTTCCGAAAAGACCCCGGAGCCCTGTGCTTCCGGGGTCTTTTTCTGCATACTTTTTTCGCCCCGCGGCATACTACCCCAAGAGGTGATGACATGAAACTGGACCGAAAGCAATACCGGGATCTGTGCCGGGAGCAGGAGCCGCCCTCCCCTTCCCGGCGGACGGTTCCCGCAGCCTTTGCCGTGGGCGGCGGGCTGTGTCTTTTTGGGCAGGTGCTGCGCACCCTGTACCAAAGCGCCGGACTGGACGAAAAAGCCGCCGGGACGGCGGCGTCGGTGTCGCTGATCTTTTTGGGGGTGGCGCTCACCGCCGTGGGTCTGTTTGAGAAAATCGCGAAGTTCGCCGGGGCGGGCACGCTGGTGCCCATCACCGGCTTTGCCAACTCCATCTCCTCCCCCGCCCTGGAGTTCAAGACCGAAGGCTTCGTGCTGGGCACCTGTGTGAAGATGTTCACCATCGCGGGGCCGGTGCTGGCCTGGGGCATTTCGGCCAGCGTGGCCTACGGTCTGGTGCTGTGGCTGTGGGGGGTGATGGCATGAGCCGCGTGGGCGACACCCTCTTTTTCGAGGAGGGCGTCTGGCTGAACACCTGGGCGGCGGCGGTGGGCACCAAGGAGGGTCAGGGGCCCCTGGGGGCCTATTTCGACTATGTGGCCCGGGACAACCGCTTCGGCAAAAAGACCTGGGAACAGGCCGAAAGCCGCATGGTGGAGCTGGCCTGTGAGGCCGCTTTGTCCAAGACCGGGCTGGAACTGTCCCACATCGACTGCGCGCTGGGAGGCGATCTGCTGAACCAGTGCATCTCCACCGGCTTTGCCGCCCGCAGTCTGGGCCTGCCCTACTTCGGCCTGTACGGCGCCTGCTCCACCATGGCGGAAAGCCTGATTTTGGGCTCGGTGCTGGTGGCGGGAGGCTTTGCCGGGCGGACGCTGTGTCTGGCCTCCTCCCACTTTTGCTCGGCGGAGCGGCAGTACCGCTATCCGCTGGAATACGGCGGCCAGCGGCCGCCTACCGCCCAGTGGACGGCCACCGCCTGCGGCGCGGCGGTGCTGCAGCGGGAAAGGACCGCCGTGCGGGTCACGGCGGCCACCCCCGGCCGGGTGTATGACCCCGGTATCACCGACAGCTCCAACATGGGCGCCGCCATGGCCCAGAGCGCCTACGAGACCCTGCGGACCTTTTTCCGGGACAGCGGCACCGGGCCCCGGGACTACAGTTTGATGGTCACCGGCGATCTGGCCTCCATCGGCCACGGGGTGGTGCGGGAGCTGTTCCGCCGGGACGGGGTGGAGCTGGGCGAGAGCTATCTGGACTGCGGTATGCTGCTCTATGACCAGAGCCAGGACGTTCACGCCGGCGCTTCGGGCTGCGGCTGCTCGGCGGCGGTGCTGTGCGGACGGCTGCTGCCCGATCTGGCGGCGGGCAAGCTGAAAAAGGTGCTGTTCTGCGGCACGGGGGCCATGATGAGCCCCGTTTCGGCCAACCAGGGGGAGAGCATCCCAGGCATCTGTCATCTTGTGTGTCTGGAGGGCGGTTTATGATCTACCTGAAAGCCTTTCTGGTGGGAGGCGTCATCTGCGGACTGAGCCAGGTGCTCATCGACCGCACCCGGCTGACCCCCGCCCGCATCCTCAGCGCCTATGTGGTGCTGGGGGTCCTGCTTTCGGCGGCAGGCATCTGGGGGCCGGTGGCGGAGTTCGCCGGGGCGGGTGCCACCGTTCCCCTGCTGGGCTTCGGCCACACCATGGCCGAAGGGGTCAGAACCGCCGTGGCGGAGCAGGGCCTTCTGGGGGCCTTCACCGGTGGGCTCACCGCTTCGGCGGGCGGCGTGGCGGCGGCGGTGTTCTTTTCCCTGCTGGCGGCCTTTCTGTTCCGCCCGGGAGACCGGTCATAAAAGAAAAAGCACCCGTTTGGGTGCTTTTTTCTATGCTTCTTCTTCAAAAAACGGGCAGCGTTTGCCCAGACATTCCCGGCACTTGTGGGAAAACCGGCACACGGTGCGGGCGGGGATGGGCAGTTCCACCCCCAGCTGCTCCCGGCAGAACTTCACCGCCGTCAGGATGCTGAGATAGGTGTTGCGCTTGCAGCACCGGGGGCCGCCCACCTTGGCCTCGTTGGCCAGACACCGGCTGGTGAGCAGGTTGGCCTTGCCCCAGGTCTCCTCCGACAGGGGGGTGCTCTCCATGACGATGGCGCCGAAGATGCCGGCGCTCACCGCCGCGCCGCAGCAGCCGAAAAAGCCGCAGGTGCCGCCGGGCACCTGTTTGCCCCGCTGCTGCATTTTGTCCAGAGCCGCCTCCAGGCCGGGTTTTCCGGTGACGTTGTAGTAGGCGGTGAGCAGGGCGGAACCCACCAGCACGTGGTGCTCCGGGCCGTGCATATGCACGGTGGCCTCCCCCATCAGTTTTTCCGCAAGGGCGATGGGATCGGTGTCCTTGGCCTGCAGGCACCGCTGCTTGATGACCACCAGCGCGGGCGCCCGGTGGCAGTCGTCACAGATAAAGTGGCCGTTTTCGCACAGGGCGTTGGAGGGGAAGGTGCGGCCGCAGCCAGCGCATTCCATGGGCTTGGCCTCCGGCAGATAGATCAGGGGCGCGCCGCACACCAGACAGGCGTTGATGTCTTTTTTCATCGGACGGCACCTCACTTTTTGTAGTAGTTTTTGGCGTAATCGTAAAACACCTGGGCGATGGGGGACAAAATGCTGTTCTTGTGCTTGATGAGATACAGCTTGCGCCGCAGGGTGATGTTGTCAAAGTCAAAGGCCAGCACCTTGCCGAACTGCTCGTAGTCCTCGCAGGCGCTGTGGGACAGGACGGCTACGCCCATGCCCTCGCTGACCATCTTTTTGATGCTCTCGGTGGAGCGCACCTCGATGGCCGTCTGCAGCTCGCCGGGGTCGATGCCCAGCTCCTTGAGGAAGGCCTCGGTCTCCTTGCGGGTGCCGCTGCCCCGCTCCCGGCTGATGAAGGTCTCCTCCAGGATCTTTCGGATGGGGAAGCCTCTGCCGGTATACTGGCGGAACCGATCCTCGTTGGGGGTGATGACCACCAGCTTGTCGTCGGCGAACTCCCGGTACACGCACTTGGGCGCTTCCAGTTCGGTGCCGGTGAAGCCCACCTCGGCGGAGCGGGAGGTGACCATATCCACCACGTCGGCGGAGTCGGTCATCTGGATGTTGAACTTGATGTCGGGATACTTTTCCCGGAAGCTCTGCAGCAGCTTGGGCAGATAGTACTGACCGGGGATGGTGGAGGCCGCTACCGTGATCGTGCCCCGCATTTCCCGGGAAAATACCTGAATGGCCCGGACGGCGTTTTCCCGCATGGCCAGAATTTCCTTGGCGTAGTTATACAGCAGCTTGCCCGCGTCGGAGGGATAGGTCTCCTTGGTGGTGCGGACGATGAGCTTGATCTTGAGTTCCCGCTCCAGCGAGGCGATGTGGGAGCTGATGGTGGGCTGGGTAAGATGGAGCAGCTCACCGGCTTTGGAAAAGCTGCAGGTTTCCACGACGTATACAAACGCCTCCAGCTGCTTGATATCCATAAATTGGTGTCCTCCCTTGTTTTTTCTGCGGAAGATGATATAATCAAAGCGATAAGAATTCGATTTTGAGGTGATATTTCATGGCGAAAGAGCGGCCCTTGACCCAAATGACCAACGCCCCCGGCTGAAGCGCCAAGCTGGGGCCGGGTGCCCTATCGACCATTTTGACCAATCTGCCCAACGTGCGGGATGACAACCTGCTGGTGGGCTATGACAGCAGCGACGACGCCTGCGTCTATCAGGTCAACGACGATACCGCCGTCATCCAGACGGTGGACTTCTTTACCCCCATCGTGGACGATCCCTATCTGTTCGGCCAGATCGCGGCGGCCAACGCCCTCAGCGACGTGTACGCCATGGGCGGCGTGCCCAAGCTGGCCATGAATCTTCTGTGCGTGCCCAACTGCCTGTCGCTGCAGACCGTCCGCAAGATCCTGGAAGGCGGCCACGACAAGGCGGTGGAGGCCGGCTGCGTCATCGCCGGCGGACACACCGTGCAGGATGAAGAACCCAAGTACGGTCTGTGCGTCACCGGTTTCGTCCATCCCGACCGCATCCTGAAAAACGTGGGTGCCAAACCGGGCGACGTGCTGGTGATGACCAAGCCCATCGGCTCGGGCGTTCTCACCACCGCCATCAAGGGCGGTCTGTGTACCCAGGAGCAGATCGACGAGGTCTATCTGCATATGTCCACCCTCAACGCCAGGGCGGGCGAACAGGTGACGCGGGCCAACAATGTTCACGCCTGCACCGACGTCACCGGCTTCGGCCTGCTGGGCCACAGCTTTGAGATGGCCTCCGGCTCGGATGTTACCATTGTGCTGGAGGGCGAAAAGCTGCCCCTCATGACGGGAGCCCGGGAACTGGCTTCCATGGGCATCGTGCCCGGCGGCGCCTACCGCAACATGGATTACGTGGGCAACCGTATGCGTCAGACCGAAACCGCCGTGCAGGCTCTGGTGGACCTGGCCGCCGACCCCCAGACCTCGGGCGGTCTGCTGGTGGCCCTGCCCCCGGAGGATGCCGAACGGCTGGTGGAGGCCCTGAAGCCCTTCGCTCCCTGGTCCTGTATCGTGGGCCGGGTCATCGAGCAGCAGGACGTCAGCATCATTTTTGAATAAGGCAAAACAAAAAGCGCCGCGTTTTCACGCGGCGCTTTCCTTTTTGGCGGGAACATGTGGGAATCGAACCCACCTAGGCAGCTCTTCACCACCCTCACCGGTTTTGAAGACCGGGGGGCACACCAGCACCCATCTGCTCCCATGTGCCACAAAAGTTACCATAGTTTTCTCCAAAAGTCAAGAAAAAAACCCTTTTGCCGCACATTTTGCGCCGCGCGTTATTCGGTTTTGGTTACAGCTCGGCGCCCGGTCTGCGGAAATCGCCGTCCTTTTTGGTCATGTGGTTGCGGTCAAAATATTCCAGCGCCGCCAGTGCGTACTTGCGGGAGGTGTTCATCTTGTCCCGGTATTCCGCCAGCGTGACGGTGTCGTGCTCGGCGAACCACTCCTTGAGGGCGGTCAGCAGCGCGGCGTATACATCTTTATAAACCACGATCTGGGGGGACAGCATCACCAACTGTCCGCCGGAGACCAGACTCTCCAGCACCTGCTTGGCTTCGTCCTTCTCCTTGGGCTGGAACATGGGCCACACCTCGTCGGTGGAGGGGGCCTCCAGTCCGGCGTCCCGATAGATCTTCATCAGCTTGTCCTTGAGGGCGTTCTGCCGCTTGGTGAGTTTGACCTCAAACTCCTGCAGGGCGTACCGGTCGGCCACCCGCTTGATCTTGCCCTCGGCCTGCAGCTCCCGCAGGATGCCGTCGGCCACCGGCAGGTCGGTCTTGGGGAACAGCTTCTGCCGCAGCTCGGCCAGACGCATACCGGCGTGGAGGGGATTTTTGCCGTGGTAGTCGGCCAGCAGCTTCTGGCAGTTGTTCCACTGCTTATCCAGCACGGCGGAGGCCAGATACCGGCCGGGGAGGATCTCCAGCGCCTTGCCCCGGGATACCAACTGCTCCAGCTCATGCTGCAGTTCGCCCTCGTCCATGGCCAGACGGGCGGCCAGCTTTTTGCAGTCGGGCAGGGTGATGCCCTCTTCGGCGATGGTCTGGATGACCTTCTGGTCGCCGGAGCCGCTCTCCTTGATCTTCAGCGCCTCCAGCACGGCCTTGTCGCCCCGCTTGTGGCGCAGGGGGGCGTCCTCCAGCACCACGCCGCCGCCGATGGTCTCCAGCGGCGAATAGAACCGGATGACGAACCGGTCGCCCGCCTTGGCGGCGATGTTGTCGGTAAAGCGGATCTGGGCGTAGCAGCTGTCGCCGGGCTCCAGCTTGTCACGGTCCAGCAGCACCACCTTGGCCAGCAGCACGCTGGCGCCGTGGTAGAAATGCACCTGGGAATTGTTCAAAATCACCCGCTGGGAACCCTTGAGGTTCTGCAGGCGCACGTCCAGCATCTGTCCCACGTGGACGGTGCCCGGTTTGGCCACGGCGTCGCCACGCTGGATGTCGGACTTTTTGAGGCCGGCCAGATTGACGGCCACCCGCTGGCCGGCATAGGCGGTGGTGACGTCCTTGCCGTGGACCTGCAGGTTGCGGATCTTGGCGGTGAGGCCGGAGGGCACCAGCTCGGCGATCTCATCCTCGCTCATGCTGCCCTCGATGAGGGTGCCGGTGACCACCGTACCGAAGCCTTCCACCGAGAACACACGGTCCACCGGCAGGCGGAAGGGGGTGCGCAGGCTCTTTTCGCCGGTCTGCTGCACCAACATTTTCAGGTGCTCCCGCAGTTCGGGGATGCCCTCGCCGGTATAGGCCGAAACGGCCATGATGGGCTTGTTTTCCAAAAAGGTGCCCTTGACCTGTTCCCTGACGTCCTCGCGGATCATGTCCACCCACTCGGGGTCCACGGTGTCGGCCTTGGTGATGACCACCAGACCCTCCCGGATGCCCAGCAGGGACAGGATGCCCAGATGTTCCACCGTCTGGGGCATAAAGCCTTCGTCGGCGGCTACCACCAGCATGGCCAGGTCGATGCCGCCGGCGCCGGCCAGCATATTTTTGATGAACTTTTCGTGGCCGGGCACGTCGACGATGCCGGCCTGGGTGCCGTCCTCCCAATCCAGATGGGCAAAGCCCAGCTCGATGGTGATGCCGCGCTTTTTTTCTTCCTGCAGGCGGTCGGTGTCGATGCCCGTCAGGGCTTTGACCAACAGGGTCTTGCCGTGGTCCACGTGGCCGGCAGTACCGATGATAACGTGTTTCACTGGTCGGCCTCCTTTACGGTGTCAGCGATATAAGCGAAGTCCTCGTCCCACAGGGTCCGGACATCCAGCAGATAGCGATCCTTTACGATGCGGCCGATGATGGGGACGTCGGCCTGCTTGCGCAGGCGGCGCTCCAGGCCGTCCACGGTGACGTGCCGGGGATCCACCGCCACCGCCCAGGTGGGCAGCAGCTGGGTGGGCACGCTTCCGCCGCCTACCTGATCCTGCTCGGGGATGACCTCACAGGCGAGGCCACGCTCCCGCAGCAGCGCATACAGATTTTCCGCCCGCGCCTTCAGCAGGGCAGGATCGGCGGCCAGCATCCGGATGGTGGGGATCTCTTCCTCCGCCCGCTTGGGATCCAGATAGGCCTCGAGGGTGGCCTCCAGCGCAGCCAGAGTCATCTTGTCCACACGCATGGCACGGGTGAGGGGATGCTTTTTCAGAATGTTGATCCATTCCTTCTTGCAAAGGATGATACCGGCCTGGGGGCCGCCCAGCAGCTTGTCGCCGGAGAAGCTGATGACGTCCACACCGGCCTTGACGCTGTTCATGACGGTGGGCTCGTCGTGGATGCCCAGCCGCTCCAGATCAAAGAAGCAGCCCGAGCCCAGATCCTCGATGACGGGCAGACCGCGCTCCCGGCCCAGCGCCACCAGTTCCTGCAGGGAAACGCTCTGGGTGAAGCCCAGAATGCGGAAATTGCTGGTGTGTACCTTTAATAAAGCACGGGTATCTTCGCAGATGGCTTTTTCATAGTCCCGCAGGTGGGTCTTGTTGGTGGCGCCCACCTCCCGCAGAGAGCAGCCGCACTGCTCCATGATCTCGGGGATGCGGAAGGAGCCGCCGATCTCCACCAGTTCGCCACGGGAGGTGATGACCTCGCCCCCCTTGCCCATAGCGCTGAGGATGAGCAGCACGGCGGCGGCGTTGTTGTTGACCACCATGGCGGCCTCGGCGCCGGTGATGCGGCACAGCAGCTTTTCCACATGGACATAGCGGGAGCCTCGCTCGCCGGTCTCCAGATCGTACTCCAGGGTGGAATAGCCCCGGGCGGCGGCAGCGGCGGCGGCCACGGCCCGCCGGGACAGGCAGGCACGGCCCAGATTGGTATGGAGGGTGATACCGGTGGCGTTGATCACCGGCCGGAGGGAGGGCTTGGCGGCGACCCGGGCGGCGGCGCACACCTCGTCACACAGCTCGTCCATGGAGGGCAGCCGGCAGAGCTCGCCTTCCAGCACACGGCGGCGCAGGGCGTCGATGCGGTCACGGACCAGATCGGTAAGCACCGGCAGGGGCAGTTCCAGGGCGGCAACAACGGGCTGGCGCAGCACCTCGTCCACCTTTGGCAGGGCGCGCAATAACTGATTTCTATCCATTATGGTATCACTCCGTTACTCATCGTTTCTTCTATTGGTTTGGTATATTTAGGTCATTATATATCATTTTATTATAAATGTCTATGATGCAGAAAATGAATAAATTGCCTTTCCCTTTGATTTTTCAACGGTTTTCGATAACAAATTTTACCACGTTTTTGCTTTTCGTTGATTTTTTCGACAATCTAAACAATGAATTAAACATTTAATTGTACGACTTCTATAAAGTTGCAAATTACAGATTGATTTTTTCCGATTTTGTTTTACAATAATATATTGCGGAAAGACAAGTTGCCCAAAAAATCCGCAACAATTTCATGATTTTACCCAAACTGTTAAGGGAAAAAGGAGTAAACAAACATGAACACTTATCTGGTAATCGCTGCGGCGGTCGTCAGCCTGCTGATGGCTTATGGCCTGTACCGCAAGAACGCTTCCATCCAGGTGGAAGACGCCCGTATGCGTGAGATCGCCGGCTACATTCAGGAAGGCGCTATGGCTTACCTGAAGCGTCAGTACGTCATCATGCTGGCCTTCTCCGTCCTGATGTTCGTCCTGCTGCTGGTCATCCTGAACGGCCCCACCGCTATCTGCTTCCTGGTTGGTGCTCTGTTCTCCGTTCTGGCCGGCTTCTCCGGCATGATGAGCGCCACCCGCGCCAACGTCCGTACCGCTCAGAAGGCCAAGGAGGGCATGTCTGCCGCTCTGAACGTCGCTTTCTCCGGCGGTGCCGTTCTGGGTCTGTGCGTCGTCGGTCTGGGCGCTCTGGGCGTCGCCATCCTGTACATCATCTTCAACGGTGACAACAGCATCCTGACCGGTTTCTCTCTGGGTGCTTCTTCCATCGCTCTGTTTGCCCGTGTGGGCGGCGGTATCTACACCAAGGCTGCTGACGTCGGTGCT
>JAFYPP010000098.1 GCA_017559995.1 Clostridia bacterium | reverse complement strand
CCCACCAAGTACGGTGAGGAGCTGGTCAAGAAGATGGAGAAGTCCGGCGCCAAGGCTTACCTGGTCAACACCGGCTGGAACGGCACCGGCAAGCGTATCTCCATCAAGGATACCCGCGGCATCATCGACGCCATCCTGGACGGTTCCATCCAGACCGCCGAGACCAAGACCATCCCCTACTTCAATCTGGAAGTCCCCACCGCCCTGCCCGGCGTGGACAGCGGCATTCTGGATCCTCGCGACACCTATGCCGACGCCGCCCAGTGGGAGGAAAAGGCCAAGGATCTGGCTTCCCGCTTCATCAAGAACTTCGTCAAGTACACCGGTAACGATACCGGTAAGGCTCTGGTCGAAGCCGGCCCCAAGCTGTAAGATCATAACGAAAAGCCCTCCGGTCATCCGGAGGGCTTTTTTATGCAAAAAGAAGCACGGAACGCCCGTTCAAAGGGTGTTCCGTGTTTTTATCATGCAGACAGGATCCTCTCCGCGGCTCTTGACCGCGGCAAATCCGTGTTTTTCATAGAGGCTGCGTGCGAAGGCAAGCGTCTCCCCCGCTTCCACCGTGAGAAAGATGCGTTCCGACCGCGCGAAGGCCTCCCACTCGCCTGCGGCAAGCAGCGCGCCGGCCACGCCTTGCCGGCGAAACGGCGGATAAACCAGAAGGTCGGCCAAAGACGGCAGCACGGTTTGATAATCGGGCGGCATAGAATCATCGAACAGCACGAACAGCCGCCCGGCGGCCCGCCCGTCATCCGCCAAAGCGATCAGGAAGGCACAGGTGCCCTCCGCCTGCCAGTTCAGATGGCGCCGCAGATACTCCCGCAGTCCTTCCGTCTCACCGCCCTCGGCCAGAAACAGTGCGGGCAGGTCACCGGCGTTGGCACGGCGGATCCAATACGGTTGCACGGTTGATCTCCTTTAACGCAGTTTTTTGAGCAAAAGGATGGTCAAATCTTCAGGATCTACCATGCCCTGCGCTGTGTCATACTCCTGATACCTATGGTACACGCCTCGTCCGTCAGGTAAATACCCACGTCTGGAATACAGACGCAAGGCCTGTCCGGCATGCGCAGTCACATGAACGTCCAAATGCAGTGTATCACCATACTGTGCGGCAATCATTTCCGCTTTTTCCAACAGTGCGTTACCCACACCCCGGCGTCGATTCCACGGGAAGACATTCAGGTCAGCAAGTCCGGGTTGCCGCGCTTGGGCCATGGAACCCCAGCGATCCCGAAAAAGAACAAACACATATCCTGCGATCTGCCCATCCAAAAAGGCAATGAGAAAGGCGCATTCCCCTTCCTGCTGCCAATTCAGATAGCGGCGGTAGTATTCGACATTCTCTTCGCTTTTGTCCCCCTCTGCTTCACAGAGTGCCGGGATCTCATCCGTACCAATAGGCCGAACAATGATTTCGGACATCGGAGCACCGCCTTATTTCGCGCCCATGGGGCGGAGGACGACGCCTTCGCTTTCCAGGGCGGCACGGATCTTTTTGACCGAGGCAAGGGCGGCCTCGTTGTCGCCGTGAACGCAAACCGAGGCGCAGCGCATATTCAGCACGGTACCGTCGATACAGGTGACGGTGCCTTCCCGGGCCATCTGCAGCACACGGCGGCAGGCCTCGTCGGGATCGTGGATGACGGCGCCGGGCTGGCTGCGGGGCACCAGACTGCCGTCGGGCATATAGGCCCGGTCGGCGAAAAACTCGGCGGCAAAGGGCTGGCCGATGGCCTCGGCAGCGGTGCGGAAGGCGCTGTTATAGGGAGCCAGGATCATCAGTTCCCGGTCAAAATCCTGCGCGGCACGGCAGATCGCCATGGCAAGCTTTTCGTCTTTACAAGCCTGATTATACAAAGCGCCGTGGGGCTTTACGTGCTGCAGCTTCACCTTGTGCACCCTGGCGAAAGCCGCAATGGCGCCCAGCTGGTACAGCACGTAGGCATAGGCCTCGTCGGGGGTGATCTTCATCTCCCGGCGGCCGAAACCCATCAGGTCGGCATAGCCGGGATGGGCACCCACGGCAACGCCTTTTTCAGCGGCCACGCGGAGAGTCTTTTCCATCACCGTGGGATCGCCGGCGTGCCAGCCACAGGCGACGTTTGCCGAAGTGATGACGTCCATCAGGGCCTCGTCCATGCCCAGCGTATAGGTGCCAAAGCTTTCGCCCAGGTCACTGTTCAGATCCATATAGTTCATAGTGTTACTCCTCATAGAGAAAAACCATCGGTGAAAACCGATGATTTTTTCCTGGTTCAGTTGTTGTTCTGCTGCTCACGGATGGCCTGGCGGAACTGCACGTGGGACTGCTTGAGTTCCTCCAGAGAGCGGCCCAACACGTCCTCGGTACGCTTCATGGCGTCCTCGCAGTACTCGCCGGCGGCACGCATCACGTCCTTGGCACGCTGCTCGGCGGCAGCCACCAGCTCGGCGGCCTTTTTGCGGGCCTCCTGGGTGATCTCGTGTTCGTTGACCTTCTGCTTGGCGTATTCGTCGGCCTGCAGCTTCAGGTTGTCGTACTCCTTCTTGCCGGCGGCGATGATGTCATTGCGCTTTTCCACGATCTCCCGGGCCATCTTCAGGTCGGAAGGCAGATTGGCACGCACTTCATCCAGAATATCCAAAACCTTTTCCCGCTCCAGCACGCAGCGGTCGTTGCCCAGGGGCATTGCCCAGGCGTCCTCTACCATCTCATACAGGGTATTGATCAGTTCATCAATGGGGGTTCCTGCCATGGATCACAACTCCTTTACTTATTTTCCAGCGCGGCAGCCACCATGGGCGTCACCAGCGCAGTGATGTCTTGTCCGTCTTTTGCCATCTGCTTGATGGCGGTGGAGCTGACTTCCGCCAGAGATTTGTCGGCGGGAAGCAGCAGGGTGTCGCAGGTGGGAGCGTGCTCCCGGTTGTATTCGGCCATCCACATTTCGTACTCGCTGTCCTTGCCGTTGCGGATGCCCTTGACGATGGCGCAGGCGTTTTTGTCGGTGACAAAGCGGTACAGCATATCCTCGGAATACTCCACCGTCACGTTGGGCAGGTCCTTCACCGCGTCCTTCAGGAAGGAAATGCGCTCTTCCGCTGTAAAGCAATACTGCTTTTCAGCATTGATCATTGCGGCGACGATGACCTGATCAAACAGCACGGATGCCCGGCGGATGATATCCACATGGCCCAGGGTCACCGGGTCAAAGCTGCCCGGAACCACAGCGATCTTCATTCGGCGCCCCCCTTGGTGATGATGGTGAGATCGGTGTGGCCGTAGCGGTACTGCTTTACCACCCGATAAGGTGCCTGCACCGGCTGCACAACGTCATCGGCGGCACTCTCACACACCATTATACCACCCTCGGCCAAAATGTCAATTCGGCAAATTTCAGCAATTGCCCGATTGAGCAGTTCTCCGCCGTACGGGGGGTCCAAAAAGATCAGGTGGTAGCTGCCCGGCTTCTGCCGCTGGAGGAACTGGAAGGCGTCTCCCTTGATCAGCTGGCAGCCGCGGTCAAAGCCGCAGTTGCGGATGTTGGCCTCAATGGCCTTCTGGGCGTTGCGGTCCCCTTCCACGATGACGCAGGATGCCGCGCCGCGGGACATGGCTTCCAGCCCCAGCTGGCCGCTGCCGCCAAAGAGGTCCAGCACCTTTCGCCCCTCAATATCAAACTGGATGATGTTGAACACCGACTGCTTCACACGGTCGGAGGTAGGACGGGTATGCAGACCGTCGGGGGTCTGCAGCCGCTTGCCGCGGGCGGTTCCGGTAATGATCCTCATAATGATTTCTCCTTAAAATGGTCGTATACGGCCTGCGCCACATCCCGGGGCAGCAGGTCGGAAAGGTCCTCCAGGGTGGCCTGTTTGATGGCACGGACGGTGCCGAACCGCTTGAGCAGCGCCTTTTCCCGGGCAGGGCCTACGCCGGGGATGCCCTCCAGGGAGGACTTGCGCATACCTTTGCTGCGCAGCGAGCGGTGGAACTCCACGGCGAATCGGTGGGTCTCCTCCTGAATGCGGCCGATGAGGGAAAACACCGCCGGTGTGGCGGAAATGCCAAACTCACGGCCATGGGCGTCCACCAGGGCACGGGTGCGGTGATGGTCGTCCTTCACCATACCGTACAGCGGGATGTGCACACCGCGCTGTTCCAATTCGGTCTGGGCAACGGCAGCCTGTCCCTGACCGCCGTCGATGAGGAACAGGTCGGGCAAGGGCAAAAAGCCCTCGTCCCCCGCCAGCGCCCGGTCCAGCCTGCGGCCAAGGACCTCGGCCATGGCGCCGTAGTCGTCGCCGCCCACGGCAGTTTTGATTTTAAACTTTTTATAGGCACTTTTCAACGGTTTTCCGTTGCAGAACACCGTCATGGAGGCTACCGGGTCGGTGCCGGCGGTGTTGGAAATGTCGTAGGCCTCCATGCGGACGGGTACCTCCGCCAGATCCAGCATATCCCGCAGAAGGGTCAGGGTCTTGCCGGTGCGCTGCTCGGCATCGTCGGCCTCGGCAAGCTCCAGGGCGGCATTGTCCAGGGCAAGCTGCACTTCCCTGCGCTTTTCGCCGCGCTGAGGCAGCTGCACGGTACATTTGCTGCCACGCAGGCCGGTGAGGTACTCCTCCATGGCCTGCCGGTCGTCGATCTCGTGGGACAGGCAGAGGGTCTTGGGCGCCCAGTTGAGTGCGGTGTAATACTGCTGCAGATAGCTTTCCAGCGTGTCGGCGGCATCACTCTCGTCCAGGCCGTCCAGCAGCACGCGGGAACGGTCCACCAGGATACCGCCCCGATAGGACAGGCGCACGATGCAGGCGCGGCTGCCACGGACGGCAAAGGCCAGGGCATCGGTGTCGGCGCCGCCGGTGACCACGGCGATGCGGGACTGACGCAGCTTTTGAATGGCACGGATGCGGTCACGGAACACGGCGGCCTGCTCAAAGCGCATTTCCTCGGCGGCCTGCTCCATTTCCTCCAGCAGACGGGCCTCCAGCTGGTCGCTTTTGCCCTCCAAAACCTGGATGCACTGGCGGATGATGTCCTGATAGGCCTCCTGGGTCAGGTCGCCGGTGCAGGGGCCGCAGCATTTGTTCATGTGCAGTTGCAGGCAGGGCCGCTCCTTGCCGATGTCCCGGGGGAACTTCCGGCTGCAGCTGGGCAGCAGAAAGGTCTCGCTCAGCAGGCGGATGGCCATATTGGCGGTGCCCCGGCCGCCGTAGGGGCCGAAATACTGGGCGCCGTCCTTTTCCCTGCGGCCCGCCACGGAAAGGCGTGGAAAGGCCTCCTTGCTGACGCGGATGAAGGGATACCCTTTGTCATCCTTCAGCAGGATGTTGTACTTGGGTTTGTATTTTTTGATCAGCGTGTTTTCCAGCAGCAGGGCGTCCAGTTCGGAGTTGGCAAAAATGGTTTCGAAGGAATGGATATTGGAAACCATCCGCCGGGTCTTGACCGAATGGGAGGCCAGATCGGCAAAGTACTGGCTCACACGGTTGCGGAGGGATTTGGCCTTGCCCACATAGATCACCGTGCCGCCGCGGTCGTGCATAAGGTACACACCGGGCAGCTGGGGCAGCCGATGGGCCTTTTCCTTCAGTTCTTCAAATGTCAAACGTTGGCCCTCCCTCCGGCTGATAGTAAAAATGCGCCCCGTTGAGGGCGCATTTTATGTAGGATTGGGGTTGATTATTCGCCGAAATTGCTCTCGATCAGAGCACACAGAGCGTTGACTGCCTCTTCCTCATCGGGACCTTCGGCAGAAATCACAATGCTGCTGCCCTTGGTGATACCGAGGGACAGAACGCCCAGCAGGGACTTGGCGTTGACCTTGCGCTCGGCTTTTTCCACCATCATGGTGCTACGGAATTCATTGGCCTTCTGGATGAAGAAAGTGGCGGGTCTGGCGTACAGGCCGACCTGGTTGGTAACAGTGATTTCCTTAGAATACATAAAGCATCCTCGCTTCCCAAATTTCATTGATACACATATCATAGCAGAGTCTTGCAAAAATGGCAACGATTATTTTTTGTAAAAATAGACAAAAGCTACGAAAAAGAACAAGTTTTCCTGCCCAATCCGCAGAAAATCGATTATTTCCGCAGTGTAGCGATGGTGACGCCGTCCTCGCCCTCGCCGTAGACGCCCAGACGGAAGCTCTTGACCTGGCTGTGCTTCTTCAGGCAGGCCTGCACACGCTGGCGCAAAACGCCGGTTCCCTTGCCGTGAATGATGCGGATGGTCTCCAAATGGAGTCGCACGGCGTTGTCGATGAAGCGCTCCAGCTCCATGACGGCCTCGTCGCCGTTCTGTCCGCGGAGATCCAGTTCGGTGGAGACCGTACTGGGAGCGGCCAGACGCACCGAGGGCGACGCCTTGGGCTTTTCCTGCTTCTTGGGGGCCACGCCTTCCATCAGCTGCAGCTCGGAGGGCAGTACCTGGATCTTCAAAATACCGGCCTGCACCTTGACCTTTTCGCCGGGCTTGGGGGTCTCCAGAACGGTGCCCCGAGTACGGGTGGCAACGATCTCCACGGCGTCACCGGCCTTAAGGGGCCGGGGCAGCGGCATGGCCTTGCGCTCGGCACGCTGGGCGGCGTTTTTCTGCTCGGCTTCCGACAGGGTGCCGCGGAAAATGGCACGGGCGGCGGCCAGATTGGCGTCCTTGCCGTCGGCGGCCTCCTGCTTGAGGCGCTTGGCCTCTTCCAGCACCATTTCGCTGGCGGCACGGGCGTTGTCGATGATGGACTTGGCCTGCAGCTTGGCGTCCCAGACCAGCTTTTCCCGCTCGTCCTCCAGAGTGGACAGGCGCTCCTGGGCCTTTTTGTTGGCCAGCTCGGCGTCACGCTTCTGCTGTTCGGCGGCGGCGACTTTGCTCTCCAGCGCCTGACGCTTTTCCTCCAGACGGGTGATGACCTCTTCAAACCGCTTGTCCTCGGTGGCTACCAGAGCGGAGGCCTTGTCGATGATAGCGGTGTCCAGACCCAGCCGCTGGGAGATGGCGAAGGCGTTGGACTTGCCGGGAACGCCAAAGATCAGGCGGTAGGTGGGCCGCAGGGTCTGCACGTCGAACTCGCAGGAGGCGTTTTCCACGCCGGGGGTCTCCAGCGCGAACACCTTCAGCTCGGCGTAGTGGGTGGTGGCGGCCACCGTGCAGCCACGGTCACGGAGGGTCTGGATGATGGCGCGGGCCAGAGCGGCGCCCTCCACGGGGTCGGTACCGGCACCCAGCTCGTCCAGCAGGACCAGGGTCTTCTCCCCTGCCACCTCCAGAATATCCACGATGGTGCGCATATGGCTGGAGAAGGTGGACAGCGACTGCTCGATGCTCTGCTCGTCTCCGATGTCGGCCAGGATATG
>JAFYPP010000097.1 GCA_017559995.1 Clostridia bacterium | reverse complement strand
GCCACCGCCGCCGGCGGCATGGCGGACATGTCACGCGCCTCGCCGTCCAGCAGCACCCGAGCCTCCCCGGCACCGCTGCGCTGCAAAACCGCCGCTCCCGCCGCCAGCACGTCACCGTAGCTCAGCTTTTCGGTGATGTCAAAGGCCGAGGCCACCGCCCCCTGCTTTTTCAGGGTCTCACCGGCCTCCCGCAGGTCGTCGCAGGCCAGATACAGAGCGTACCGCAGCCCCCGCTGTCCGCCCATGCGGACGCATTCCTCCACCTCGCCGGCGGAAAGGGGGCGGCAGCTGGCCTCCAGACCCAGCCGTTCAAAGGTCAGGGTAAACCCCTGCCCCGGCGCCTGCAGCGCCTGCGCCCACAACGCGGCCCCGCTCATTTAGGCCACCTCCGTCACCTGGATGCCCGACAGCTGCTTGAGATCGCCGGGCAGGAACCGGAAGGGGATCACCTGCTCGTTGACCTTGCCGGTGGCGTAATTCACCAGCGGCAGGCTGTCCAGCGCCACGTTGTCCACGCTGTAGCGCTCTTCCTCGCCGTTCATGCTGTCGGGGTCCTTGAGGGCGGTGGTGATGGTCACCCGGACATCCCTGCCCTGGGCGGCGTTCTCCACCACCTCAAAAAACCGGCTGAACACCTGCCGCAGGCGCAGCTGGCCTTCGCCCCGCCAGCCGGTGATCTTGGAATCCACGTCCATGCCGATCTGCACATCCGCGCGGATCAGCTTGACGGTGAGCTGGATGGCGCTGGCCTCGGCGATGCGGCTGCCGTCCACCCAAACTTCTGCAAAAGAACCGGAAAGCACCCGGTTCGCACTCAAACCAGACATCGGTCTCCTCCTTTACTGCATGGCGATCTCAAAGGTGAGATCCTCCATGGCGTCGGCAAAGCGCACATCGGCCCGCAGGAACACCTGGCTGCCGGTGTTGGCCGACAGGATGGCCGTGTCGCTCATGCTCTCGGTATCCACGCCCCGCTCTTCCAAAAAGGCCCGCTGGGCCTCCAGGTCCACGCTGGCCTGGCTGCGGTGGCCGGTGTCCAGAACGCTGCCCTCCAGGCTGGCGAAATAGCTGTTCACCGCCGTCACCAGCAGCAGTTTGGAATCGTAGTCGTTGAGCACCTTGCCCACGTACTCGCTTTCAAACACGCTGCGGATGTCCGCCTGGATGAGATCCATGCCTTCGGTGATCTTGATCTTGCGGAAGGCGCTGTCGCCGCCGCTCACCAGACTGGTCACCGCCCGGGCCAGACGAACGCCGTCGCTGCCCCTGTCCAAAATCAGGCGGCCGCGGCCCACCTCGCCCTCCGGGTCGGCATAGGCCCCAAAGGCCTCCACCTCGGTAAGGGGATAGTAGGTGGCGCTCTCCCGAAGGGAGATGCCTGCCAGAATACCGGCGATACGGGCGCAGTACTGGGCGGCGGTCACCGCCCTGCTGCCCTCCTCCAGCCGCAGGGTCATGCCCGTGGCCGCAAAGTTCACCACGCCCTCGCAGTCGGGGCTGCCGTCGGTGCTTACCACGGCGCGCAGCGGTCTGCCCTGGGCACGGGCGTCACGGACATATTCGGTCACCCTTTGGGCGTCCATGGCGGGGGCGCACAGCCAGCCCCCTTCTGCCAGTTTGCCGCAGTCGGCCAGCGCTGTGCCTTCTTCGCCTTCTGCGTAGGTCTTGAGATGCACCTTGCCCGGATTGCCCAAAAAGCACAGCTGCAGCAGCAGCCAGCCCTCTTCGCCCACCAGGCCTCTGTCGGCCTGCTCCGGACGGGAAAGGCTCATCGAGCCGCCCGTACCGGGCACAAGCAGCACCACGTGACCTCTGGCGCTGCGGCGGATGGCCGTGCCGCCCGCCGTTTTAAACTTGATCATGATCTGGGGCAAGCCCATTACGATCCCTCCTTCTTCACCCGCAGCCGCAGTGTGCCCATGGCCTCCACGGCAGGCGCCCCGCCGGGCGCCTCGTCGGGTGTGTCGCAAAAATCCAGCAGGAAGGTCACCCGGACCCGCTCCTGCCCATCCCGGTCAATGGCGGTCTCGGTGGGGCAAAAGCCCCTGCCGCAGACGGTGATGCCCCCCGCGATGGCGTTCCACGCCCGGTCCGCCAGCAAAAGGCCCGCCTACCGGCCCCGTTCCCGGGAGGGGTGGCAGGTGACGGTCACCGCCACCTGCCGTTCCATCTGCCTGCCGCAGGCGATGACGCCCGCCTTGCGGCTTTCGGTCTCCACCGTGAAGCAGGGGTACACCGCGCTTCCCGCCCGATCGGCAAAGGCCGGCACGCCGGTGGCTGCACGAAGATATTCGGCGATCCCCGCCGTCAGGGTCTGCATACCGATCACGCCGCCTTCACCTCCGTCAAAAAGAATCGTGCCATCCCGTGGGAGGGATAGGGCAGTGCCGCCGAGCAAACGCCCCGCAGCACCTGCCCCTCCCTTCGCACCTCTGCCCGGTCGCCCGCCAGCAGGAGGGTGTCCCTGGGCACGAACAGGGTCATCTGTCCCTGATTTTCCGGCAGTTCCTCCCACAGGCCGGTGATGCTGGCCGTGGGGGTCTGGGGCGCTCTGGACAGAGCGCAGGGCAGATTTTCATAGGCCACCACCGTTTTCCAGGCCGTTCCGTCCCAGCTTTCCCGGGTGACGGTGGCACGGTCGGTCATAGTCGCCCGCAGCACTGCGGCTTCGCTCACGCGCACCACCGCCTTTTTTCCGGGGCGCGCAGCCGCGCGAAGGGCTTGAGCGCCGCCATGGGATCACTGCCGTCGGCATAGGTGATGGTGGTATCGCCGCGCTTCACCGAGCGCACGCCGTCGGGCGTGCCGCCCTCCAGCTCACCGGCCAGCAGCAGCGCCACCGCCCCTTCCATCTCCGCCGGGATATCCCGTCTGCCGCAGTAGGCGGCGGCCCGTTCACACACCGTTTCCAGCAGCAGCCGGGAGCGCTCATTGTCCTCACCGCCGCAGAGGGTCAGTGCCTTTTGCAGGATGCGTTCCATGCCCTCTGCCTCAAAACGGATGTTCATCAGGCCTGTACCAGAGCGCCGATACCGGCCAGCTTGTTCTGGGGGACCACCAGGTCGTACAGATAGCGGGCCTGAATGGCGGTGCCGTCAAACAGCTGGTTCTCCTCGGGGCCGAACTGCTTCAGGCTGTCCACCTTGGAGATGGCCAGAGGGGCGTCGCAGGCGGCGATGACGGCATAGATGTCCTTGGCACCCGCACCGGCCTCGATGCCGCCGGCGGTCTGGCCGTCACGGCCGCTCTGGACGGCGATGGCGGTCTTCATACGGGCGGAAGGCACGAAGATGCAGGGCAGGTCATTGACCATCATCACGTGGGAATAGGTGATGCCGTTGATGTCCACCTGCTGGTCAAAGGTGACGGTGTTGTAGTTGCCGGAGGCAGCCTGCAGGAAGCGGTTCTTCAGGTTGGCGGCGACCATGGCCACCAGACCGCCGGTGCGCTGGCTGGCGTCCTCCAGATTCTGGGCCAGAGCGCACAGCTTGTCCACCATGTCGTCACCGTCGGGATCGGCGGTCATGACGTTGGTAGCGGCGTACTCGCCCTCGGCAGCCAGAGCGTACAGGCGGTGGATGCGGTAGGCGTCCTGCTCACGGGCCAGCTGGGTCTTGGCGAACTCACGGATGACGTTCTCCACGGTAGCGGGGAAGCTGATGTCCTCGGGAGCGCTGTGATCCAGGGCGAACTTGACGCCGCGGTCCATGGCCAGGGTGTGGCCGGTCCACTTGCTGGTGACGGCACCGGCAGGATAGGCGCTGCCGTCGGTCTTGGTGCTGTCATAATCGCCCAGACCGGTGGTGTTCAGGGTGTTGATCTCCACCTCTTTGCCCTCACCGTAGCGGACCTGACCCTCGCCGGCGGCCATCCATTCGGTGGCGGAAGCGGCGGCCAGCTCCTCTTCGATAAAGGTCTGGTAGTTCTTTGCGTTGGCATTGATCATAGGGATTCCTCCTTCAAAAGTGATGCCCCTATGGTAGCGCCTTTGCCCGGCGGTTTCCAAGGAAGCCCTTCCAAAGGAAATTTCCGCATAAAAAAAGACGGACCGAAGTCCGTCTTTCGTACTGTCATCCCGAGCAAAGCGAAGGATCTCCTCCCACCTGCGCCCGGCTGTGCCGTTACGCCTTGACGCCCGCCTTGTCCAGCGCCCGCACCAGCAGGGGGATGAGCACCAGCTGCAGCACGATACCGGGGATGGCCCCGGTCAGGGCGCCCGCCACAAAGGCGCTGAGGGGGAAGTTGCCGCCGCTCAAGCCCATGATGGCCATCTGGGCCACGCCCCACACCACACGTCCGGCCACCATAGCGCAGATGAGGCTGATGTAGATGCTCTTCATGTCCTTGCCCAGTTTCTTATACAGCACACCCACCACCAGGCCGTACACCGCCAGCTCCAGCGCCATGCTGTAGCAGCCGGGAGCGGGGGGCATGGAAAACAGCACGTGCCGCAGGATGGGCGCGGTAAAGCCCACCGCGGCGCCCCAGCCGCCGCCGCACAAAAAGCCGCACAGCAGCACGGGGATATGCATGGGCAGCAGCATGGAACCCACCTGGGGGATCTGGCCGGTCAAAAAGGGCAGCACCAGACACAGGGCCAGGCACATGGCGGAATACACCAGTTTTTTCATAAATACCTCCAAAAAGACAAAAAAAGATACCACTTCCCCCTTGCCGGAGAAAATGATATCTTGTGATATCAGCCATCGCTTGTGCGACGCTTCTATTATACCGGTTTTTGCCGGTTTGTCAACCCGGCGTTACTTGGCCCACTTCTCCAGCTTGCTGAAGGGCAGGGTCGCCTCCACCTGGCGGCCTTCGGCATCCTTGCCGAACACGGTGATCTCCTCATAGTCGTTGTAGATCTGCATATTGGCCTCGGTGAGGCCTTCCGCCTGGGCAAAGGCCTGTGCGGCCGCCTCCAGCTGGGTCTGGGTGTAACCCTTTTTCCGATAACGCAGAATGATCTTTTCCATCGTTAAGCTCCTTTCCCGGGGATCTTTCTGATACCATTATACCCGATTTTCCCCGGGAATCAAGCAAAACTCACGTTCTGGCCATACCGTCCACGCTGAGCACCACGCCGGTGATATAGGAGGCCTCATCGGAGGCCAGAAACACAAAGGCGTTGGCGATATCCTCCGGCTGACCCAGCCGCCGCAGGGGGATGCGGGCGATCATGGGCTCGATGACCTCTTTGGGCACCGCCTTCATCATATCGGTGTTGATGATGCCCGGAGCCACGGCGTTGACCCGGATGCCCTTGGGGCCCAGTTCCCGGGCCAGGGACACCGTCAGGCCGTTGACGGCGAACTTGGAGGCCGGATAGGCGATGCCGCTGGGCTGGCCGGTGATGCTCACCATGGAAGAGGTATTGAGCACCACGCCGGTGCCCCGGGGCACCATGCATTCCACCGCCGCCCGGGTGGTGTTGAACACGCCCCTGACGTTGAGATCCATCACCTTGTCAAAGGCCTCCTGGGTGTACTCCAGAAAGGGCGTGCTCTCCGACACACCGGCGTTGTTCACCAGAATATCCACACAGCCGTACCGCTGGGCCACCAGCCTGAAGGTCTGGCGCACCGACTCCAGATCGCTGAGGTCGGGATACACCCCTGCCACGGTGGCCTCCGGGAACCGCTGCCGCAGCGCCGTCACCGCCTTGTCGCTGGAGTCCTTGCTGCTGGCGGTGATGATGACGGTTGCGCCCTCCCGCAGAAATGCCTCCGCGGTGGCGTAGCCGATGCCCCGGCTTCCGCCGGTGATGATGGCGACTTTATTCTTCAAACGCATGGTGCATCCTCCTTTTCATCAGTGGGCAAGCAGGTCCAGCAGCTGCCGGATGTTCTTCTTGCCAAAGGTGACCTTGTCCCCCACCACCAGGCAGGGCACGCTCATTACGTTATACTGTTCCCGCAATTGGGGGAAATGATTCAGGTCATAGACCTCCGCCGTGACGGCGGGGTTGAGGGAAGCCACCCGCTGGGCGGCCACCACCAGTTCGGGACACATGGTGCAGGACAGGGATACCAGCACCTTCATGTGGGTCTCGCCCAGAGCCTCCGCCTGCTGGCGGATGTCGCCGTCCACCGGCTGACCGGGGCCGGCGGCGTTGTACAGGCCCAGCACGAAGGAGGTGAACTCGTGTCCGCCGGGCACGCCATGGAAGCTCCGGCCGGTGAAGCTGCCGTCGGCACGGCACACCCGCACGCAGGGTGCCTCTTCCGGCACCTCCGCCGCCTTCACCGTCAGTTTGTGGGTGAGGGAGGCCAGCTCCTCCATATAGCCCCGCAGCTCCCGGCTGACCTCACGGTCGTCCAGATGCAGTTCCAGCACCAGGTTGCCCTCCATTTTGCCGAACACCGTGTTCAGCTGTGCCATCATCTCGCCGTCAAAGAGGGAGGAGCCGCCCTTGTGCTCGGCCTTGGGGGCCTCGGGGGCAGGCTGCGCGGCCTTCTGAGGCTGCTGAGGACGGATGCCCGTCTTGGCCTGCAGGGCCGCGGCGTACTTTTCCAGCTCGGTGGCCGCCAGAGCGCCGTCGCCCACGGCGGTGACCACCTGCCGCAGAGCCTTGACACACACGTCACCGGCGGCGTACAGACCCTCTGCCGAGGTTTTCTGGCTGCGGTCGGTGAGGATATAGCCCTGCTCGTTGCACTCCGCCAGATCCTTCACCAGACCGGTGGCGGGGGCGTAGCCGGCGAACACGAACACGCCGATGCCCCGCTCGTCCCGCACCTCGGTGACCTCGCCGGTCTGGCTGTTGCGGTAACGGATGGCCTTCAGGCTGTCGTCGCCGCTGACCTCCTCCACCTCGGTGTGGGTCAGCACGGTGATCTTGGGGTGATTTCTGGCCTCGTCGGCCACCGAAGCGGCGCAGGAGAAGTCTCCCTTGCGGATGAGGATGGTCACGTGGCTGGCGTACTTGGTGAGGAACACCGCCTCTTCCGCCGCCGCGAAGCCGCCGCCCACCACGAACACCTGCCGTCCGGTGAAAAACTCGCCGTCACAGGTGGCGCAATAGGCCACGCCCCGGCCCCGGAAGTCGCTCTCGCCGGGGAATCCCACCATTCTGGGGTGGGCGCCGGTGGCCAGCAGCACGCCGAAGCACTTCAGTTCGCCCCGGTCGGTGTGGACGGTCTTGACGTCACCGGCCATATCCAGCCGCTCCACCTGGGCCAGCAGGAACTCGGCGCCGAAGGACTCGGCCTGTCTGCGCATGCTCTCGGTGAGGGCGGCGCCGGAGGTCTTTTCCACGCCGGGATAATTGACCACCTCGTGGGTGATGGTGATCTGCCCGCCGAACTTTTCCTTTTCCACCACCACGACCCGGTATTTCGCACGGGCCAGATAGAGGGCAGCCGTCAGACCAGCCGGACCGCCGCCGATAATGACCACGTCATAAAAGTGCTTCATAAACGTTCCTCCTTTTGCAAAAGCGGGGCCGGTCTCCCGGCCCCCGCTTACGGACTTTTTTTACAGCTGACCCACCAGATCCAGGCTGGGCTTCAGGGTCTCGGCACCGGGCTGCCACTTGGCGGGGCAGACTTCGTCGCCGTGCTCGTACACGAACTGGCAGGCCTGCAGCTTGCGGAACAGCTCGTCGGCGTTGCGGCCCACGTTGCCGGCGCTCACCTCATAGGACACGATCTTGCCCTCGGGATTGACGATGAAGCTGCCGCGCTCGGCCATGCCGTCTGCCTCGATGAGCACCGCAAAGTCACGGCTCAGGGCGTGGGTGGGGTCGGCCAGCATGGGGTAGCGGATCTTCTTGATGCGGTCGGAGGCATCGTGCCAGGCCTTGTGGACGAAGTGGGTATCGGTGGACACCGAATAGATCTCGCAGCCGGCCTTCCGGAACTTGTCGTAGATGTTGGCCAGATCCTCCAGCTCGGTGGGGCACACGAAGGTGAAATCGGCGGGATAGAAGAAGAAGACGCTCCACTTACCCAGGATATCTTCCTTCTTTACGGTCTTGAAGCTGTTGTCGACGTAAGCCTGAACGGAAAAGCTGCTGACTTCCTTGTTGATCATAGACATAATGTGATCTCCTTTATTTTAAATTATTTTTGTTGTTGGAAGGGGTCTTGCTTTGTTGTTGGCGTTAGCATAGCACAACTTTCTTCTCTTGTCAAGAATAATTCTTATTTTTATTCTTGAAATATTTTCTTGAGCCTATCCTTGCCGAAAGCGGGGGAAATATTCGCCTTGACGGCATCCTTTTTCCAAGGTATAATATTTCTGCATCCGCCTCCTTAGTTAAATGGATATAATAAGCCCCTCCTAAGGGTTAGTTGTGGGTTCGATTCCCGCAGGGGGTGCCAGAAACGCCGCTGACGCGGCTCAGATAAGAGATAACAGCGAATAGATCAGATGGCGTTTGTATTATGCTCTATTCTCTGTTATCTCTTATTTTTTATCGAAAGGGCGTGACACCGTGGCGGGCAACAGTATTTTGCTGGAAAATCTCTGGTTTTTGCGGCGCATATCGTCAAACTCCATCAGTACCTGTCCGGCGAGAAAAAAGAAACCGTCCTGTCCAAACAATTGCTCCGCAGCGCCACCAGCATCGGCGCCAACGCCAACGAGGCCGTTTACGGCATCAGTCGGGCAGAGTTTATTGCCAAACTTCAAATCTCCCTGAAGGAAGCCGCCGAAACCGAATACTGGCTGCGTCTGCTGATGCTGTCCGACTATGTATCTTCGCAGCAGGGTGAACCGTTGCTGGAAGAATGTCTGGAGATCAAACGACTGCTCATCGCCACCCTGCGTACCGCCAAAGGCAACGCAAAAGCCTGACCACAAACGCAAAAAAGCCGAAAGCATACGCTTTCGGCTTTCCTTTTACCCTGATTTACTTGTCGCTGTTGAAAATATAGTTGGAATAGGCCGCCTTGGCGGTGACGCCCTCCAGCCGGCCCAGCTTGCCCGACAGGGCGGAGATCACATCCTGTGGCGCGTCCACGGCGATGGAGATCACGCTGATGCCCCGTTCCCGATAGGGGATGCCCATCCGCCCGATGATATAACTGCCGTACTGGTGCAGAATATCGTTCAGCTGGCCCGTCGCCTCCGGGTTTTCCACGATGATGCCGATGACCGCCACTCTGGTTTCCATAACGCAAACCCCTTTCTCCCTTGTGATCTGTTTCCAGTATACCCTGCCGCCCAAAAAAAGTCAACGCGGGCCGGTTGCGTCCTGCCGGCATTTTCCTTATAATAGAACCGATCCCCTTTAAAGGAGTTTTGTATGACCGATACCCGCAACATGACCCGGGGCCGTCCGCTGGGTCTGCTGTTCCGTTTCGCGCTGCCCCTGATGTTCGGCAACATCTTCCAGCAGCTCTATACCGTGGTGGACACCGCCATCGTGGGCCGCGGCGTAGGCATGGATGCCCTCGCCGCCCTTGGCACGGTGGACTGGCTCAACTGGATGCTGCTGGGTCTGGCCACCGGCCTCACCCAGGGCTTTTCCGTCCGGGTGTCCCAGAAATACGGCGAAGGCGACCTGCCCGCGCTGGGTGCCATCGTGGGCCAGTCGGCCCTGCTGTCCGGCATCATCGCCCTGCTGTGCGTGCTGCTGTCCCAGCTGGGCGTGCCGCTGTTCCTCAAGGTCCTCCGGGTGCCCGGCGAACTGCGGTCCATGGCCACCCTGTATATCCGCATCCTGTTCGGCGGCTTCCCCGCCATGATGTTCTTCAATTACTGCTCCGCCATGCTCCGTGCCATCGGCGACAGCAAAACGCCCCTGGCGGCCATGGTCACCGCCGCCCTCACCAACATCGCCCTGGACGCTCTGGCGGTGTTCGGTCTGGGCTGGGGCATCGCCGGCGCGGCGGCCGCCACCGTGTTGGCCCAATGTCTGGCCGGCGTCATCTGCGCCCGTAAGCTGGCCCGCACCCCCGCCCTGCGGTTTGGAAAAGCCCATCTCGCCTTCCGCCCCGCGCTGGCCGCGTCCCTGCTCCGTCTGGGTCTGCCGGTGGCGGTGAAAAACGTCATCATCTCCGTCGGCGGCATCCTGCTGCAGTCCATCGTCAACGGCTTCGGCATGGCCTTTATCGCCGGTTATACCTCCACCAACAAACTCTACGGCCTGCTGGAGATCGCCGCCCTGTCCTACGGCTACGCCATCACCACCTTTGTGGGACAGAACTTCGGCGCCCGGCAGTACGGCCGCATCCGCCGCGGTGTCCGTACCGCCCTTTTGCTGAGTGTTGCCACCGCCGCCGCCATCGCCTGTGTGATGATCGCCTTCGGCCGGCCCATCACCGGCCTGTTCCTGTCGGCTGACGATCCCGCCATGCTGGCCCAGGCCGCCTCCACCGCCTACCGTTATCTGTGCCTGATGGCCATCTGCCTGCCCGCCCTGTATCTGCTGTACGCCTATCAGGCCGCCCTGCAGGGTCTGGGCCAGACCGCCATCGGCCTCATCGTAGGCACGCTGGAGCTGTGCCTCCGTGTGGGCTTTGCCCTGTTTTCCGGCGCCATCCGCTGGGCCGAAGGCCTCTTCGTGGCCGAAGTGTCCGCCTGGGTGGGTGCCGCCATCCTGTTGTGCGTAGTCTATTACCGTCATGTAAGGAGCCTGCCATGCGACTGAACTCCAATCAACTGAAGCTGCTGGCCATGGTCACCATGACCGTGGACCACATCGGTGTGCAGATCTTCCCCCACCTGCAGTGGATGCGCGTCGTGGGCCGCCTCGCCATGCCCATCTACGCCTGGATGATCGCCGAGGGCTGCGCCCACACCCGCAACCGCAAGAAATACCTGCTGCAGCTGGGCGGCATGGCCCTGCTGTGCCAGTTGGTGTACTTTTTCGCCATGGGCAGCCTGTTCCAGTGCATTCTGGTGACCTTCACCCTGTCGGCGGTGATCATTTACGCCATCGACTCCGGCTCGCCGGGCAAGGCCGCCTTCGCTCTGTGCGCCGCCCTGTTCCTGACGGTGTTCCTGCCCGGGCTGCTCCCCGGCACCGACTTTGCCGTGGACTATTCCATCTGGGGCGTGCTGCTGCCGGTGGCCATCTATCTGGCCCGCACCCACCGGCACAAGCTGCTGGCCGCCGCCATCCTGCTGACCGGTCTGGCGCTGGACTTCGGCGGTGTCCAGGGATACGGCCTGCTGGCCCTGCTGCCGCTGGCCCTGTACGACGGCACCCGGGGCAAGGCCCCCATCAAGTGGCTGTTCTACCTCTACTATCCCCTCCATCTGGTGGCCATCTACGGCATCAGCCTCATCCTGTAACGAAAAAAAGCACCCCATCCGGGGTGCTTTTCTGTTTCTTTAATACAGCCGATAGGGCTCCGCCATGGCGGCAAAGGCGGCGCAGTCCGCCTCCTGCCGTTCCAGCAGCCCGTCCGCCGTCCAATCCTCCCGGAGGAATCCGTCATCGCCTGCCAGCAGGCACACAAAGGGCCGTCCGCCCTCGGTATAGGGAGGCAGCAGGGCAAAGTTCCGGGGATACAGGGTCTTTGCCAGCTCCATCAGCCGGCAGCCCACCTCCACCGGGCGCAGCGCCGCCCCGTCGGTGACGTGCAGATGAACACCGCCGCAGCGCTCCCCCTTGTGCTTGGAGGAGCTGGGCACGAAATACACCGGCGTGCTCACCACACCGGCCAGACCCAGCCGGTTGAAGGCCTCGGAAAACCGGTCGGCATCCACCCCCGGCGCGCCGATGATGGCAAAGGGGTCGGCGGTGCCCCGGCCCTCGCTCCAGTTGGTGCCCTCAAACAGGCAGGTGCCGGGATACAGCAGCGCTGTTTCAAACCGGGGAATGCCCAGACTGGGCATCACCCAGATGCGGCCCCAATGGGCGAAGTTCATCTCCCGGGTCAACCCTCCGCAGGGCACCACGTGGAGGTCGCAGCCGATGCGCTCCTCGCCGTTGACCATCCGGGCAAACTCACCGCAGGTGAGGCCGTACCGCTGGGGCATCTCCCAGCAGCCCACAAAGCTGCGGTATTCCTTCCGCAAAAGGGTGCCCTCCACCGTGCCGCCCAGAGGATTGCCCCGGTCCAGCACCACCAGGCGCTTTCCCACCCGGGCGCAGTCCTCCATGGCGTTTTTCAGGGTGGAGATAAAGGTGTAATACCGGCATCCCACGTCCTGAATGTCGTACACCAGCGTATCGAACCGCTCCAGCGCCTCGGGGGAAAGCCCCTTGCTGCCCTTGCGGTACAGGCTCATCATGGGCAGGCCGGAGGGCTCGTCCACGCAGTCCTCAAACAGTTCTCCCGCGCCCTTGTCCCCCCGGACGCCGTGCTCGGGAGCCAGCAGCAGCACAAGGTCGCACACCTCCCGCAGCCGCTCGATGGAGCTGCGGTTGTCCGCCGTTCTGCCCGAAGGCGAGGTGATGAGGGCCACCCGGCCCTGCAGCAGATGGCGGTATTCCTCCACCCGGTCAATGCCAAACGATACCATAGCTTACAACTCCTTTTCCATCACGGCAAAGGTCCGGACCTCCCGGAACCCTGCCTTGCGGTACATGGCCCGCGCGTGATTGTCCACCCCGGTGAACAGGGTCATATACCGGGCGCCCACGGCCTTTTCCGCCTCCAGCAGCCGGTAAAACAGCAGCTTGCCCAGACCGTGGCCCTCCCATTGGGGCGCCACGGCGATCCCTGCGAAATAGCCGCGGCCGTTTTCCTCCGGCCGTACCGGCCCGGTAAATCCGGCCACCGTGTCACCCTCCAGACCCACCAGCAGGGGCAGGCCTCCGTGGGCCGCCGCCGGGATCTCGGCGCTCCACATACTGTTGTGCAGACTTTCCACCATGGCGTCCACGCCCTTGTGGCGGCCCTCGTGGTACCAATCCACGGTGTAGCCCCGTTGGGCCATCTCCTCCGCCTTTTGGGCCATCTCCGGCGGAAAGGCGTATCCCGCCAGCGGCAGATACATCCCCACCTGACGGCTGCGCTCCACCCAGCCGCACCGGCGCAAAAGGGCGTACTCGCCGCTCTCCACCGGCAGGCCCGGGCGGTTGTTGTGCCGCGCCCCGTCGCTGTCCGGGATGACCCAGGGCAGGCGGATGGGACAGAAATAGCTCACCTTCAGCCTGTTGTATCCCCGCACCCCGGCGTCCTGCGCCACCGTGTCCAGCAGTTCTTCGCGATCTCCGGCGAAACAGGCCAGAAAGGCCCCGGCGCAGCAGGCAAATCCCCGCAGCTGCCCCTGCTCTTCCGCAACCCACGCCCGCATGGGGTCAAAGTCCGGATGGCCCAGCAGCATGTCCACCGCCTCGGGGGCGTACTGCCCCGCCAGCAGCGGGCGGATATCATCGGTTTCCCGAAACAGACGGATCAGCATATTCGTTACAGGCTGTACACGCCGTTGTTCTTCACCAGCGTTTTGCCGAAATAGACCTTCATGGCCTGGCACAGGTCGGCCAGATCGTCCACACCGGCGGTCTCACTGACCGAATGCATGGCCAGCTGGGCCAGACCGATATCCACCGTGCTCACGGGGACATGGGTGTTGGCGATGGAACCAAGGGTGCCGCCGCCGGGCAGATCGGAGCGGTTGGCGTACACCTGGGTGGCGGCGCCGGCCTCCTGACACACCGCGCGGAAAATGGCGGCGCTGACGCCGTCGGTGGCGTACCGCTGGTTGGCGTTGAACTTGATGACGATGCCCTTGTTCATAAAGGGCGCGTTGTCCCCGTCGGCGTACTCGGGATGGTTGGGATGACGGGCGTGGGCGTTGTCGGCAGACACCAGGAAGGACTGGGCCAGCATACGGACGAACTGCTCCTCGTCGCCGCCCAGACCCAGCACGATGCGCCGCAGGGTATCCCGCAGGAAGGTGGAAGCGGCGCCCTGCTTGGTCTCGCTGCCCACCTCTTCGTTGTCAAAGACGCAGCACACGGGGATGGAAGCGCCTCCGTCCGCCGCCAGGAAGCCCTGCATGAGGCCCCAGGCGCACTCCACGTCGTCCAGCTTGGGGCTGTGGACGAACTGCTTGCGCTGACCCACCAGGGTGCCCTTCTGGCGGCAGTACAGGAACAGGTCGTGGCCCAGGATGTCCTCCTTCTTCACGCCTGCGGCATTGGCCACCTCGTCCATAAAGGCACCGGCGTCGGCCTCGTCGCCAAACAGCGGATAGGTATCCACGTTGGCCTGATACTTCATGCCGTCGTTGGCATTGCGGTTCATGTGGATGGCCACGCTGGGGATCACCAGAAGATCCTCGTCCACATCCACGAAACGGGTCTCGATGCCCTGTTCGGTCCTGACCAGCACACGGCCGGCCACCGACAGGGGACGGTCGAACCAGGTGGCCATGAGGGTGCCGCCGTACTTTTCGGTATTCAGTTGGACATAGTGGCCCAGCACGGGATGCTCGGGATTCTCCTTGATCTTAAAGGTGGGGCTGTCGCTGTGGGCCGCCGCCATCAAAAAGCCGGGATACTGCTCCGCGGAGGGCATCGCGTAACTGCTGACGGGCACCCGGAAGGCGATCACCGACGAGCCGTTGCGGGTGACGTAATACTTGCCGCCGGGCTGAATGTCCCACTTGGCCTCTTCGGGCAGAGCGGTGTAGCCATGCGCCCGCAGCATCTCCTCAAAATTGCCGATGACGTGGTAGCAGCTGGGGCTGGCGCCGATAAACTTCAGCAGATCCTTTGCCATGGTCTTTGCCTGTTTCATATCCGTTCCTCCATTCCAAATTGCCGTTGTTACTGATTGTTTCCGTCGAGGCCCGCGGCGCCCAGATCGGCGCCCAGGTCGCAGGTATAATGCCATTCGATCACATCCCCGGCCTGCACCGGATACTGGCTGCAGCCGTAATTGGGGAACACGCCGTTGACGCTGTACATCCATCCCGACAGCGCGCCGGCGTCATAGGCGTACAGATTGCAGATGCCCTCGATATAGGCGCTGTTGTACATGGGCGTCTGCTGGAACTCCAGATGCCGGCGGTTCTGCTTGAGGGTGCGCTGCAGCACGTTGAACACGCTCTCGCCCTCATAGAACACCGTCTGGGCGGTGAACATCACGCCGTCGGCAGGCACCAGCTCCGCCTTGTCGGGATCCAGCGCCCCGTTGCCCACCAGCTTGTCGCAGCGGATGGTCAGGGTGCACGTCAGCTCGGTATTGGTGACCTGCTGATTTTCCGGCGGCACCGGGTCAGGCTGGGTGGGTGCCTCGGTGGGCGCCTCGGTCGCCGGTTCGGTGGGCGCCTCGGTCGCCGGTTCGGTGGGCGGCTCGGTCGCCGGTTC
>JAFYPP010000096.1 GCA_017559995.1 Clostridia bacterium | reverse complement strand
GGTGGCACGGGTGGCCACCACGCCTCCGATGCCGGAAGCGGTGAGCAGGCCGGAGACCGCTTCCCTGTCGGAAAAGCCGTATTCCTCCTGGGCGGCGATGAGCACGCCGGGCACGATGCCGGCGGCACCGGCGGTGGGACAGGCCACCACCACGCCCATGGCGGCGTTGTAGCCGCTGGTACCCAGGGCGTAAGCCACCGCCCGGGACTCCATGGCGCCCAAAAGGCTCTTGTGATCGCGCAGATAATTGTAGTATCTGGCGGCGTCGCCGCCGGTGAGGCCGGAGACCGACTTCATGTCGCTGGCGATGCCCGAGATGGCGGCGTTTTTCATCACCTCATAGGTGGCCATGGCCCGCTCCAGAATGGATTCCTGGCTGTCACCGGAGTCGGACTGCTCCTCCCGGAGCACGATCTGCCAGATGGGCTGGCCGCTTTTGGCGGTTTCCTCCAGCAAATAGGCGATACTGGTAATATCCATGGGGACCCTCCTTAAAAATGCGGAATAACCACGGCTTCGGTGACGCTTTCCACCGAGCGCAGCTGTCTGGCGGTGGTGCCGTCCACCGGCACGTCGGTCTCCACCACGGTGATGACGTCACCCTCACGCCGGGTGCGGGACAGGCGGAGGTTGCCGATATTGTAGCCGTTGGAGGACAAAATATGGGCGATGGCCGCCAGCACGCCGGGAGAATCCCGGTGGAACAGGATGAGGGTGTCCTCCACGAAGGGGATCTGCACCGCCATGCCATTGATCTCGGTGATGCGGATGGCGCCGCCGCCCACCGAGGCACCCTGCACCCGGACGGTCTTGTCCCGGGAGGTGGCTTCGATGAGCACGGTGTTGGGGTGCAGTTTGGGGTCGTCGGCGGTGTAAAACTCATAGCTCAGGCCCCGGAACTCGGCCAGCCGGAGGCTCTCGCGGATCTTTTCGTTGTCGGTACGGAAGCCCAGAAGGCCGCCCACCACCGCCTTGTCGGTGCCGTGGCCGTGGTAGGTGTCGGCAAAGGAGCCGTAAAAGGTGATCTTCGCGTGCTTGACATCTTCCTCCAGCAGCATGCGGCACACCAGACCGATGCGCACCGCGCCGGCGGTATGAGAGGACGAAGGGCCGATGGTGATGGGGCCCAGAATGTCGAATAATCCAATACTCATAGCATCACACTTTCTGCGTCAGGGGCGATTTTGACCCGGTCGGGCAACGGCATATCAAACAAAACGGGGTGTCCCCTTTTGGCCAAATTCCACCGGGATCTCTTCCGTTTTTATTATAGCAAAACAGACGCCCCCGGTACAACCGAAAGCGTCTGTTGTTTTACACGAATTTATATAGGCTAAATTGGCTATTCTGCCCGCTTGGCCGGAAAGGCTTCCATGATGATCAAACTGGCCATCATCATGGCGGCGCCCACGTAGCCCCGGGGCAGCAGGATCTCGTCGGCCAGGAAATAGGCCACCGCCGCGGAAAACAGCGGCTCCAGGGTGAAGATCAGACCCACGTGGCTGGCGGAAGTATACTGCTGCTGCACGGTCTGCACCACGAAGGCAAAGCCGGTGCAGAACAGCGCCAGAAACAGCGCGCTGCCCCAAAACAGCGGCGTGGAAGGCAGCCGGGGCTGCTCCAGAAACAGGCACAGCACCAGCATGATGACGCCCACCACACCCAGCTCCAGCACGCCCATCTGCAGGGGGTCCACGTCGGGCCGGGACACGGCCTTTTCGGTATAGATGAGGTCGAGGGCGTAAAACAGCGCCACGCCCAGACAGATCACGTCGCCCAGCGCGGGCCGGAAGGCCTCGTTGAGGGTCAGCAGGGCCATGCCCACGGTGCACAGCACCAAAGACACCGTCAGCCGGGGGCCGGGCTTTTTGCCGGTGAGGAAAAACTGCAGCAGCGGCGTGGTCACCGCCGGCAGCGCGCAGATAAATCCGGCGTTGGAGATGGAGGTGAACAAAATGCCGTAGGTGCAGCAGATATATACCAGCGCCAGAAACACGCCCACCAAAAGGCTGTATTTCACGGTCTGCCGGGAAATGGGGCGCATTTTCTTGTAAAACACCGCGCCCAGCAGAAAAAAGGCCACCAGAAACCGAAAGGCATTGAGGGTCAGCGGCGGCAGATCGGTGAGGCATAGATCCACCAGAAAATAGGACACGCCCCAAAAGGCGGTGACCATCACCAGCAGAAGGTCGGCTTTGCGTTGCTTGCTCATGTCACAGCTCCTCAAAATTGGGTGTCTCGGGCAGGAACTCGCTGTCCAGACCCAGGCCCCGGAAGAACTTCACCATCTCCATGACGGCGTATTTTTCGGTGGAATAGTGGGTACCGCCCAAAATGCTGACGCCGGCGGCCTTTGCGGCGGCGTGGTTGCGGGCGCAGAACGGGATATGGGGGGCGGACATACCGGTGAAGAACAGATTGATGCCCTTGTCCCGCAGTTCGGCGTAAATGTCGGGGTTGGAGGCGCCGCCGCCCATGAGGGCGATCCTGCCGCCGGGCAGGGCGTCCTCGCCGTAGGCGTACAGCTTCACCCGGTGGCCCAGCACCTGCTCGGCGGCGCGGGCAAACTCGGTCTGGGTGGCAAAGGGTGTGCGGCACAGCAGGCCCATTTTCACCAGATTCTGCTCATAAAACTCCTCATAGGGGGTGAGGCCCATGGCCTTGGCCAGATTGGTGCCCGGGGACCAGGGGCTGACACGGTCCAGGGGGATGTGGTAGTTGAACACGCTGATGCAGCTTTGCCGCAGGCGCTCCACCAGCCGGTCATCGGGGGGCGGAGAGTCCTTGGTCAGGTCCTTTTTCTGGGGCACGGGATGGTGGGTGAACAGCAGGCAGTGGGTGTCTCCCCTGCTTTCGATCTGGTCCATCACCTCGTGGGACACAAACGCTGCGGTGTAGACCTTGTTCACCACATCGGTGTTATCAAACTGCAGACCCATGGTGGAGAACACCTCGGTGCACTCCCAGGGGCGGAACTCCCGCTCCAGGGCCGCGTAGATCTCTTTGGCGGGCAGGGTCACAAAGACCCCTCCTTTCTCAATTGGTGTCGCTGCGGATCAAAAACGCCAGTTCTTCCTTTTGGACGATCTCTGGGAGATAGAACGCACACCTGCCGCAGGTTTCGCAATAGGCGGGGATCACTGAACTGGAACAGGCCCAGTTTTTCTCCGCAGATGACAGGCTGTTTTGTAAAAAAGGGCCTGCGGCGGCAGGCCCTTTATGGGGTTTAGTTCAGGAAGTCCTTCAGCTTTTTGGAGCGGCTGGGATGGCGCGCGTCGCCGCATGCTCCACTCCTGCGTTTCGCAAAGCGAAACAGCAACCATTCCGCAGCGTCTCCTTTCCCCCACGCGATCCGCTTCGCTGGGTTCGCGTGGGGACCCCAAAACTGCGCCGGGCAGCGCAGTGGATGCTCACAAACGCCTTAGTTCAGGAAGTCCTTCAGCTTCTTGGAGCGGCTGGGATGGCGCAGTTTTCTGAGGGCCTTGGCCTCGATCTGACGGATACGCTCACGGGTGACGTTAAATTCCTTACCCACCTCTTCCAGGGTGCGGGTACGGCCGTCCTCGATGCCGAAGCGCAGGCGCAGCACCTTTTCCTCACGGGGAGTCAGGGTGCCCAGCACCTCCACCAGCTGCTCCTTCAGCAGGGTGAAGGAAGCGGCCTCGGCGGGTTCGGGTGCATCGTCGTCGGGGATAAAGTCGCCCAGGTGAGAATCCTCCTCCTCGCCGATGGGAGTCTCCAGAGAGACGGGCTCCAGGGCGATCTTCAGGATGTCACGGACCTTCTGCACGGGCATCTTCATCTCTTCGGCAACCTCTTCGGGAGAGGGATCGTGGCCCAGCTCCTGCAGCAGCTGACGGGAAACGCGGATGACCTTGTTGATGGTCTCCACCATATGGACGGGGATACGGATGGTACGGGCCTGGTCGGCGATGGCACGGGTGATGGCCTGACGGATCCACCAGGTGGCGTAGGTAGAGAACTTGTAGCCCTTGGTGTAGTCAAACTTCTCAACGGCCTTGATCAGACCCAGGTTGCCCTCCTGGATCAGGTCCAGGAACATCATGCCGCGGCCCACGTAGCGCTTGGCGATGGAGACAACCAGACGGAGGTTGGCCTCGGCCAGACGCTTCTTGGCGGCCTCGTCGCCGTCCAGCATACGCTTGGCCAGCTCGATCTCCTCTTCGGGAGACAGCAGATCCACCTTACCGATCTCCTTGAGGTACATACGGACGGGGTCGTCGATGGCCAGACCGTCCACGGCCACGGCCTCGTTGATCTCTTCTTCGGTGACTTCTTCCACGTCGGTGAAGTTTTCACCGTCAATGCCGGGGAGGTCGTCCTCCATGGCATCCTCTTCCACGGCGATCTCCAGACCCATCTTTTCCAGCGCGGCGAAGAACTTGTCCTGCTGATCGGCATCCAGTTCCAGCATGTCGATGGCGTGGTTGATCTCCTTCATGGTGACCTTGCCGTTCTTCTTACCCAGTTCCAGCAGATCGTGCAGCACCTGCTGCTTGCTTACCGTTTTGTTTTCCTGTTCTGCCATGTGGCTCCTCCTTTATCCCTGCTTGCGGCGGATGGCTTCCAGAAGGACTTCCGGATCGTCAGCCGACGCGGTTCTTTTTTGATACTGATATTGAATGGTTTCGATGTATTGCTTTACCTGCTCGGTCTGATCTCTCAAACCGGCGTATTTGGACAGAATGTGGGTCAGCAGCTGCACCTCGGCAGGCTCCAGACCGTTCATGCAGGACGCCGGGTCGGGGTCAAGATCCCGGTCCAGCCGGTCCAGCACGGTTTGATAGACCCGGGCCAGAAAGCCCGAAGAGAACTGCTCGGGGTCCAGCCGCACCTGGGCGTATTCCGCCAGCTGCTTGTCCCCCAGAATGGCGGCGATGAGCCGCTCTTCCACCACCGCCGACCGGGCGTCGCCGTAGCGCAGCTTCCAGTCCTTGGGCTGCAGCTGCTTTTCCGGCTGCAGAGCTTCCTTCTGGGCCTCTTTCTGCTGGCGCCTGCGCCTGCCGGAGCGGATGCGTTCCACTTCCTTGCGGACAGCCTCGGCGGGGAGGCCGCTCTCCTGGGCGGCGGTGCCGGCGAAGATCTCCCGCTCCACCGGTGACGGGAGGGTGGAGATGTACTCGGCGGCCTCCTTCAGGTAGGCGATGCGGGTCTGGTCATCGGTGAGGTCGGCGTATTTCGCCCGGATCTCGCCCATGCGGTACTGGCCGTCGGTCTGGGGCTTGTCCAGTAATCTGGCAAAGGCCTCCGGGCCGTTCTGGCGGATGAAATCGTCGGGGTCCACCTTTTGGGGACGGCCCTCGCTGTCATAGAGCACTCTCCCCTGCCCGTCCCGTTTGGGCGGCAGACGGAGCACCCGCACCCCAAGGCCGTTTTCCCGCAGGATGTCGATGGCCTTTTCGGTGGCCTTCTGCCCTGCCGCGTCGGCGTCGTAGCAGATGATGACTTCCGATGTATATTTGCTCAGCAGCCGCGCCTGCTCGGCGGTGAAGGCCGTGCCGCAGGAGGCTACCGCGCTGTCAAACCCTGCCTGATGCAGGGCGATGACGTCGATGTTGCCCTCGCACAGGATGAACCGGCCGGCCTTGGACTTTTTGGCCAGGTTCATGGCGTAGAGGGTGCGTGATTTGCTGTAGACCGGGGTGTCGGAGCTGTTGATGTACTTGCGCCCGTCGCCGTCGCCCTTGATGACACGGCCGCCAAAGGCCACCACGTCGCCGCGGATGTCGATGATGGGAAACATGACTCTGCCCCGGAAGAAGGGGTACAGCTTGCCGTTTTTGGTGCGGCCCGCCAGCTTGGCGGTCTCCAGTTCCAGATCGGTGTAGCCCTTTTTCCGCATGGCGCCGATGAAGCTGTCCCAGTCATCCTCGGCGTAGCCAAGGCCGAAGCGGACGATGGTCTGGGGCGTCATGCCGCGGTTGAGCAGGTACTGGAGGGCCTCACGGCCCTTTTCCCCGGCGAGGTTGTCGTAAAAATACCGGGCGGCGTCCTTGTTGAGGGCCAGCAGCCGCTGCCGCCGCAGGCGGTTTTTGCCGCCGTCCTCCTCTTCGGGAAGCTCCATGCCGGCGTTTTCCGCCAGCTTGCGCACCGCGTCGATATAGGGCAGGTTTTCCATCTTCATGAGGAAGTGGACGGCGTTGCCGCCCTCTCCGCAGCCGAAGCACTTGAAAAACTGCTTGTCCTGCTCCACGTGGAAGGACGGGGTCTTTTCGTGGTGGAAGGGGCAGCAGCCCCACATACTGCCGCCTTTGCGCTTGAGGGGCACATAGCGGCTGACCAGTTCTACGATATCGGTACGGGCGAGAAGCTCGTCCAGAAAATGCTGGGGTAATGCCACGGGCCTCTCGCCTCCTTTCGTCAATACTTATTCCAACTTTTGGGGATGGTCAGTTCCTGATAGACCATGACGGCGTAGCGGTCGGTCATGCCGGCGATATAGTCGCAGACCGCAACGTCGGTGCCGTCCCGGTCGGCGATGGCCCAGTATTCGGCGGGCAGCCGCTCGGGATTTTGGGCAAAATGGCGGTAGAGATAGGCCACGATGGCTTCGCTCTTGCCCTCCTCCCCTTTTGCCACGGGGTTTTGATAGACCTCCTCGAACATAAAGGTCCGCAGGTCGTTCATGTATTTCGCGGTGTCGGCGTCCATGCCGATCTGACCGTTTTCCAGGCCGTAGGCGATCATGGCGTTGACCAGGGCGGAAATGCGGCGGCTGTGGGTGGCGCCCAGCGCCAGCTTGATGTCAAAGGGGATGTCCTCTTCGGACAGCACCCCTGCCCGGATGGCGTCGTCGATGTCGTGGTTGATATAGGCGATGCGGTCGGCCATGCGGACGATCTGGCCTTCCAGGGTGTCGGCGATCTTGGGGCCGGTGTGGCACAGGATGCCGTCCAGCACTTCCCGGGTGAGGTTGAGGCCCTTGCCCTCCTTCTCCAGCAGGCGCACCACACGGAGGCTCTGCTCGTTGTGGTTGAAGGCCACGCCGCGGGCGTCGGACAGGGCACGCTCTCCGGCGTGGCCGAAGGGGGTGTGCCCCAGATCGTGGCCCAGCGCGATGGCCTCGGCCAGATCCTCGTTGAGCAGCAGGGCACGGGCCACGGTGCGGGAGATCTGCGCCACTTCCAGGGTGTGGGTCAGCCGGGTGCGGTAATGGTCCCCCTCGGGGGACAGGAACACCTGGGTCTTGTGCTTGAGGCGGCGGAAGGCCTTGGAGTGGATGATGCGGTCCCGATCCCGCATGAAGCAGGTGCGCACCACATCGGGTGCCTCTTCCCGCTCACGGCCCAGAGATCGGTCGGCAAAGGCGGCCTCGGCCCGCAGTATCTGATGTTCGCTCCGTTCCAGCTGCTCCCGCAGGGTCATTTGGCCACCTCCCGGTCAAAATTTCTTCTTACATTATATAAATACGCAATATTTTCGTTTTTCCTCTTTTTTGCGGGGAAAAATTTTAAAGAAATTGTAAACATGCCGAAAACTGCCATTCGGTGCGGACCGAATGACAGTCTTTCATTACAGTTTCTTGGCGTGGAGCTCTTCGCCCACGTATTCGCAGGAAAGTTTGCCGTTGGTGGCGTCCACCAGCTTGGCGTTGAAGGCATCAAGGTTTTCCTTGGGCAGGGCCACCGTGAGGGTGACGGAAGCGCCGAAGTCGGCCTCCACCTCGTCGGCCTCAAAGTTGGGCATCAGCCGCCGCACCTGCTCCAGCAGGTTGTAGGGGCAATCCACCAGCACCTGGGCATAGGGCATCATCATGGCCTGCCCCGCGGCGTCCAGCGCCAGCTTGCAGGTGTGGGAATAGGCCCGCACCAGACCGCCGGCACCCAGCAGGGTGCCGCCGAAGTATCGGGTGATGACGCACATGACGTCAAAGACCTCTTCCTTCTTGAGCACCTCTAGGGTGGGCATACCGGAGGTTCCCTGGGGCTCGCCGTCGTCGGAGAACCGCATGACGCCGTTCTGCAGCACATAGGCGTACACGTTGTGGGTGGCGTCCCAATATTTCTTTCGAACAGCCGCCAGGATCTCCGCGCACTGTTCGGGAGTTTCTACCTTATAAATATGTCCGATGAAGCGGGACTTCTTTTCGATGAACTCGATCTCGGCCTCGCTGTAGGGCACCTTAAAATTCTTCATGTTCCGGCTCCCTCTGGTCCTCGGGCAGCAGGTCACGGATGCGGCCGTAGGTCTTGGGATCCACCACCGCTTCGATGGCGATGCCCTCCTCCACGTACTCGGCCTTTTTCACGTTGGCCTCCCGGTACAGCTTGTCCAGCACGCCGGCCTGGGTATAGGGCAGGATGAAGTTCACCGTCTTGAGGTCCTCACCCAGGATGCGGCAGATGTTGTTCACCAGATTCTCCAGACCGATGCCCTTGCTGGCGGCGGTGTAGATGGCGTTGGTCTCGCGGGGCAGCTGATCGTCCCGCAGCAGATCCACCTTATTAAATACCAGCAGTCTGGGGGTCTTTTCGGCGCCCAGCTGACGGCACAGATCCTCTACCACCTCGGCCTGCAGGCGCCACTGTGGGTCGCTGGCGTCGATGACGTGGACCAGCACGTCGGCATAGGTCAGCTCTTCCAGCGTAGAGCGGAAGGCGTCCACCAGATGGTGGGGCAGCTTGCGGATGAAGCCGACGGTGTCGGAGATCAGGATGTCACCCAGCTGCTCGGTGTGCAGCACACGGGTGGTGGGGTCCAGCGTGTCGAACAGACGGTTGTTGGCGTGGACACCGGCGCCGGTGAGGGCGTTGAGCATGGTGGACTTGCCGGCGTTGGTATAGCCCACGATACACACCAGAGGCACCTCGGACTTTTCCCGCTTGTTCCGCTGGGTGGCGCGGATGCGCTGGAGATCGTCGATCTCCTTCTCCAGCTTCTGGATCTTGCGGCGGATGTGGCGGCGGTCGGTCTCCAGCTGGGTCTCACCGGGGCCGCGGGTACCGATGGGGCTGCTGCCGCCGGAAGCGGTCTGGCGCACCAGATGGGTCCACATACCGGTCAGACGGGGCAGCAGGTACTGGTACTGGGCCAGTTCCACCTGCAGCTTACCTTCGGCGGTGTTGGCGCGGTCGGCAAGAATATCCAGAATCAGGCCGTTGCGGTCGATGACCCGGCAGTTGAGTTCCTCCTCCAGCGCGCGGCCCTGGGAGGGCGACAGCTCGTTGTCGAAGATCACCAGATCAATGCTGTTGGCCTGGATGAGCTCCTTGATCTCCTGCACCTTGCCCTCACCGATAAAGGTGCGGGGGTCGGGGGTATGGCGGTTCTGCATGGCGGTCAGTACGGTCTCGCCGCCGGCGGTGGACAAAAGTTCCTCCAGCTCGGCCATGGTAGCGTCGTCGGAGTTGTCAAAATCGGCCATGCTGTCGCAGCACAGGCCCACCAAAAGGGCCCGGCCCCGGACATCTTCCCGCTTTTCCAGCATACTCATGATAGGTTCACCTCATTCAACGGTCATTTTACCCGAAAATTACGAAAAGCGGCGCCAAAGCGGCGCCGCTGTATCATCGTATGGCTCAGATTTACTTCTGCTCCAGGTTGAAACGCTTCTTGAAGCGGTCAACACGGCCGCCGGTATCAACCAGCTTCTGCTTGCCGGTATAGAAGGGATGGCAGTTGCTGCAGATTTCCACACGGATATTGGCCTTGGTGGAACCGGTCTGGAACTCGTTGCCACAAGCGCACTTGACGGTGGTCACCTGATAGTTGGGATGGATACCCTCTTTCATTTCTTCTCACCTCGCAGTCGATAACTACTTTTCGCAACGACTATTCTACCACAACAATTTGTAGAATGCAAGTGTTTTTTTCAAAAAGAACCACAAAAAAACTGTTATTTTTCCGTAAACATTGGTCTTTTCCACAAAAAAGACTTGACTTTTTTCCACAATGCGAGGATAATTGTTTCGATTGCTGTATTATTTATATACCATAGGTAATACGCTGTCAAGTCTATGAAGCAAGGATGGAAAAACATTATGGCGAAATCCGCTGGCGCGAACAAGCGCAACGACGAAAACAAGATCGGCATTGGCATCAAGCTCACCTTTATTGTGGTGGCGATCCTGTGCGTGATCATGCTGGTTTACAGCGTGGTGGACTCCATGGGTATCCTGGACCGCAACACCACCGCTATGACCGTGGGCGAGGATGAGATCAATGTCTCCGAACTGAATATGTATTATCAGACGGTGCGCTCCAACTTCCTCAGCCAGTATTCCGATATTCTGCTGATGTACGGCTACGACTACACCAGCCCCTCCTTCGACGCCATGGCCTGCCTGATGGACAGCACCATGACCTGGAAGCAGTACTTCATGGAGGAGGCCAAGTCCTCTGCCGAGGAGATCAGCGTCCTGTATCAGGAGGCCCAGAAGGCCGGTTACGAGATGACCGACTACGACCAGACTCAGTTTGACGCCTACTTCACCCAGCTGACCAAGGCTGCCAACGAGGCCGGCGTCAACGAGGCCAAGTACCTCAAGATGATCTACGGCAACGGCGTTGACCGCGCCGCTGTGGAAGAGTACTACGGCAAGCGCTGCCTGGCCGCCGGTTACTATGAGACCGTTGTGGACGGCTTCGGCATCAACGACGCTATGGCCAACGACTACTATGTGCTGCACCAGAGCGAGTACGATCTGGTGGAGTACTACTCCTACAACGTGGCCTTTGATGTGGTGACCTTCACCGAGGGTTCCACCGAAGAGGGCGCTCCCAAGAACACCCAGGAGGCCGAGGCTCTGACCCAGGCCAACATGGACGCCGCCAAGGCCGAGGCCGAGCATATGCTGTCCGAGCTGAAGGCCGACGGCAGCAACTTTGACGAGACCGTCAAGCAGCATCTGGAAGAAGGCGTCACCTACGGCACCGGCCGCAAGGAGCACACCCTGGCCGAGGCTGCCAACGTGATCCAGACCTGGCTGAAGATGGAAGGCCGCGAGGCCGGCGACATGGAGATGCTGCTGGATGAGACCAACAAGGCTTATGTGGTCGTGGTCTATCTGGGCACCCATCCCAACACCGAGACCACCAAGTCCGTCCGTCACACCCTGCTGACCACCGAGACCGCCGCTTCCGACGCCACCGACGCCGAGAAGGCCGAGATCGAGGCCAAGAACGCCGAGGTCAAGGCCCAGGCCGAAGCTCTGTACGAGGAGTGGAAGGCTGCCGGCGCCACCGAGGAAGGCTTCATCGAGATGGCCCGTGAGCACACCGCCGACAGCAACGGCGCCAACGGCGGTCTGTACACCGGCGTTTACATGGGCCAGATGGTGGAAGCGTTCGAGAACTGGTGCTTTGACGAGTCCCGTCAGCCCGGCGACCACGGCATCGTGGAGACCTCCTACGGCTATCACATCATGTACTTCGTGGAGGACGAAGGCCTGAAGTTCATGAGCGACATCAAGGCTCTGCTGGAGTCCGAGAAGTACAACGAGTACCTGACCGCCCAGACCGAGGCCTACGATATCACCTACAACAACAGCGCTATCGACAGAATGTAACAACAAAAACCCCTCTCCGCCCGGAGAGGGGTTCTTTTTTTATTTTCGCAGGTACTCCGCCAAAAAGGCGTCGGCGTCGGCGAACCGCCGCAGAGGGGCACCTGCCCGTTCGCACTGCAGCCGCCACTGCTCCAGCGCTCCGTCAAAGGCCGCTGCCGCGGCGGACAGCTCCTCCGGGCGGAAGGCTTCCAGCAGGTGGGGCACCGACAGGCCGGTGTCCCCTTCCACCTCCCGGAAGAAGTGCTGGCAGAACACCAGATTGATGAAGGCGGCGTAAGCGTCCCGCCGGCGGCAGGCGTCCCACAGCTTGCCGCGCCAGTTGGACACCGCCTCTTCCCACGTCCCAGCAAGGGCCGCTCCCTCGGGGGCGGCTTTTTCCGTTTGGAAGGTCGTCACGCCGCAGACGGCGGACAGCAGGGCCGTGAGGGCCTCCCGGAGGGGCTCCTTCTCCCCTGCCGTGACGACATTTCCCACCAGCCGCTCCAGGTCAAAGGGCAGACCCAGCCCGGCGGTCTCTTCAAAGGTGCGGCGGACGCTCTTTTGAAAATAGCGGCCGTGGTACAGCATCAACGCGTCCAGCGCCATGGACACCGCGCCGCCGGCGTGGTAGCGCATTTCCGCCAGACTGCCGCTCAACAGGCATTCTGCGTAGCACTGTTTGGCCGCCGTCAGCGCCTGACGGGCAGGGACAAACCGCCGGGGCGATGCCAGCAGAGCCTTGGCCTGCCGCCGCAGTTCTTCCAGCCGCTCCACCGCCCGGGGGTCGCCCACCCATACGATTTGCGCGTCCATCAGCTTGCCCAAATGGGCGTGGGGACAGCGGGCGTCCTCCTCCAGACTCTCCCAGGTGGTGCAGTACAGGTCGTAGCCCACGCCGCTGTCTTCCAGCACGAAGGCGTCGCTGACGGCGCGGCCCTCCGGGCGGTTGATAAGGATCAGCAGGTCCAGATCGGACCGCGGATGGGTATCCCCGGTGGCGCAGGAGCCGTACAGGCCGATGAGATCCACGGCGCCGGGGCAGCAGATCTCCGCCTTTTGGATAACGGCGTCCAGCAGTTTTTGATGTACGGGATGCATAAGGCCCTCCTTTACAGCCGCGCGCCGGTGCCGGTGCGCAGGAACCAGACCCAGGTCTCCTTCACGGGCAGGCCGAACACTTCCTCCGCCGCTCTGGCGTACAGGGCCAGCTGCAGGGCGTGTTCCCCGGCCTTTGCCCCCTCTTCGCCGGGGGCGACCCGGTCGGTCTTGAAGTCGATGACGGTGAGGCCGCCCTCCTCAAAGAGCAGCAGGTCGATGGCGCCGTTGAGCAGGACCTGCTCCCCTGCCGGGCCGTTTTCCAGCAGGTCAGAGGTGTCCAGCAGCACGGAGAACTCGTATTCCCGCAGCACCTTTTGGGCGGCAAGGGTGCGTTTGCCCAGCGCCGAACGGGCAAAGGCGGCGATGGGGCCGGGCCACACCTGTGCCCGCTCATCGAAGGACAGATAGCCCAGCTCCGTCAGCCGGTCGGCCTGCTCCAGCACGGCCTGCTCGTCCGTGCAGGCGGCAAGATCGGCCCGGTGGAGCAGCGCGTGCATGGCGGAGCCGCGCAGCAGGGCGTTTTTGTCGGGCTTTTCCAGCGGCTGGGGATGGTGGTCCCGGGCCTGTGCCTGCCGGGGCAGGCCAAAGACCTCGCCGCTTTCGGGCACCAGCGCACGCAGGCCGGTGGGGGTCACCTTGGAGGGCAGACGGGCGGCGGACAGATGGGGGTAGGACGCCTTGCTGCGGGCCAGCAGCGGGCCGTAGGCCGCCGGCGTCTCCCCTTCCTCCTGCCGCTCATGAGGCAGGGTGACCGGTGGAAGTGCCACCTCCTGCCCGTCCTCTTTGATGAGGCGGCACACCAGATCCTCCCTGCGGCTGTCGTCGGCCAGAGGCAGGGTCTCGGGGCACAGGCCCCGGATGGCGTCGCAGCCGGGATGGGTCAGCAGGGCGGCGATGACCCAGCTCATGGCGTCGCTTTGCTGGGACAGCCACTGGGCGGAGGGCAGACCGCCGGTCTCCATGGCGATCTTCGCCACCTTGCCCTCCATATTTTTATCGGACATCACCAGAATGAGTTTTTCCCGGGCACGGGTCATGGCCACGTACAGCTTGCGCACCTCTTCCGAGCGCAGCTCCTGACGGGTCTGCAGGATGATGGCCTGCTGCAGCTGGGTGCGCAGCTCGGCGTGGGTGTCCTGCTGCCGCAGCCGCAGGCCGATGCCGGTATAGGGATGGAACATCACCGGCTTTTTCAAATCGTCGGTGTTGAACTTTTTGGACAGGTCGGGGACGATGACAAAGGGCCATTCCAGACCCTTGGAGCGGTGGATGGACAGCAGGCGCACGCCGCCGGTGTCCTCCTCGCTTTCCTCGGGCAGGTCGTCCTCCCGCAGTTTGCGGTCGATCCACCGCAAAAAGGCGCTCAAACCGCCGCCGCTGCCGTCAAAGGGCCGGGCAAGCTCCTCCAGCCGGTGGAGATTGCGCACCCGGCGTGGGCCGTTGTCCAGCAGGGCGAACAGGCCCTCGGCCCCGGTCTCGTCATAGATCAGGCGGATGAGCCGGGACAGAGGCAGCGCCGTCAGCTGACCGCACCAGCGGTCCAGGTCGGCCAGCGCCCGACGGCACAGGGGGTCGTCGCTGCGCTCCACCCCGTCGATGAGGTCGCCCTCGGGGGCCAGCAGACGCAGCCGGGCCAGCAGGTCGGGGGATGCCAGATACAGGGGCGACCGCAGCACCGAGGCCAGGGGGATATCCTGCCGCCGGTTGTGCAGCACCCGCAGCAGGGACAGCATCACCGAGGTCTCCACCGTGCCGAAAAAGGCGCCGCCGGCACCGCCGCAGGGGATGCCCAGCTTTTGCAGTTCGGCACGGAACACGGGGGATTTGTTGGAATAGGAGCTGAGCAAAATGGCCACGTCTTCGGGCCGTGCCGGACGGGTGCCCTCCCCTTCGGGCACACGCTCCTCTTTGAGGATGCGGGCCACACGGCGGGCCACGGCACGGGCCTCACGGACGGCCTTGGCCTCCTCTTCCTCCTTGTCGGGGTCCGAGGGGCAATCCAGCAGCAGCACCTCGGAGGGGACGGTGTTTTGGGTGTCCCGACCGGCGTACAGCCGCTGGCTCTCGTCATAATCCACGTCGCCGAACTGCCGGCTCATCAGCCGGGAAAAGACGGCGTTGCACAGGGCCAGCACTTCGGGCCGGGAGCGGAAATTGCGGTTGAGGGACAGCTTTACATCCCCGGTTTCAGCGCCTGTAAAGTCCACCGACTTTTCATAGCGCTCCAGGAAGATCTTGGGTTCGGCAAGGCGGAAGCGGTAGATGCTCTGCTTGACGTCGCCCACGAAAAAGGCGCTGTCGCCCGCCTTCCGCAGGGCGCGGAAGATGCGCTCCTGGATCTCGTTGGTGTCCTGATACTCATCCACCAGCACCTCCCGGAACTGACCGCCAAGGGCACGGGCCAGGTCGGTGGGCCCGCCGTTTTCGTCCTGCAGCAGATGCAGGGTCTCGTGCTCCAGATCGCTGAAGTCCAAAAGGCCCCGGCGGCGCTTTTCCTCACGGAACCGCCGGTCAAAATCGGCCACCAGTCCGCACAGCGCGCCCACCATGGGGGCGCATTGGCGGCCCTCCTCCTCCATGGCCGCCCAGGACTGGAAGTAGCACTCCTGCCGCAGAGCGGTCATGGCGTCGGCAAACAGGCTCCGCCCGGCTTTGACGCGCTCCAAAAAGGCCTTGTCCTCGTAGCGGCAGCCGGGCAGACGGCCCTTGTCAAAGCCGTCCAGACAGGCACGTGCGGCGTCCCAGCCCTCGTCCATGGCCTTGGAAAGGCGTTGGGCAAAGGCCAGATAACTGTCCAGCGCGGGGCCGTATTTGGCGTCCACCTCGGCCACCGAAGCGCACAGCTCCCGGGTGTTTTCCAGCGTGGCGACGGCGTGGGCAAGGCGGCCCCGGGCGTCCCGCTGCAGGGTGTCCATCCACACACGGCCCCGGGGGCCGGAGGCGCACAGGAAGGGCAGGTATTCCAGCAGCCTTCCCGGATAGGGATGGCTGCGCATACGGTTGAAAATATCCAGTACGGCGGCGGTGAGCACCCGGTCGGAGCGGCCGTCGGTGAGGTTTTCGCACAGGGCCTGGAAGGCCGGCTCGGCCCGGCCGTAGGACTCCTCCATGGTGTCGGCCAGGGCCTGTTCCTGCAGCAGGGCGCACTGGGTCTCGTCGGCAAGGCGGAAGTCCGGCTCGATGCCGCAGAGGGAGAAATGCTCCCGCAGAAGGCTCTGGCAGAAGGCGTGGACCGTCTGGATGCGTGCCGAGCCAAGGAGGCCCAGCTGCCGCCGCAGATTGCGGTCGTCGGGGTTTTCCGCCAGACGGCGGCGCAGCTCGTCGCCGATGCGCTGGCGCATCTCCCCTGCCGCGGCGTTGGTAAAGGTGACCACCAGCAGCTCATCCACGCCGCAGGGGTCTTTTTCATCGGTGAGCAGGCCCAGCACCCGCTGCACCAGAACGGCGGTCTTGCCGGCGCCGGCGGCGGCCGAAACGATGAGACTGCCGTCACGGCAGGTCACGGCCAGCCGCTGCTGTTCGGTGAGTTTGACACTCATGCCTGCTCCTCCTCTTCTTTCAGAATTTCGTGGACCCGTGCCGGGGACTCCACCGGCAGGAACCGCAGTTTGTCTTTCTTCAGGGTGGGGTCAAAGTGACAGGCCTCCCTGAAGTCGCAGAACCGACAGGGGGTGTCGTCCCGTCCGGTGCGGTAGGGCGTGGCCTCGATGTCGCCGCCGGCGATGTCCCGTGCGATGCGGCGGAGGCTGTCCTCGGTCTTGCGCAGCAGACGGCCCAGCTGGGCGGCGGTGGCAACGCAGCTGGCGGCAGTGAAGTTGCCGTCCTTTTTGCGGTCCACCGGCAAAAACCGGAAGGTGCCGCCCCGTTCCATGGCCTCCAGCAGGTCGCCGTCGTCCAGCACCAGACCGATGCGGCGCAGCTCCTTGTCCAGCGCCTTCTGCACCTCTTCGGGGGTTTGCCCCGGCTGGGCGGACACGAAGGGATCCTTGGCAGGGATATACAGCGCGCCGGCAGGCTCCAGCCGCAGGGCGTTCTGCCCGGTGACCTCCAGCACCTTGCGCAGGTCGGCCTGCCGCAGCATCATCAGGTAGAGGAACATCTGCAGATTGAGGCCGTACAGCAGATCGGACAGGTGGAACTCCTTGGTGCCGGTCTTGTAGTCCACCACCTTGAGGTAGAGGGTGTCCCCCCGGACGTAGCCGTCCACCCGGTCGATCTTGCCGCCCACCGTGAGGGTGATATTGCCCTCCTTCAGTTCCAGCGGCGGCAGATGGCCGTGGCTGCTGAAGTCCAGCTCAAAGCACACCGGGCGGAAGTCGCCGGCCCGGATCTCCTCCCACACGTTTTTCACCACGCGGCAGGCCAGATGGCCCGCCTGACGGAACAGGGCCTGCCAGCGGGCCTCCCGCTGGCCTTTGGGAAGGTGGTGCTCCAGATACTCGTTGACATATTTGGCTGCTACGGCCTCGGGCTTGCGGCTTTCGTCGGCGCACAGCTCGGGGATGGCGTTCTCCACCACGAAATGCAGGAAGGTACCGATCTCGGGGGCGCCGAAGCGGGCCTCCCGCCGGGGCTGCAGTTTGAGGCCGTACTGCAGGAAATGGCTCATGCGGCAGGCGCTGACCCGGTCCATACGGGTGGCGGTGAGGCGGATGCGGCCGCCGTACAGCTGCCTGACCAGTTCGGGGTCGGTGATGGGGCCCCGGGGGCCTTCGGCATAGCGGCGGAGGTTTTCAAAATGCGCCCGTGCGTCGGGGTCCCGGCACACCTGCTCCAAAGCGGCGGCGGCAGGGCCGGAGGGATCTCCCCCGGCGGCGGCACAGGCCGCGCGGAACAGGGGCTTGGGGGCGGTGAGGCACAGACCCTCCAGCAGGGTCTCGCCGGGCTGGGGCTCCACGCCACGCAGGATGCCCATTCGGGTAAAGGCAAAGGAAGGCGCGGCGGCGCTGCCGTCAGCCAGATGGCGGGGCACGGTGACGGTGAGGCTTTCCGCCGGAGCGGCGATGGCACGGCACAGGGCGCACTGCTGCTGCCACACGCGCTCCAGCGCGCTCTGGGTCAGCTCGATG
>JAFYPP010000095.1 GCA_017559995.1 Clostridia bacterium | reverse complement strand
TCTGGACACGAGGGACTGCGATCAGCTGATTTTGGCCGTGGCGCAGGATTTTGACGGCGTGTCCACCGTCACCCTCTGCTACGAGCGTCAGGAGGACGGTTCGTGGGCGCCGGTGGAATCCCTGGGCCGCATGGCGGGCTTCACGGGCTCCAAGGGCATCCAGCACGACCGTCAGCGCAACACCCGGCGCTCCCCTGCCGGCCTGTGGGCGCTGGGCTCCGCCTTTGGCGTGGCCGAACAGCCCGAAGGCCTTCGGGTGCCCTGGCGTGACGTCACCCCCCAGTCCGATTGGGTATGCGACGCCGAATCCATCTATTTCAACACCTGGCAGGAGCGGGATGACGCCACCCTCGCCGAAAGCTGGAATTGGGACGACGTGGAGCATCTGGAGGACTACGACGTGACCTACCGCTATTCGGTGGTCATCGAGTACAACACGCCGCCCTATGTGATCCCCGACCGTGGCTGCGCCATCTTCCTTCATTGCAGCGACCATCCCACCTCCGGCTGCATCGGCCTGCTGGAAGAGGACATGCTGCAGACCCTCCTGTGGCTGGACCACAGTAAAAATCCCCACATCCTCATCACCGGCTATCAGCTGCCGGAGGAATAAAAAAAGACCCCTTCCGGGGTCTTTTTTCTGTTACAGCAGCTCAAACCAGCTCCGCTTGGTCACCAAAACGCCCTCTTTCTGCAGTTTGGACAGCTCTGCCGACATGGCGGAGCGCTCCACCCCCAGATAATCCGCAAGGGCCTGTCGGTCAAAGGGGATGGTGAAACGGGCGCTGCCCTGCAGCTTTGCCTGATGCAGCAAAAAGGCCATCAGCTTATCACGGGTGCTGCGCCGCAGGGCAATATCCAGTTTCTGATTGAGCTGCAGGTTTTTCCACGCCAATTCCTTTACCAGATTGGACACGATACGGCTGTGAAAAACGCAGGCCTTGGAGCATACCGTCAGCACCCGCCGCAGATCCAGCAGCAGCACCGAACTGGGCTGTACCGCCACGGCGCTCACCGGCAGAACGGCGCTTCCGGCGCAGGAAAAGGCCTCACCGAACAGATCGCCCGTCTCCAGTTGGCCCACGATGCTTTGGTTGCCGTAAAAATCCGTCCGCAGAATGCGTACCGCGCCCGTCAGCACCACGCCAACGAAATCGGCCGGATCGCCCTCCCGAAAGATATACCCCTCTTTTTCCACCCGGATCGTTCTCGCACCAAGACACTGAAGCATTGCCTGCAGTTCCTGCTCCTCCACGCCGGAAAACAGCGCGCAGGACTGCAAAATACCATAAGTTTCTTTCATAAAGCCTCCACTTTGTTGGAAATCCAACAGACTTTCTATGAGAAGTATCCTATACTTGCCTCATAAAGTCAAGTATTTGGGAGGAAACTTCTATGAAACGTAAAATTATCAAGATCGACGAAGACAAATGCATCGGCTGCGGCCTGTGTGCCGAAGCCTGTCACGAGGGCGCCATCGGCATGGTGGACGGCAAAGCCAAACTGCTGCGCGAGGATTATTGCGACGGATTGGGCGATTGTCTGCCCGCCTGCCCGGTAGGCGCCATCACCTTTGAAGAGCGGGAAGCCCCCGCCTATGACGCCGAGGCCGTCCGTCTGGCTCAGGAGGCCAAAAAGAAGGCCGCTGGCGGCCATACCTGCACTTGCCCCGGCAGCGCCGCCAAAGCCATCCCCCACGTATCCGCAGCCTCTGCAGACACCGACCTCCCCAGCCAGCTGCGGCAGTGGCCGGTACAGATCAAACTGGTGCCGGTGAACGCCCCCTATTTTGATGGCGCGGATCTGCTCATCGCCGCCGACTGCACCGCCTATGCCTACGGCAACTTCCACCGGCGCTTTATCAAAAACCGCATCACCCTCATCGGCTGCCCCAAGCTGGACGAGGGCGACTACACCGAAAAGCTTACCCGGATCATCGCGGAAAATGACATCAAAAGCGTTACCGTCGTCCGTATGCAGGTACCCTGCTGCGGCGGCATCGAGATGGCCGCAAAACGCGCCCTCCGGGCCAGCGGCAAGTTCATCCCCTGGCAGGTGGTCACCGTCACCGCCGACGGCGGGATCCTGGGCGAATAAAAAAAGACCCCATCCGGGGTCTTTTTATTATTCCAGCCAGCTTTTGTCGGCACTGTACAGACGCTTTCCTCCGAAATCGTTCATATCCTCCGCCAGCGCCACGGTCAGCGCGGGGCCGTCCTTTTCCCGCAGGGCTTTGAGGATGGCCTCGTGGTTGCGGGTGTCCATGGAAAAATGCACGCTCTCGGGGTCATCCCAGTAAAACTGGGCGTAGGCCCGCTTCAGCCGGTCCATGCAGCGGCGCAGCGCCTCGGCGGCGTAGCCGTTGCCGCAGAACAGGATCATTTTCAGGTGGAACTCGGTATTATAGGCCCAGTGCTCCCAAAAATCCGCGGCCTTGCTGCACTTTTCGTTGAGATCGGTCAGCCGCTCGATCTGGGTATCGCTGAAGTTGCGGAAATGCTCCATCAGCAGGCCCTGCTCCAGAATATACCGATACTGCAGCATATCCCGCACGTCATCCCGGGTCACCCGGATGACTTCGTAGCCGTACCGGGGGATACTGCGCAGCACGTTGTCGGCACAAAGCTCCAGCAAGGCCTCCCGCACGGGAGATTTGCTGCAGCCGTATTTTTCCACCAGCGCCTTTTCGTTGAGGATATCGTTGGGTTTATATTCATAAGACAGGATGTCCTGTAAAATGGCCTTATACATGGCATCTTTTAAACTTGCGGCGTTACGCATGAGACTTCACCTCGCTGTTAGTGTAACAAAAACAAGGTTATTTGTAAAGTTGCACTTGACTTTTGCCAAAAACCTGTTACGCTGATATTATCAGTAAGATATTACAAATCCCATCTATAAGGATGTGTCCTATGAACCAGATGCTTCACGACACCTTTCTGGAAGTGCTCCGGAAAGAGCTGATCCCCGCCCTCGGCTGTACCGAGCCCATCGCCATTGCCTACGCCGCCGCAAAGGCCCGGCAGGTGCTGGGCGAGATGCCCGAAGGTATCCGCCTGCGCTGCAGCGGCAATATCATCAAAAACGTCAAGGGTGTAGCCGTGCCCAATGCCGACGGCATGAAGGGCGTGGCGGCTGCCGCCATTCTTGGCGCTGTGGGCGGTGACGCCGACCGTGAACTGGAAGTGCTGCAGGCCGTGACGCCCGCCCATCTGGAGGAGACCCGCCGCCTGCTGGGCAGCGATTTCTGCACCTGTTCCCTGCAGGAAAACGTGGCCAATCTGCACATCGTGGCAGAGGTCTTTTGCGGTGAGCACACCGCGTCGGTGACCATCATCAACCGCCACACCCTCATCACCCGCATTGAAAAGAACGGCAAGGTGCTCTTCCGGGAGGATCCCGTGGAGCAGGCCGAGGACGGTCCCGATTGGGATCTGTGGAGCGTGGCCGACATTCTGGAGTTTGCCGAGACCGTTGACCTCAAGGAGGTCAAGAGCCTGCTGGACGGCCAGATCGAGCTGAACACCGCCATTTCCGGCGCCGGCCTGCGCCGTCCCTTTGGCGCGCAGATCGGCCGTACCCTGCTGGAGGTCTGCGAGGACACCGTCTGGACCCGGGCCAAGGCCCGCGCGGCGGCCGCTTCCGACGCCCGTATGGGCGGATGCAGCCTGCCCGTGGTCATCAACTCGGGCAGCGGCAATCAGGGCCTCACCGTTTCCCTGCCGGTCATTGAATACGCCAACCATCTGGGCGTGTGCCGGGAAAAGCTCTACCGTGCCCTGCTGATCTCCAACCTGATCTCCATTTACCAGAAGCATTTCATCGGCAGCCTGTCCGCCTTCTGCGGCGCTGTCACTGCCGCCGCCGGCTGCGGCGCGGCCATCACCTGGCTCCACGGCGGCACCTGTGAAAACATCTGCGACACCATCGCCAACACGGTGGCCAACGTGGGCGGTATGGTGTGCGACGGCGCCAAAGCCAGCTGCGCCGCCAAGATCGCCTCGGCGGTGGATGCCGCCATCATGGCCCACCACCTCTCCATGCGGGGCCTCAAGTTCCAGCCCGGCGAGGGCATCATCCAGGATGACCCCCAAAAAACCATCCAGAGTCTGGGCTACATCGGCCGTGTGGGTATGAAGTCCACCGACGTGGAGATCCTCAACCTGATGCTGGGCAACGTGGATCTGGAAAAGCAGTAATTCGATACAGGCATAACAGACACCCCAAAGGGCAACCTTTGGGGTGTTTCTTTCTGCGCGGCTGCACGTTTCCGAAAGTTTGACAATATAAACAGAAAGAATGCCTTTTATTTGTCAATCATTGACAAAGACTGCACTTATTTGTATAATAATGAGCATATTTGTTTCGTTATTCATTTTGAAAGGAGCTTCCAATGCCTAAGTTTGTTTCTATCGAAGAAGCCGTCAAACTGATCCCCGACGGCGCTTCTGTGATGTTCGGCGGTTTCATGGGCTGTGGTAACGCCCACCGCTTCGTGGACGCCCTGTCCAAGAGCGGCGTGAAAGACTTGACCATGATCTGCAACGACGCTTCCTTCGCCGGCGGCCCCATGGGTGAAGAATTCTACGGCGTGGCCAAGCTGGTCCACAACCGCCAGATTAAAAAGCTCATCGCCACCCACGTCGGCCTCAACCCCGAAGTTGCCACCCAGTCCATGCAGGAGGGCACCCTTGAGGTGGTCCTGCTGCCCCAGGGTTCCTTTGCCGAGATGATCCGCGCCCACGGCGCCGGTCTGGGCGGTGTTCTGACCCCCACCGGTGTCGGCACCATCATCGAGGACAGCCCCTATTGCCTGGGCAAGCAGACCATCAACGGCCGTGACTATCTGCTGATGGCTCCCCTGAAGGCCGACTTCGCCGTCATTGCCGGCGCCAAGATCGACAAGGCCGGTAACGTTTGGTACAAGGGCGACACCAGCAACTTCAACATCGTCATGGCTACCGCCGCCGATGTGGTCATCGCCGAAGCCGAAGAGATCGTGGAGCTGGGCGGCATCCCCGCCGAGGACGTCCGCACCTCCGGCGTGTTCGTGGATTATGTCGTGGAAGGAGGCAAGTACTAATGGATAAGAATCAGATCAAGGCCTTTATTGCCGCCCGTGTTGCCAAGGAGCTGAAGGACGGCGACGTGGTCAACCTGGGTATCGGCCTGCCCACCATGGTGCCCCAGTTCCTGCCCGAAGGCGTGCACGTCACCCTCCATGCCGAGAACGGCATCATCGGCGCCGGTCTGGTCACCGACGAAAACCGTGATCCCATCCACGTGGTGGATGCCGGCGGCCAGCCTGCCGCTGCCTCTGCCCGCGGCTGCTTCATTGACTCTGCCACCTCTTTCGGCCTGATCCGCGGCGGCCATGTGGACGCCACCATTCTGGGCGGTCTGGAAGTGGACGAAGAGGGTTCTCTGTCCAACTGGATCATCCCCGGTAAGAAGATGCCCGGTATGGGCGGCGCTATGGATCTGCTGGTTGGCGCCAAAAACGTCATCGTTGCCATGGAGCACACTGCCAAGGGCAACCCCAAGATCCTGAAGAAGTGCAAGCTGCCCTATACCGCCGTGCACTGCGTCACCAAGATCATCACCGAGATGTGCGTCATCGAATGCACCAAGGAAGGTCTGCTGCTGACCGAGTACAACCCCGAGTTCACCCTGGAGCAGATCCAGGCTGCCACCGAGGCCACCCTCATCGTCAGCCCCGACCTGAAGCCCATGGCTTAACAAAGAACAGGCACGGCAGTTTGCGCTGCGGTGCCTGTTTTGCAATTGCGGAGGTACAGCAAATGAAGTTCAATTCTCTGATCCCCGAACTGACGGTGTCCGACCTGGAGCGTACCCGAGCCTTTTACGTGGATGTTCTGCAGTTCAGGATCGAATACGAACGGCCGGAGGACAAGTTTATCTTTCTCTCGCTGGAGCAAAACCAGCTGATGTTCGAACAGGAAAACGGGCACTGGCTGGTAGGCGAACTGGAACATCCTTTTGGCCGGGGCGTCAACTTTGAGATGACCGTTTCCGACGCGGAGGCCCTTTACCGGCGCGTTCTGGCTGCCGGCATCAAACCTTTCCGGGAGATCAAGATCAGCCGCTACCGAAACGGCGATGAGGACATCGTGCAGCGAGAGTTTCTGGTGCAGGATCCCGACGGATATTTGCTGCGGTTCACCGATTGATCCTAACACACAAAAAAGCCACCCCAAGACGGGGTGGCTTTCTGTTATTCGGTTTAGAACAGGCCTTCGATCTTGCCGGTGTTGTCGATGTCGATCTTCTCGGCAGAGGGAACCTTGGGCAGACCGGGCATGGTCATGATGGCACCGGTCTCGCACACCACGAAGCCTGCGCCGGCAGCCAGACGGGCGGAGCGGACGGTGATGTCAAAGCCGGTGGGACGGCCCAGGGCCTTCTCGTTGTCGGACAGGGAGTACTGGGTCTTGGCCATACAGACGGGCAGATTGCCGTAGCCCATCTCGGCGATCTTCTTCAGCTCCTTGGCAGCGGCGGGCAGAATGGAAACGCCGTCGGCGCCGTAAATCTTGGTGGCGATGGTGCGGATCTTGTCCTCCAGAGCCATGTCGTCGGGATAGATGGGAGCGAAGTTGGCCTTGTCCTCTTCCAGCACGGCCAGGACTTCCTTGGCCAGGGCCTCGCCGCCCTCGCCGCCCTTGGCGAACACTTCGGACAGAGCCACACGGACGCCCTTCTCCTCGCAATGCTTGCGGATGAAGGCCATTTCGGCTTCGGTATCGGTGGGGAATGCGTTGATGGCGACGACCACGGGCAGGCCGTACTTGCCGATGTTTTCGATGTGGGCATCCAGGTTGCAGATACCCTTGGCCAGAGCCTCCACGTTCTCCTGGTTCAGGTCGGGCTTGGCAACGCCGCCGTTGTACTTCAGGGCACGGACGGTGGCAACCAGCACCACGCAGGAGGGAGTCAGACCGGCCTTGCGGCACTTGATGTCCAGGAACTTTTCAGCGCCCAGGTCGGCGCCGAAACCGGCCTCGGTGATGCAGATGTCAGCCAGCTTGAGGGCCAGCTTGGTGGCCTGGACGGAGTTACAGCCGTGAGCGATGTTGGCGAAGGGGCCGCCGTGCATCAGGCAGGGAGTGCCTTCCAGAGTCTGCACCAGGTTGGGCTTGATGGCGTCCTTCATCAGGGCGGTCATGGCGCCCTCGGCCTTCAGGTCACGGGCGTAGATGGGCTTGTTCTGGTAGTCGTAAGCGATCAGGATATCGCCAAAGCGCTTCTTCAGGTCCTCCAGGTCGGAAGCCAGGCACAGGATGGCCATGATCTCGGAAGCCACGGTGATCATGAAGTGATCCTCACGGGGCACACCGTTGGTCTTGCCGCCCAGGCCGATGGTAATGTTGCGCAGAGCGCGGTCATTCATGTCCATGACACGGGTGAAAATGATGCGGCGGGGATCGATGCCCAAGGTGTTGCCCTGCTGCAGGTGGTTGTCGATCATGGCGCACAGCAGGTTGTTGGCAGCGGTGATGGCGTGCATATCGCCGGTAAAGTGCAGGTTGATGTCCTCCATGGGGACGACCTGTGCCCAGCCGCCGCCGGCAGCTCCGCCCTTGACGCCGAACACGGGGCCCAGAGAGGGCTCACGCAGGGCGATGATGGCGTTCTGGCCGATACGGGCCATAGCCTGGCCCAAACCAACGGTAGTGGTGGTTTTACCCTCGCCGGCAGGCGTGGGGTTGATAGCAGTAACAAGTACCAGTTTGCCGTCGGGCTTGTCCTGCAGACGAGCCATAGCGGCGGGAGCGATCTTTGCCTTATAGCGGCCGTACAGTTCCAGGTCTTCTTCCTGAATGCCGGCCTTTGCGGCAATGGCGGTGATAGGCTGCATCTGACAGCTCTGTGCGATTTCGATGTCGGTCATCATGTGCGGTCCCTCCAAAATATTTTCATGAAATAGTATTCCATTATGGTTCCAGTATAGCATCGATCGATGGTTTCCGCAATTCGAAAAAACGCTGAAAAAAACGCCCCCTTTTTTTGCGAAAACGACTTTTTTGTGGACATTTCTACCAATCAACTCGATAAAAGAATACCGATTAGAGGAATATTCGATAAAAAATTACTGATTGCCCAACCCACCGGAGTTTGCTATACTGGTAAAAAAGGAAAAGGAGAATGTATATGCTGCTGTTTGAAAAGCCCGGCACGGACAACACCGAAAAAGCACTGGAGCTCGCCCTGACCGCCGCCCGTGACAAGTGGCTGGACGTGGTCATGGCCACCACCGGCGGCGGCACCGTCCCCGTGGCGCTGGCGCTTGCCGAAAAGCTGGGATACACCGGTAAGCTCGTGGCGGTCACCCACTGCTACGGCTCCCGGGAAAAGGGAAAGAATATTTTGGACCCCGCAAAAATGCAGGAGTTCCGTGACAAAGGCGTCATTGTTGTCACCGCCGCCCACGCCCTTTCGGGCGCCGAGCGTGGCTTGAGCAAGAAGTTCTCCGGCGTCTACCCGGTGGAGATCGTGGCCAACACCCTCCGGATGTTTGGCCAGGGCACCAAGGTGTGCGTGGAGATCGCCATGATGGCCCTGGATGCCGGCACCATCGAGTACGGCAAGCCGGTCATCGCCGTAGGCGGTTCCGGCCGCGGCGCCGACACGGTCTGCCGCCTCACTCCCGAATACACCTCTGACCTGATGGGCACAAAGATCCACGAGTTCCTTTGTAAACCCAGTTTGGAAGAATAAAAAAAGTCCCTGCCGAATGGCAGGGACTTTTTTATGCAATTGCTTAGGCCAGCTTGGCAGCCAGACGCTCGGAGATGGCGTCCAGGAACTCCTCGGAGTTAACAGCCTTAGCCTCGAAGCCGGGCTCGACCAGACCGACCAGGTCCTTGGTCATGATACCGGCGTTCAGGGTGTCAAAGCAAGCCTCTTCCAGCTTCTCGCCGAAAGCGACCAGCTCGGGCAGCTCATCCAGCTCGCCGCGCTTCTTGAAGGCGCCGGACCAGGCAAAGATGGTAGCCATGGAGTTGGTGGAGGTCTTCTCGCCCTTCAGGTGCTTGTAGTAGTGCTGGGTAACGGTGCCGTGGGCAGCCTCGAACTCGTAGTTGCCGTCGGGAGAAACCAGCACGGAGGTCATCATAGCCAGAGAACCGAAAGCGGTGGAGACCATGTCGCTCATGACGTCGCCGTCGTAGTTCTTACAAGCCCAGATGTAGCCGCCCTTGGAACGGATGACGCGGGCAACGGCGTCGTCGATCAGGGTGTAGAAATAGGTGATGCCCAGCTCTTCGAACTTGGCCTTGTAAGCCTCGAACTCTTCCTCAAAGACCTTCTTGAACTCGCCGTCGTAGATCTTGGCGATGGTGTCCTTGGTGGAGAACCACAGATCCTGCTTGGTGTCGATGGCGTACTGGAAGCAGGCCTTGGCGAAGGAACGGATGGAGCTCTCCTTGTTGTGAGCGCCCTGCCAGACGGCGGGACCGTTGACCTTCTGGACGGTCAGGGTCTTCTCTTCGCCGCTCTCGCCCTTGAAGGTCATGGTGCAGGTGCCGGGCTCCTCGGTGTACATGTCAACAGACTTGTACACGTCGCCGTAAGCGTGACGGGCGATGGTGATGGGCTCCTTCCAGTTCTTGACGACGGGCTTGATGGCGGGGATGCAGATGGGGGTACGGAACACGGTACCGTCCAGGATGGAACGGATGGTGCCGTTGGGGCTCTTCCACATCTCGGTCAGCTGGGGATACTCGATCATACGCTGCTTGTTGGGAGTGATGGTGGCACACTTGACGGCAACACCGTACTTCTTGTTGGCGTTGGCGGCATCAACGGTGACCTGGTCCTTGGTCTCGTTACGGTTCAGCAGACCCAGATCGTAGTATTCGGTCTTCAGGTCCACATAGGGCAGGATCAGCTTATCCTTGATCATCTGCCACAGGATTCGGGTCATCTCGTCGCCGTCCATCTCGACCAGGGGGGTCTTCATCTGAATTTTAGCCATAAGAGTATACTCCTTTATATATTGATTTTAAGTTGAGGGGGCGATGCAGGCATCGCCCCCTGCGCCGTTTGTTTGGGAATGTGCCGTAGCTTAGACCTTGCCGTAGCCGGCTGCGTAGTAGTTCATCAGGCAGCCTTCCTTCAGGATCAGCTTCTCGTCGTCGGTCAGCCCCTTGCACTGCAGGGGCAGATCGATGACTTCGCCGGCCTTGGTGATGACCTTGGCCATGATCTCTTCCTTGCCTTCCAGGATAGCGGCCTTCACGCCGGGGATGTAAACCCAATCGCCGTCCTCATAGTTGAACTCGATGGACTTATCCATGGTGAAGGGAACGATACCCCAGTTGATGCAGTTGGAACGATAACGCTTGGTGGCGTACTCGTAGCAGATGTTGGCGAAGCCGCCCAGAACCTTCTGGCAGGAAGCGGCCTGCTCACGGGCAGAACCGTCACCGGGTCTGTTGGCGAAGACGCAGGAGCCGATGGTGGTCTTGCAGCTGCAGCCGCCGACCTTTTCCAGAACGGCCTTGACTTCGTCAGCGACCTCACCCTTCTCGCGGGCCTCTTCCAGAGCGCGGACAGCCTTGGAACGGGCGACGTACTCGGGAACACGGCGGGACAGAGCGAACTCGGACAGGCCGATGGGGTTGGAACGGTAGGAAGAAGTCTCACCGGAGGGGATCAGCTCGTCGGTGGTGGTGACGGGGTCATGGATGACGGCGCACAGCTTGACCAGCAGGTCGTCCTCCAGAGCGGGCATCGCGGGCCAGTCCTTGATGTTGGGACCGTAGCGCAGCTCGGCGGTGGGATCGGCCTTGCCGAAGCCTTCGTAGCAGCGCTTGGCGTAGACGGAACCGTCGTAGGTGTACTTCAGCTCTTCCTCGGTGGGCAGCTCGTAGTCGAAGTCGGTAGCGGCAGTCAGGACACCGCCGTTGGCAGCGGTAGCGGCGATGGAGCGGGCGTCCATCAGAGCGACAGCGGAGATCTGGCCGTTGCCGGGCTTGGAACCTTCGCGGTTGGCGAAGTTACGGGTGGCGTGACGGATGGACAGAGCGTTGTTGGCGGGGGTATCACCGGCACCGAAGCAGGGGCCGCAGAAGGCGGGCTTCATGACAGCGCCGGCCTCCATCAGGGTGGTGGCGGTGCCGTTCTTGGTGATGGCCAGGTTGATGGGAGTGGAAGAAGCGTAGACGCTCATATCGAAGTAGCCGTTGCCGATGGACTGATCCTTCAGGATGGCGGCAGCCTCAACGATGTTCTCGTACATACCGCCGGAGCAGCCGACGATAACGCCCTGGTCGCAGGTGACCTTGCCGTCAACGATGTTGCGGCACAGATCCATGGTGACCTTACCGCCCAGCTGCTTGTTGCACTCGGCCTCGACCTTCTTGAAGATGCCTTCGGGATCGGCCTGCAGCTCGTGGATGGTGTAGGCGATGGAGGGATGGAAGGGCAGAGCGATCATACACTCGATCTTGGACAGGTCGATGTAGACGACGCCATCGTAGTAAGCGCCGTTCTCGGGCTGCAGCTCCTTGTAGTCCTCGGGACGGCCGATGTTCTCGTAGTAGGCCTTGACCTTTTCGTCGGTGACCCAGACGGAGGTCAGGCAGGAGGTCTCGGTGGTCATGACATCAACGCCGATACGGAAGTCACAGGACAGCTCCTTGACGCCGGGGCCGACGAACTCCAGGACCTTGTTCTTGACGTCGCCGTTGGGGAAGGTGGCGGCGACCAGGGCGATAGCCACGTCCTGGGGACCGACGCCCTTCTGGGGCTTGCCATCCAGATAGACCATGACCACTTCGGGAGCGGCCACGTCATAGGTGTTCTCCAGCAGCTGCTTGACCAGCTCGCCGCCGCCCTCACCGACGCCCATACAGCCGTAGGAGCCGTAACGGGTGTGAGAGTCGGAACCCAGGATCATCTTGCCGCAGCCGGCCAGACGCTCACGGGCGTACTGATGGATAACAGCCTGGTTGGCGGGAACATAGATACCGCCGTACTTCTTGGCAGCGGACAGACCGAAAGCGTGGTCATCCTCGTTGATGGTGCCGCCGACAGCGCACAGAGAGTTGTGGCAGTTGGTCATGGCGTAAGGAATGGGGAACTCCTTCAGGCCGGAGGCCTTCGCGGTCTGGATGATACCGACGAAGGTGATATCGTGAGAGATCAGAGCGTCAAACTTGATCTGCATCTTCTTGGGATCCTTGCCCTTGTTGTGGGCACGCAGGATGGAGTAGGAAATGGTTTTCTCGCGGGCTTCGTCGGGAGTGGCAACGTTCTGTGCCTGATCGGCGTAAACGATCTGACCGTCTACCAGATAAGCGCCTTTTTTGATGACTTCTACCATAGGATTATCCTCCTTAATGTATGTTCAGTTAATAACTGACTGAATAAAGAATGCGATGGCCAAAAGGTCGGCGCAGCCGCCGGGGCTGATGTTCCGTTGGATACATTCCCGGTCCAGCTGTTCCAGCGCAGGGACGGAAAATCCGGCCAGCAGGTCTTTGGCCCGGCCCTGCAGCCAGGAAAGCCCCTCCTCCCCTGCCCGGTGCAGCACGTTGGTGTCCCGGACGTGGGCGATGAGGTTGAGCAGCGCCAGATAGCATCCGTTTTCCCGTTCCAGCTGGGGCAGTGCCAGCACCCGGACGCTTTCAAAACCCGACTCGGCTTCGCCCCGGACGCCTTTCGCGCCGTAAACAGCGTGGACGGCAAGTCCGTGGGTGCCGGTGAGAGAAAGCTCCCGGGCCGTGATGCCCGATGCCATTTCGGCGGCCAGCGCGCACAGCCGGGACTCGGTCAGCGGCCGATTTTCGGCCTGCAGCCGTCCGCAGGCCGCGCACAGCAGACCCAGGGAAAACAGCGCACCCTTGTGGGTGTTGACGCCGCCAGTCACGGCGTACATATCCGCTTCGGCCTCCATCCCCATGGGGCGGAGCGCCGCCAGCAGCTGCTGGGGTGTTTCTTCAAGAGAGGCCCTTCCCCGCTCCGCCATGCGTTGGAGCCACGGCTCCAGAGCGGCTGCCGAGCGGAGAAAGGTGTCTTTGCTCATGTCGTTGTGGGCGCCGTTGTTGGCGGCATCCACCAGCCCGGGCTTGGGTGTCAGGAGCACTTCCCGCTCCATGGCTTCCCGGGCTTTTTTCGCGATGACTGCCGATGTCATTTGGACGCCTCCAGCAGCCGGTCAATGGCTGCGATGAGTTGCTCCACCGGATGGGCCCGGCTGCGGGTACAGGCGGCTGCCATGCCCCCGCACACCAGACATCTCCTCGGCTGCTGACCCAGTTCGGTGCGGCTCACGTGTTTTCCGGGAGCGGACAGAACATCGATATCCATCAGTCGGCCCAGGGGGTGTTCGTCCTCGATGCGGCACATGGCGGCTTTCAGCTCGCCCACTTCCATGTCCACCGCGAAGTACCCTTCCGGGCCGGTGATGTTATCCAGCAGCTTGTAGTACACGACAGTTCCGGCCAGGGTTTCCCGGATGGCCTCCACGCCCGCGGTAAACACCGCCTCCGACCGATGATTTTTCTTCACCTTGCCGGGCATATTGACCGTGAAGGAGACCAGCGGTGTGCCATAGCCGCGGAGCAGGATGGTCTGGAACTCCGCGCGCTTGTCACGGCTTTCCAGCAGCTGCTCCAGGGTGATCTCGATTTCCTGCATTTAGACCTTTACGTTGTAAATGACGTCCAGCGCGCGTCCCTTGGGATCGGTGACCACGGCGACCACCTTGTCGCCGAACTCCAGATCGTCGGGCTTGCCGACAACGGCATAAGCCTCGTCACGGAGCTGCTCGATGGTCTTGACGTTCAGGCCGGCCTTCTTCAGGCGCTCTTCCACTTCGGGACGATTGGGGTTGACAGCGATGCCCACGTCGGTGACCAGCACGTCGCAGACGGCGCCTTCGGTGATCAGGCAGCCGACCTTATCCACCACGCAGGGGATGCGGCCACGGATCAGGGGGCTGACGATGACGGTCAGGGCTGCGCAGGCGGCGGTGTCGGGGTGGCCGCCGATGGCGCCGCGGATGATACCGTCGGAACCGGTCAGAACGTTGACGTTGAACTGGGTATCGATCTCCAGAGCGGACAGGATGACCACATCCAGCTGATGGATGGCGCTGCCCTCATTGAAGGGGCTGGCGTACTGGTTGCCGTCGATCTCGCAATGGTTGAAGTTGTCACGGATGGAGCGGGCGGCCTCGCCGTCGAAGCTCTGCACGTCCAGAACCTTCTTCACCAGGCCCTGCTCGTGGAGCTTGACGATCTGGGAGGTGATGCCGCCCAGAGCGAAGTCAGCGGTGATGCCCTGCTCGGCCATCTCGTTTTCAATGAAACGGGTAACGGCCAGAGCGGCGCCGCCGGAACCGGTCTGGATGGAGAAGCCATCCTGGAAATAGCCGGAGGCCATGATAGCCTTGGCGGCGGACTGCGCGATCAGCAGATCGCGGGGGTTCTTGGTGTAACGGGTGGCACCGGAAGAGATCTTGGAGCTGTCGCCGATGGCATCCACGGTCACCACGTAGTCAACGTCGGTGGCGGGGATGGAGGCGGGCAGATTGGGATAGGGAGCCAGCTTTTCGGCCAGCAGGACCACCTTGTCGGCATAGCGGGCGTCGACCTTGGCATAACCCAGGGAGCCGCACATGCTCTCGCCGGCCTCGTTAGTGCCGGAAGCGTTGCCCAGAGCGTCGCAGGAAGCCACGCCCAGGAAAGCGATGTCGATATGCAGGGTGCCGTTGGCGATGGCGGAAGCGCGGCCGCCGTGGCTGCGGAAGATGACGGGCTGCTTCAGTTCCACTTCGCACTTGGAAATGGCGTCGGCCAGCTTACCGCGGCAGCCGGAGGACTGCAGGGCGGTAACGGTGCCGTCCTTGATGTACTGGACCAGAGGACCGTGGGCGTTGCTCAGAGAGGAGGACGCCACGGTGATGTCCTTGTAGCCCATTTCGGAGATCTTCTTCACCACGTCGTTCAGGACGTAGTCACCGTCACGGAAGTGATGGTGGAAGGAGATGGTCATGCCGTCCTTCAGGCCGGCGGCCTTGATGGCCTCTTCCAGAGAGCCCAGCAGCTTGCCGTTCTTCTGCAGACGCTGCTGCAGGGTGGCGGTATCCTTCTTGGTCTCCTCGGTCTTCATGGGGATGCCCAGGCCCTGCATCAGTTCGGGGCAGAGTTCGTGTCCGATGGTATTTTTCATAAGGCTTCGACCTCCTCCTTGGTGATGATGCCGGCAACCAGAGCCAGTTCGATAACGCGCTGTGCGCGGATGACCACGGGCTTATCCACCATCTTGCCGTTCAGGCTGATAACGCCGCTGCCGCGGGCTTCGGCTTCCTTGATGGCGGCCACGATCTTCTTGGCCTTGTCGATATCCTTCTGAGTGGGATTGAATACAGAGTGGACGGGAGCGATCTGTCTGGGGTTGATGACAGACTTGCCGTCAAAGCCCAGATCCTTGATCAGGCGAGCTTCGAACAGCAGCTGCTCTTCGTTGTTCACGTCGGAGTAGACGGTGTCCAGCGCGTCGATGCCGGCAGCGCGGGCGGCCAGAACGATGGTCTGGCGGGCCAGCTGCAGCTCGCCGCCGTGGGTGGTGCGCTGGCACTTCATGTTGGCGCAGAAGTCCTCGGCGCCCAGAGCGATACCGATGAGGCGCTTGGAGGCGGTGGCGATCTGGTAGGCGTTGATGACGCCCAGAGCGCCCTCGATGGCGGCCATCATCAGGGTGGTGCCAACGGGGATGCCGTGCTTGATCTCCATCTCTTCGATGACCTTTTCACAGTCGATGATATCCTGGGCGCTTTCGGTCTTGGGCATACGCAGCACGTGAGCGCCGGCGCAGACCATAGCCTCGATGTCGGCACGGCCATAGGGAGTGTCCAGGGGGTTGATACGGACCACCAGCTCGGTGGTGCCGTAGTCGATGGTCTTCAGCGCGTTGTAGACCAGCATACGGGCGGCGTCCTTTTCAGCCATGGAGACAGAGTCTTCCAGGTCGAACATCAGGGAGTCGGAGCCGTAAATATGAGCGTCGCGCATCATACCGGGGTTGTTGCCCGGGATGAACATCATGGTGCGGCGCAGTCTCTGCTTTTCATGCATGATGTTTCCCTCCTTACTTCACGTTCCAGCCGTATTCCTGGCTGTCGCAGGCACGCAGGATAGCGGTCTTGATGCGGGCACGGATGGTGCAATCCAAAGCGCCCTTGTCGCTGGCAATGACCTTGATGCCGTCAACGCCGCATTCCGCCACCGTTTCCTCGATGACCTTGCGGATCTGACGACCGTACAGGCCCATGACCGTGCTGTCCAGCTGAATCTCCACGCCGGAGGCGCCGGTCTGTTCGATCTCCACCAGAATGTCGCCCGATTCAACGGTTCCGGCCATACCGGTCTTGATGAGTTCCATAAGTTCACGCTCCTATATTTCAATTCGGTAAAAGATGGCTCTTTTATCCACTCCATTATAGGACTTTAAAAAGCTAAAAGCAAGTAAATTTCCTGCCTTTTTGGATGTTTTGCCGAAAGTTTATTGTCATCCGCGTATGTCTGTATACAATTTTTCGGCATTAAATACAAAACCCGCCGAAGAATTTCGGCGGGTTGCACAGGTTTTCGATTTTTGTTCAGCGGCGGGCCTTCGCGCCGTAAAAATGGATGACGTTCATATCTTCTTCCATATCCAGACCGTGGGAGCCGCAGCCCTTGTCGATCTGGTGGCAGCCGTGATCGGGCATGAAGCCGTACAGCACGTCGTGGTCCGTCCAGTGCTGTTCCACCGCCTCCACCAGGCGGCCGTAGGTCCAGATATTGTCCTTCAGCGCCTCCATGGCCTCGGGGGATTCGGGGCCGGTCTTGTGCATGGTGCCGTCGTAGCTGACGTTGTACACCACGATCAGGTCGTACGCGTCCTGCTCGATGAGCTCCAGCGCCTTGAGGTTGACCTCCTCCATGGTGTCGTAAATGAAGTAATCCATCTCCCGCTCCAGGAAGATCATGGAGATGCTGTCGCCGGCGGTGGACACGATGGCACACTTTTTGCCCGCGCGGATGAAGTGGTCAAAGATGGTATCCACCTTCAGCACGGGTTTGACGTACTTTTTGATGCCGTGAACATCGGGCATCATGCCGGTATACATGGAACCGAAACACACCGGGGTGACGCTGGGCATCACCGACAGCATGGGGATGGCCAGACGGGAGCGCACCATGGCCTCGGTGAACAAATGGGTATAGTTCTGATAGAGCCACAGGGCGATGGCATCGGGGTTGTACAGCAGGGCCCGGTCGGCCTTCCGTCCGTCAAAAGCCCGGTGGCACAGCGCCGTGACGGCCTCGCTGGCAGGGGCCGCGGCCTCGCCGCAGGGGACCCCCATCACATCGCACACCGTGCGGCAGCAGGACGTGATAGGAAGGGAGTTGTAAAGGGTACTCACTTGACAGCCTCCTGTTCCTCTTTCACGATGGAAACACCGGCGGAAGCGCCGATGCGGTCGGCGCCGGCCTCGATCATGGCCTTGGCGGTGGCATAGTCACGGATGCCGCCGGAGGCCTTCACCTTCACGTTGGCGCCGGCAGCCTTTTTCATCAGCGCCACATCCTCCACGGTGGCGCCGCCGGTGGAAAATCCGGTGGAGGTCTTGACGAACTGGGCGCCGCTGCGGCGGGCGATGCGGCAGGCCTGGGTCTTTTCCTCGTCGGTGAGCAGGCAGGTCTCGATGATGACCTTGAGGATGGCCTTGTCCTCCACGGCGGCGGCCAGAGCCTGGATCTCCTGTTCGATGGCCTTGGTGTGGCCCGACTTCATGGCGCAGACGTTCATCACCATGTCGATCTCCTGGGCGCCGGAAGCCACGGCCTGCAGGGTCTCGAACACCTTGGTCTCCATGGTGGTGGCGCCCAGCGGGAAGCCCACCACGGTGCACACCTTCACGTCGCTGCCCTTGAGATTTTTCACGCAGCGGGCCACATAATAGGGGTTGACGCACACCGAAGCAAAGCCGTATTCTCTGGCCTCGGCGCACAGTTTGTCGATCTGCTCGCCGGTGGCGTCGGGCTTCAGCAGGGTGTGGTCGATATAAGATGCAATGGACATGGGGATGTCCTCCTTCATTTTTGTTAATTTATCCTTAATATTAAGAGAAACCGCCCTTTTTGTCAATGCCTAAGCCTTGACGGCAGAGGGGTTGGATGGTAAAATAATAAGCTGAAATATTATGGGATAACAGGCGATTTTTCGCCTTTCGAAAGGGATAAGAGATTATGTGGACTTCTAATCATTGGCAGGATTACGAATTGCTGGACTGCGGCGGCGGCCAGCGTCTGGAACGCTGGGGCAAGCAGATCCTGGTGCGCCCCGACCCCCAGGCCATCTGGCAGTCTGAAAATGTCCCCCTGTGGAAAAAGGCCGACGCCACCTACCACCGCTCCAAGACCGGCGGCGGTCACTGGGAGGTGCGCTCTCTGCCCGAGCAGTGGACCATCAACTACGAGGAGCTGGTGTTCAACATCAAGCCCATGAGCTTCAAACACACCGGCGTGTTCCCCGAGCAGGCCGCCAACTGGGACTTCATCCGGGAGCAGATCCGCTCCGCCGGCCGTCCCATCAGCGTCCTCAACCTGTTTGCCTACACCGGCGGCGCCACCCTGGCTGCCGCTTCCGCCGGCGCGTCTGTCTGTCACGTGGACGCCGCCCGCGGCATGGTCACCTGGGCCAAGGAGAACGCCAAGTCCTCCGGTCTGGAAAACGCCCCCATCCGCTACATCGTGGACGACTGCAAGAAGTTCATCAAGCGTGAGATCAACCGTGGCCGCAAGTACGACGCCATCATCATGGACCCCCCCTCCTACGGCCGCGGCCCCAACGGCGAGGTGTGGCGCTTTGAGGACAGCATCGGCGAGTTCGTGGAGCTGTGCGCCCAGGTGCTGTCCGACGATCCCCTGTTCATCATCATCAACTCCTACACCGCCGGTATCTCCCCCTCGGTGCCTGCCTACATTCTGGGCACCGCCGTGTGCAAGAAGTTCGGCGGCTGTGTGGAAGCTGCCGAGCTGGGCCTGAAGTGCCGCAGCACCGGCCTGCTGCTGCCCTGCGGCCACACCAGCCGCTGGATCGGAGGCAAGTAATGGCCATTCTCGAGACCCGAGACCTGGTCTTTCACTACAGTGAGGACGGCGGTCTCGCTTTGGACGGTGTGAACCTTTCCGTCGAGGAAGGCTCCTTCACCGCCGTTCTGGGCCACAACGGCAGCGGCAAGTCCACCCTTGCCAAGCACTTCAACGCCATCCTGCTGCCCTCCGGCGGCACGGTGTACGTGGGCGGCGTGGACACCAAGGACGAAGAGCGCCTGTTTGACGTCCGCAAAACCGCGGGCATGGTGTTCCAGAACCCCGACAACCAGATCGTCGCCACCGTGGTGGAAGAGGACGTGGCTTTCGCCTGCGAGAACATGGGCCTCCCTCAGGCCGAGATCCGCAAGCGTGTGGACGAGGCGCTGGCCGCCGTTGGCATGAGCGACTTCGCCCGTCACGCCCCCCATCTTCTGTCCGGCGGACAGAAGCAGCGTGTGGCCATCGCCGGCGTGCTGGCCATGCGTCCCCGGTGCATCGTCATGGACGAGCCCACCGCCATGCTGGACCCCTCCGGCCGTGCCGAGGTCATGGCCGCCGTCAGCCGCCTCAACCGTGAGACCGGCATGACGGTAGTGCTCATCACCCACCACATGGACGAGGCCGCCCAGGCCGACCGTGTCGTGGTGATGAAGGGTGGCAAGGTCGCTCTGGACGGCACGCCCCGGCAGGTCTTTTCCCAGGTGGACGAGCTGACAGACCTGTCCCTCACCGCCCCCCAGACCGTGCTGCTGCTGAACGAGCTGCAGGCCGGCCTGGACCTGGAGGCCCTTTCCGTGGAGGAATGCGCCGACGAAATTCTCAAGTATTTGGGAGCATAACACATGAACGAAGTTTTGCGCGTAGAGCATCTTTCCCATATTTACAGCAAGGGCACGCCTTTTGAGAAAAAGGCGGTGGACGACGTGTCGTTTTCCGCACAGCGGGGCGAGTTCATCGGCCTCATCGGCCATACCGGCAGCGGAAAATCCACCCTCATCCAGCATTTCAACGGTCTGCTGAAGCCCTCTTCCGGCCGCATCCTCATCAACGGCGAGGACATCTTCCAATCCAAGGAGATGACCCGTGCCGCCCGGTTCGCCGTGGGTCTGGTGTTCCAGTACCCCGAGTACCAGCTGTTTGAAGAGACCGTCTATGCCGACGTGGCCTTCGGCCCCAAGAACATGGGCCTGTCCAAGGAGGAGATCGACCGCCGTGTACGGGAGAACTGCCGCATCGTGGGCCTCCCCGACAGCGTGCTGGACAAGTCCCCCTTTGAGCTGTCCGGCGGTCAGAAGCGCCGTGTGGCCCTGGCGGGCATTTTCGCCATGGAGCCCGAAGTCATGGTGCTGGACGAGCCCATGGCCGGTCTGGACCCCGCCGGCTGCGCCGAGGTGTTCCGCTATATCAAGGATTATCACGAAAAGCACGGCACCACCATCCTGTTCGTCACCCACAGCATGGAATACGCCGCCCAGATGGCCCAGCGCATCGTGGTCATGGACAGCGGTCACATCCTCATGGACGGCACCCCCGAAGAGGTGTTCGCCCGGGCGGACGAACTGATGGAGGCCGGTCTGGACGTGCCCCAGGTCACCCGTGTGTTCCTGGAGCTGAAAAAGCGCGGCGTGGACGTGGATACCGCCGTCTACACCGTGGAGCAGGCCGCCGCAAAGCTGCGGGCGCTGAAAGGCGGTGAGGGCAAATGCTGAAAGACATCACCCTTGGCCAGTATTTCCCCGGCACCTCCCCCATCCACCGGATGGATCCCCGCACCAAGCTGCTGATGCTGGTGCTGTATATCGTCACCATTTTCATGAGCGGCAAACTGCTGCCCTTTGCCCTGTGCGCCGCCGGCCTGTTTCTGGTCATCGGCCTGTCCCGCATCCCCGCCAAAATGATCCTCAAGTCCCTCAAGCCCATCGTCATCATCGTCATCTTCACCGGTGTGCTCAACATCCTGTACACCCCCGGTGACGTGCTGGCCCAGCTGTGGATCTTCCGGGTCACCCGTCAGGGCATCGAGACCGCCGCCGTCATGATCACCCGTATCCTGCTGCTGGTGGCCTCCACCTCCCTGCTGACCTATACCACCTCTCCCATGGCCCTCACCGACGGTCTGGAAAACCTGCTGTCCCCCCTGAAGAAGCTCAAGGTCCCCGTCCATGAGTTCGCCATGATGATGTCCATCGCCCTGCGGTTCATCCCCACCCTCATCGAGGAGACCGACAAGATCATGTCGGCCCAGAAGGCCCGCGGCGCCGACTTTGAAAGCGGCAGCCTCATCCAGCGGGCAAAGGCGCTGGTGCCCGTTCTGGTGCCCCTGTTCATCTCCGCCTTCCGCCGTGCCGACGAGCTGGCCTGCGCCATGGAATGCCGCCTGTACCACGGCGGCGGCAACCGCACCCGTCTGCACACCCTGAAGTACAGCTCCGTGGACGCTCTGGGCGGCCTGGCGGCTGTACTCATCTGCGGCGGCGCCATCGTTTTGGGATTTGTCTTATGAAAACGGCCCTTGTATTATCCTATCTCGGCTCCGAATACCACGGCTGGCAGCGGCAGAACAACGCCATGACCATCCAGCAGCTGGTGGAGGAGGCCTGGGAAAAGACCTGCGGCAAAGCGGTCTATGTGTCCGGCTGCGGCCGTACCGACGCCGGCGTTCACGCCAAATATTACGTGTGCTCCATCGACCACGTGTCCTCCATCCCTCTGGAGCGGCTGCCCCTGGCCCTCAACGCCCGGCTGCCCGACGCGGTGGTGGTGCGCAAGGCCGTGCTGGTGCCCGACGAGTTTGACGCACGGTTCTCCTGCGTCAACAAGGAGTACACCTATCTCATCCACAACAGCCGGGTGCGGGATCCCTTTTCGGTGAGCCGTGCCTGGGCCTATCCCCAGAAGCTCAACGTGGCCGCCATGCAGCGTGCCGCCAGAGACTTCGTGGGCAAGCAGGACTTCGCCGCCGTCAAAAACGAAGGCACCCCTGTGAAGAGCACCGTCCGCACCATCTTCTACTGCGAGGTGGAGGAGCGCCCCGGCGACATCATCGCCATCCGGGTGTGCGCCGACGGATTTTTGTACAACATGGTCCGTGCCATCACCGGCACACTGGTATACGTGGGTATCGGAAAGATCGCCCCCGACGGCATCCCCGCCATTCTGGAAAGCCGGGACCGTCTGGCCGCCGGACCTACCGCGCCCCCCGTGGGCCTTTACATGACCGCGCTGAACTATCAAATGGAGGAACTGGATGGACGAGCGGATTGACCTGAAAAAACAGGGAAAGCTAAAAAGCAATATCACCCGTTTCCGCCAGGACAAGCGTCTGGCGGTCACCGGCGTGCTCCATTCTCTCGGCCTGTTGGGTATGCTGGCCTGCGTGGTGTTCGGCATTTTCCGGTATCAGGAGGAGCTGCGGCCGGAAAATCTCCAGCGGCTGGCCTCTTACGTGAAAGCCGCCGGCTCCATCACCGACCCCTTTACCGAGTACCGCTTCGAGGCCGGTCTGGACACCACCTATCAGCCCTTCGCCGCCGGTCTGGCGGTGGCTTCCGGCGACACCTACTCCTTCGTCAGCGGACTGGGCGACCGCAGCTATTCCATCCAGCTGCGGTACAACGACCCCACCCTGTGCGTGTCCGACCAGTTCGTGCTGGCCTATGACCGGGGCGGCACCGGCTTCTGCGTGGCCAACGGCTACGCGGAATACCTCAACGACCACACCGAAAGCCCCATCCTCACCGCTTCCATGAACAGCGAGGGCGCCTTCGCGCTGGTCACCGACGAAAGCGGCTACCGCTCGGCGGTATCGGTCTACAGCAAAAAGCAGGAGCTTCTGTGCCAGTGGTACACCGCCCACTATTACGTCCTGTTCGCCTCGGTGAGTCCCGACAGCAGCCGGTTTGCCGTGCTGGGTCTGGGCCAGGGCGACGGCAGCCTGACCCTTTCCACCAAGCTTCTCTGCTTCGCCATCGGCGAGGAGGAGGCCGCCTGGTCGGTGGAATTGGGCGAAAAGCAGATCTACTCCGTGACCCATGATAAAAGCGGCGGCGTCATCATAGTATGTGACGATGGCGTCGAGCGCTATGAGGACGGCAAGCGCACCCATCGGGTGCCCTTTGACCAGCCCCTCCGCCTGTTCTCCGCCAAAGAGAGCGGCCAGGTGCTGCTGGCCTTTGACCACGCCGACCGGGGCAGCCGCTCCACCAAAGCGCTGCTGCTGGGCGACCGGCTGGAGACCCTCTGGTCTGGCTCGCTGGAGGGCACGCCCCGCTCTCTGGACTGCCGCGGCGGCACCGCCGGTATTCTCACCGCCGACCGGCTGGAGATCATCACCACCCATCACGACACCGTCACCACCGACACCCGGCTGCATGACGGCGCCCGGGACGTGGTGGTCAATGACGACGGCGAACCCATTTTGATTTATTCCGACCGGGCCCGCAAGGTCCTGCCGGAGGACGAGGAATAACCATGAATCTGACATTTCTTGACCAGGCGCTGTGGTGGGACGTGATCTTCGCTTCCATCCTGCTGTTCTGCATTTGGGCCACCGCCAGACGCGGTGCCCTGCGGGCGGTCTCCGGACTGGCCGGCACCGTTTTGGGCCTTGTTCTGGGCAATCACTTTCAGGACAGCATGACGGTGTTCATCGAGCCGGCCCTCCGCCCCGTGATGGAATCCCTTGCGAAAAAGGCCGACCTGACCAACGTCACCGGTCTGGAGGAAGGCTCCCTCCTGTCCGATCTGGTGGCCCAAAGCCAGCAGTTCACCGAAAAGGCCGGCCGGCTGTACGAGCAGTTCGTGGCCTCGCTGGGCGAGACCCTTACCGACTCGCTGGCCCCCATCATATCCTTTCTCATCATCTTTGTCCTGACCAAAATAGCCCTGCACCTCATCTGCGGTCTGCTGGATCTGGACATTCCCGTTATCAGCGGCCTCAACCGCGTGGCCGGCGGCATCCTCGGCGCCTTTGCCGGTGCCGCTGTGGTGCTGGTGCTGTGCTGGGCGGTCATCCGCTTTGCCCCCACCGAAAACGTGGGCCTTTTGAGCCTGCCCTGCCTGCGGCAGAGCCATCTGGGCCAGCTGCTGGTGCCCCTGATTTTCGGCGCCCCCCTCTAACCGAGGAAACACCCAACCCGGAGGAATAACATGAGTATGCCTGTTTGTGTCCGCTGCAAAAAGAACATGGCAGTGGTCTTTATCACCAAAATAGAAAACGGCACTTCGGTCAACGAAGGCCTGTGCCTCAAGTGCGCCAAAGAGCTGGGCATCAAGCCGGTCACCGACCTGCTGGATAAGTTCGGCCTGAAAGAGGGCGACCTGGAAGGTCTCACCCCCGAGGCGCTGGGCGAAAGCCTGCCCTCCGTCATGGAGCAGATGGGCATGATGCCCATGGAGATGCCCGGCGAAGAGCAGGACAGTGACGAGGAGGACACCCCCTCCCGCGCTCCCGCCTTCCCCCTGTTCAACCTGTTCCGCCAGAACGGCAAGCAGGAAGAAAAGAAGGAGGATGCCCCTGCCGAAGGCGGCAAAAAGCCCAAGAACAAGAAGAAGTTCCTGAACAACTATGCCATGGACCTCACCGCCAAGGCTCGGGAAGGCAAGCTGGACCGTGTGGTGGGCCGGGAGCAGGAGACCCTCCGGGTCATCCAGATCCTCAACCGCCGCCAGAAAAACAACCCCTGCCTCATC
>JAFYPP010000009.1 GCA_017559995.1 Clostridia bacterium | reverse complement strand
GAATCGGCTGAATGACGCCGAGGACAATGTAGAGATCCGGGAAAAGCAGCCCGGAAAACTGCTGGAAGAACTGGACAGCCGTTTGGCGGTGCAGATCGTTCTGGCAGGCATCTGTGCCGTGGTGCTGTTTTTCGTGCTGCGGGGATAACCGTATTGGATCATGCGCCGCCTGCGGGCGGCTTTTTTTTGCGTATTCATAAATAATTTGCATTTGAAATTATATAATCCCGTTGACAAAATTGAAAACCGTGGTAAGATAGTGGCAAAGGAGGGGATACTATGAAAAAAAGCGTATACTCCCTCGTCCTCAGCGACGATGTGGTGGCTGCCGTGGACCGGGCGGCCTATCAGAACGGCCTCAGCCGTTCGGCCATGATCAATCAGATCCTGGCGGAATACGTGTCCTATACCACCCCCGAGCAGCGGATGCGGGAGATCTTCGCCCAGGCCGAGCGGCTGCTCTCCGGCGGGGTGTTCCAAAGCCTTGTGCAGCCTTCCGACAGCATGATGAGCCTGCGGTCGGCGCTGGCCTATAAGTACAATCCCAACGTGCGCTACAGCGTGGAGCTGTACCCCAACCGCCCGGGCCAGGGCGAACTGCGGGTGTCCCTGCGCAGCCAGAACAGCGCGCTGATCCTCTATCTGGGGCAGTTTTTCCGCCTGTGGGCCAAGATCGAGCAGGCCTATATCGGCGGCGCCGACTGCGTCATCGAGGACGGCAAGTATGCCAGAAGGCTCACCCTGCCCGTCCGCCTGTCGGAAAGCGAACAGGGCGCCGTGCTGGCCGGGTATATCCGTGCCATGGAGCGGGGCCTGGGTGCCTTTTTCAACAGCCTGGAGGACGCACGGCAGGCGGCTGCCGCCGTGGAGCGGGCCTATCAGGACTATCTGAAGCAATATCCGGCGATTTAAGGAGGTCATTTCCATGAATCTCAATCAATTTACCCAGAAATCTCTGGAGGCCATCCAGGCCGCCCAGAGTCTTGCCGTGGAAAACGGCAACCAGCAGGTTTCCCAGCCCCACCTGCTGCTGTCCCTGCTGCAGCAGAACGACGGCCTCATCGGCCAGCTGCTGAGCCGCATGGGCGTTCCCGCCGACAGCTTTGCCAGCGCCGTCACCGGCGCGGTGGGCGCGCTGCCCAAGGTCTCCGGCGGCGGCCGGGAGGCCGATAAGATCTATATCTCCCAGGCGCTGGACCTGGCCCTCAACGCCGCCGAAAAGCAGGCCGGGCGGATGCGGGACGATTTCGTTTCGGTGGAGCATCTGTTCCTGGGTCTGCTGCAGGAGCCGGAGAACGCCCTCAAGCAGCTGTTCAAGACCTTTGACGTCACCGAGCAGCGGTTTCTCACCGCCCTCAAGGAGGTGCGGGGCAACCGCCGGGTGACCTCCGACAACCCGGAGGAGACCTACGACGTGCTGCAGAAGTACGGCACCGATCTGGTGGAGCGGGCACGGCAGCAAAAGCTGGACCCGGTCATCGGCCGGGACGGCGAGATCCGCAACGTCATCCGCATCCTGTCCCGCAAGACCAAAAACAATCCGGTGCTCATCGGTGAGCCGGGCGTGGGCAAGACGGCCATTGCCGAAGGCCTGGCCCAGCGCATCGTCCGGGGCGATGTGCCGGAAAACCTGAAAGACCGCAAGATCTTCGCTCTGGATATGGGCGCCCTCATCGCCGGCGCCAAGTTCCGGGGTGAGTTCGAAGAACGCCTCAAAGCGGTGCTGGCCGCCGTCAAGGACAGCGAGGGCCGCATCATCCTGTTCATCGACGAGCTGCACACCATCGTGGGCGCCGGCAAGACCGAGGGCAGTATGGACGCCGGCAACCTGCTGAAGCCCATGCTGGCCCGGGGCGAGCTGCACTGCATCGGCGCCACCACCCTCAACGAGTACCGGCTGTATATCGAAAAGGACGCCGCGCTGGAGCGCCGGTTCCAGCCGGTGATGGTGAACGAGCCTACTGTGGAGGACAGCATTTCCATCCTCCGCGGCCTCAAGGAGCGGTACGAGGTGTACCACGGCGTGAAGATCCAGGACCAGGCCCTCATCGCCGCCGCCACCCTGTCCAACCGCTATATCAGCGACCGCTTCCTGCCGGACAAGGCCATCGATCTGGTGGACGAGGCCTGCGCCATGATCCGCACCGAGATGGACAGCATGCCTGCCGAGCTGGACGAGATCAACCGCAAGATCATGCAGCTGGAGATCGAGGAGACCGCGCTGAAAAAGGAGACCGACAAGCTGGCACAGGAGCATCTCAAGGACATCCAGAAGGAGCTGGCCGACCTGCGGGAGGACTTCAACGCCATGAAGGCCCGGTGGGAGAACGAAAAGTCCGCCATCGAAAAGGTGCGCAAGCTGCGGGAGGACATCGAGCAGGTGTCCGCACAGCTGGAAAAGGCCGAAAGTGAGTACGATCTGAACAAGGCCGCCGAACTGAAATACGGCCGCCTGCCCGAGCTGCAGCGGCAGCTGGCAGAGGAAGAGCGCGTCGCCGAAGAGGCCGAAAAGTCCTCCACTCTGCTGCGGGACAAGGTCACCGAGGGCGAGATCGCCCGTATCGTGGCCCGCTGGACGGGCATCCCCGTGGCCAAGCTGGTGGAAAGCGAACGGGAAAAGCTGCTCCATCTGGACGATATCCTCCACAAGCGGGTCATCGGACAGGACGACGCGGTGGAAAAGGTGTGCGACGCCATCCTGCGCTCCCGGGCGGGCATCCAGGATCCCGAAAAGCCCATTGGATCCTTCCTGTTCCTTGGCCCCACCGGCGTGGGCAAGACCGAACTGGCGAAGGCGCTGGCCGAGGCCCTGTTCGACGACGAGCGGGCCATGGTGCGCATCGACATGAGCGAATATATGGAAAAATACTCGGTGTCCCGGCTGATCGGCGCCCCTCCCGGCTACGTGGGCTACGACCAGGGCGGTCAGCTCACCGAAGCGGTGCGCCGCCGTCCCTACAGCGTGGTGCTGTTTGACGAGGTGGAAAAGGCCCATCCCGACGTGTTCAACGTGCTGCTGCAGGTGCTGGATGACGGTCGCATCACCGACAGTCAGGGCAGAACGGTGGATTTCAAGAACACCATCATCATCCTGACCTCCAATCTGGGCAGTCCCGTTATTCTGGAGGGCATCGGCGAGGACGGCGAACTTCGGCAGGAGGCCCGTGACGAGGTCAGTGCCCTGCTGCGGCGGCAGTTCCGTCCCGAGTTCCTCAACCG
>JAFYPP010000094.1 GCA_017559995.1 Clostridia bacterium | reverse complement strand
TGGATCATCATGTTGGGCTCGGGAATGGCCTGCATCATAGCCAGCAGCTTTTCCCACTGCTCCGCAGGCAGATAGGGCTGCAGGAACTTTGCCCAGCCTACGCCGGTTTCTTTGATAGCGGGCATTTCACCGGGCTGGACGGGAGTGCCGTGGATCTTTTTCAGCAGGTCGGTATAGATGGCCACGTTTTCTTCCAGGCTGTCGGGATCCGCGCGCAGCAGCTTTGCGATGGACTTGGCGCTGAGCATTTCTGCCACGGAGCCGTAGTAGTCATCCACCTTTACCACGTCGTAGGGAATGGCGGTATTGATGCCCTTGATGAATACCTTGCGGCACAGATCCTTTTCCAGACGGATCTCCTCCAGGGAGGCGCCGTTGTGATAGATCTTCACGATGGTCTCGGGATCGTAGCGGTAGACCGCGCCGTTGGCGCCCTTGGCGATCAGCTCGCAGCCCTCCAGAGAAAGGCGGCGGAAGGCCTTTTCCACGGTGATCATGTCGGTGAAGCCGGTCATATCCAGAATCTCATAGACCTCGTTGTTCACGTTGATGATCTTGAGATCGGCGGCAGTCTTGCGCATCCGCAGAACCACACGGAGGCCAGCGGAGGAAAGATACTCCAGATTTTCCGCGTCAAGAACACTCCGCAGATCGGGATGGGCCGCCTTGATGGCATTGATCAGCCCTTCCGCCTGCTCGGCATTGGAGGAGTCGATCCGGCCGTTCAATTCCAGATACAGGACATGATTTTCAATACATTCCGTTACAAGAGACATAGCGATCTTCCTTTCAAAAGGATAGTTATTTCTTTTTGTAAGTTTCCAAATCAAGGGTCCCTTCTTTTCGCGCCACCAGCAGCGCAACCACCACATCGCCCACCGAGTTGACCATAGCCAGCAGCATTTCCAGAATAAAGTTGATGCCGATGACCAGCGAGACCACCTGGATGTCGATGCCCATTTGGGTCAGCAGGGAGACCAGACACAAAATCAGGGTGCCGGGAGCGATGGGCGCGCCCAGAGAGAGGATCACCACCAGCATCAGCAGCACGATGGTCTCATTTGTGCCAAAGGTAACACCGCAGATACGGGCAAAAAACAGGCTGATGATGGTAAGGCAGACACAGTTGCCGTCCATGTTGATGGTAGCGCCCAGGGGGATGGAAAAGGAACAGATGCTTTTGGGCACGCCCAGCTGTCTGCGGCTGATGCGCATATTCATGGGGATAGCCGCAACGCTGGAGCCTTTCAGAAACACATTTTTCATGGCAGGCACATACTTGCGCAAAAACGGCAGCGGATTCAGCCGCACCACAAACACAAGGATCAGACAGTACAGCAGCAGCAATGCCGCCATTCCCGCCACAAGGGCAGGGATGAGTTCCATGGCAGAGGTAAGCACACCCAAATCGGCGCTGATCAGCGCATTTGCTGTGGAGCAGTACACCACCACGGGCACCGTGCGCATCACCAGCGAGGAGACCTTGCCGCAGAGAACGTCCATTTCTTCCAGCAGGACTTTCAGGTGGCGGGTGCGCTTTCCGCTCATGGTCAGCGCGGTGCCGATGGTGATGGCCACCACCATCAGCTGCAGCGAGTTCACGCTGATGAAGGGTTCCACAATGTTGGGCGGGATGAGGGTCTCCAGGATCGCCAAAAGCGAGAAGCCCTCCGCCCAGTCGCTTCCCGTGGGCAGGGTAAGAATGCCGATCTCACCGGGTGTGAACAGCGTGAAGGACAACACGCCGATCATCACCGCCGCAAGGGAAGTGATCAAATAGGTGGCCACCACCGTTTTGCCGCTCTCCCCCATGTCGGAGAAGCCTTCAAACCGGAACATGGAACAGGTGATGGACACAAAAACCGCCGGCGCGGTGATGCACATCAGGGCATAGATAAACAAACTTTCCACCGGGCTCAACAGATTGGCGGTCACCCATTGGGTGACGACGTCGGGAACGATCTGCCGGAACAGGATGGCGGTAACGGCCGCCATCGCGATGGCAGTCACCGTGCGCGTGGCCAGAATGCGCTCGGGGATTCCGGTGACGATGGTCACGAAGTTTTTGAAATGGCTGTGCCGATATTTGATAGAGTCCGCATAACTTCGCAGCATGACGCTGCGGATGGCATCCTCGGTTTGCTCGCCCAGTTGGTCGATGGAAACCGTGCCCAGATGCTCGTCCAGCGCCATGGAGGTTCCCGGAGCCACCAGCCGGATGCGGGGCACGCCCATCTGCCGGGAGACGGTCACTTTCACCGTGGCGCCTTCCGGGGCATGCTCGCAGAGGAGCAGCATGGTCCCCTCCGAAATGAGCAGCGCTTCCAGCAGGTCACGCTGCTTCACCCGAAGATTTTTCAGGGATTCCTCTATGAAGCCGAGGCTTTCGCTGATCCCATCCACTCTCAACGGATAATTCGCGGTATCGTTCATCGCCGCACCTTCTTTTGTCAGCCGCCGCACCCCGACAACACAGGTTGTGGCGGCTTTCGGTTAGACTTTCATGGCCGTTTCCCTATGCGCGCCCGTTATAACGCGGAACGCCGGCAACCAATCGCAGTCTGGATTCCTGCGCCGATATCCAAAAGATTGGAAAAACTGTACCACGGGCTGTTCCGCTCCACCAGTTCCGTCAACTGCGGACAGATTTCCCGATGGAGTATGTACTTTTTGATATCAACATCGGACCGCACATTCTTTGTCAAATACATTTTATTGACAAGATCGAACTGATCCAGCATCAGGAACACGCCCTGCTGAAACTTCATGCGGTCATTGTTGGCAATATCGATGACCTTTGCTTCAGGAGAGGTCCGTTCCACATTTCTTTTGCATGACGCATCCTTGCCGGAGTCATACACCCGCACATGATAATCTCTCAACCAGCATTCCGCTGTTACAATATCCTGCGTATAGTTTTCCTCATCATTGATGGTCAGTACATAGAGTAGTCCGTCGTCCTGAAACTCCCGTTTTCCTTTCAGGCCAAACGAAAGCGCTACATACAGCGACTTGGTAAAATCGATGAACGGAGAGCATTCCAAATAATGCTGCGAAAATGCGCACAGATCATACAGATGATACTTGCCGGCCCGTCCGAAAACAGAGGAAAACAGAGAGAAATACTCACCCTGCGACTGGTAAAACTTCAGCAGAAAATCCGATGTAATGTCCCAGAAGCCCTCGTCGCACGCCATCAGTTTGCTTCGGTTGCGGAGTATGGTCGGCAACAGGGGGCGATCCAGGCTGTTTTTGCGCTCACCGCGGAAAAACATCAGTTTGCGTTTCTCAAGAAAGGGGTTCAGGAGATGCTCCTCAAACGCTTCCATGGTATTGATATGCACTTCCGATACGCTGAAATCGTAGTCCAGCGCATCGACCAACGTATCGTCCAGCGAAAAAAGCTGATCCAACGTCTTCATCGTGTTCCTCCTCGTTGCCGCCTTGATCGTTACAGGCGTGCTTTAAGCGTCAGCACGTTCCGCCCGTCTTTGTACATATACTCCATATCGTCCATCATTTTGCGGACCATAAAGATGCCCAGACCGCCGATGGCACGGTCTTCCGCCGACGCGGTAACGTCAGGCTCCTTGGCGTCCAGCGGATTGTAGGGCTTTCCGTTGTCACAGAATACCAGCCGTACCGTGTCGCCATCCTTCACAATACGAATGGTCGCTTCGGCGGCGCCGCTGTAACGAACGATGTTGGAGAAGATCTCATCCGTGGCCACCATCAGCTTTGTGGACACCTTCATGGGTATGTCGAACTTTTCGAGATGCTCTTCCACAAAAGCCACTGCCTGGGGGAGATTTTCCATTGTGGGGGTAACAGACAGCATTTTGTTTTCCACCTCGTTCAAACGGACGCACAGCATGGTAATGTCGTCAAACTGCTCGGCCTCGCCCTCGAAGGTATCCACATCCGCCTTTACCTTTTTGCAGATCTCATCCACCGTCATGCCCTTGGTCTGGTTAAGGCTGACAAGCAGACGGTCCTCGCCAAAGAGGCGGTTTTGGATATCGTGGGCTTCGGTAACACCGTCGGTGTAGAGATAGATCTCATCGCCCTGCTGCAGCTGGAGCTGCTGTTCTTTGTAGCGAACGCCCTCCATACCTGCCAGCACAAAGTTGGCTTTGCCCTTCAGGTATTCATAGGTGCCGTCCTTGCGGCGCACCACAGGGGGATTGTGGCCGGCATTGGCGTAACGGATAAGGCCCGTTTCCAGATCCAGGATGCCCATCCAGGCGGTCACGAACATACCGGCCTCGTTGTTCTCACAGAGCTGGGCGTTGACCTGGGTAAATACCTCGTTGATGGGCAGGCCGCTTTCGGCGTGGCTCTTGATGAGGGTTTTGGAGGTCATCATGAACATGGCGCCGGGGATGCCCTTACCGGAAACGTCAGCCACCACAAAGGCCAGATGGTTTTCGTCCAGCAGATAGAAATCGTAAAAGTCGCCGCCAACCTCCTTCGCCGCGTACATACTGGCGAAGATGCTGAAGTCCTTGCGGTTGGGGTAGGGCGGGAACACCGAGGGCAGCGCGGAGTGCTGGATCTTTTTGGCGATCTCCAGATCCTCGTCAAAGCGGGCCGCGGCCTCATCGATGTAGCTTTTCAGCGTGGCCACCGTGGAGTTGATGTCGTCGGAAAGCGACGCGAACTCCGCGTTGTCACGCACGTCAACTGTGACGTTCAGGTTGCCCTTGGTGATCTGGGCAAGGGAATCGTTGATCTTGCGGATATTCTGGACTACAAGTTTCTTGATCAGCACGAAAATATTGGCGAACAGCGCGGCAAACACCAGCGTTTCCATAAACGCCAGCATATAGACCGACGCGTTCTTGGAGAAGAGCGCCTCTTCCTCGCTCATAACGGCGATGACATAGTAACCTTCGGTTTCGGTATACATCAGGAAAGAGGGCTTTCCGTAGATCTCGCCGGAGACCCGCTGGCCGGGTTGGATATTCAGGCCGCTGGCGTCGCCGAAGATGGAAATATGCTCGCCCTGATGGCCCTCACGGTCACTGACGATGGTGCCGTTCTCATCGCAGATGATGATGAAGCCGTCCTGACCGATGTGGCGGTTTTCGGCGGCGTATTTCACCTGCTCGTGGATCTGCCGGTAAAACGCGGCCGAATCATAGCCCACCTGCAGGAATCCGCTTTCCAGCGCCACACCCGCGTATTTGCGGTAGATCCCATCACCCAGAGAAATGGCCCGGTAGTCCTGCACCAGTTCGGCGGTGCCATTCAGCAGAACCATAAACTCACCGGACTGTTCACCGGAGGTCATATTAAAGCCTTTATGTACAGGATTGGAGCTGACGGCGATGATGCCGCCTTCATCCACCAGATTGATCTCGGTAACGCCGTACTGCTGTGCCAGCTGCATCAGCGTGGCCTGTGTCGCGTTTTCGGGAAGCACATTGGCGAGCTCTTTGGTGATGTGCATGAGATTTCGGTCAGAAACATCACGGATATCGTTGCGGACGTCCTCCAGATTGGCCCGAAGGGTGTAATCCACCGTGGCGTACGCTACCCGTGTCTGGAAAGCGTGGCTGAACAGGGTCGTGGCGACAAAGGCCAGCACCACACTTGCCAGCAGCCATCGCTGGAAGGTTTGGGCAATGTTTTCCTTACCGCCGCTGTCGTTCTCGTGATGTCCGCCACGCTTCACCATAACCGTGATGGCAATGATGGCAAGCATGACCGAGATACTGTTCGCCGCGATCATGGGGACCGCGCAGATCTGCACCACGGTAAATGCCCGCTGGATGTCCGCCGCGTTGGTCAAAAAGACCAGCAGCATATGCAGAACTTCGGTGGTAACGCCCACCGCCAGGCCGTAGAACCAGGAGGCCTTTTTGTTGTCCATCATGAACCTGCGGACACTGGCGCCGAACACACCGGCTACGAAGGTACCGATGGTGCAGGCCAGCCGGGTGTAGTCACCGGCGTTGGAAAACCAGCGCTCCACGCTGCCAATCAGGCCCGCGATAAGGCCCGACGGCCAGCCGAAGATCAAACCGGCGGTCAGGGGCGCCGCGTTTCGCACATTCAGGACCGCGCCGTCTACCGGGATGCCAAACTCTGTCGCCAGAATCGCCACGGCGCCAAAAGTGACGCCAACGATACCCTGTTTCCAAAAATTGGACAGCCGGCTGAATCGGCTTTTCTTTTCAGCAAGATAAAATCCAACCGCCACAAGCACCGGCAGAAGCGCCGCGGTGACGAGTCGAAATAATGTAATTCCTGTGAGCACCTCAGCGGTCCTCCTTCCCAACAGATTTATTCAATGGTGAGAATATCGGCAAAGCCGGTAATGTCGAACACTTCCATGATAGTTTCGTTTACATGGGTAAGCTTCATCTTGCCCTGCGCGTTCATCAGCTTCTGTGCTTTGAGGATCACACGGAGGCCGGCGGAAGAAACGTACTCCAGCCCCTCGCAATCCAGCACCAGTTCCTGAATGCCAGAAGCGCAGCCGTCAATGGCGGCTTCCAGTTCGGGGGCGGTGGTGGTATCCAGTCTGCCAATGATCTTCAGGGCGGCGGCAGTGCCGTTCAAAGTCTTTTCGATGGTCATAATGATGTTCTCCTTATTTATCTAATTTGTTTTTCGTACTATCGTTGCTTTATCTCTTGCCTTTGCGGGCCAGAAGTCTGTCAATGCCGTAGAAAATGAAGCCGACAGCCATAAATGCCACAAACATGAGCACAGCCCATTTTGCCACACCGCCGACGCCCTGTGTCTCCAGATTGACAAAGAAATAGGGGTAGATCAGCGGCGTTTCGGTACCGGGGATCAAAATGGAGGTGTCAAACTTCAGGATCGCTGCCTGAATGAAAATAAACGCCATGTACGCCAGAGGGAAGCCCGCGGAGGCGATGGGGTAATACCGCTTCACCGTTCCCCGCTCACGGAACAGGAACCAATCGCCCACGTACAGGATGGGAAGCACCACATGGGCCAGAAGGCTGCCCACACGCCAGTTGAGCTGGGGATCCCGGGCCGGCGCAAGCATCACGTTGAACACCACGAAGGTCAGCAGGATGGCCAGCACGCCGATGAACTTCAGCAGCGGCACGGCGGTCACATAGCTGTCCTCGTTCTTTTTTGCCGTCCGGATCAGCTGGGTGACCATAACGGCGATGCAGAAATAATTGCTCAGGTTGGTGAAGTGGACATAGAAGTCCCAGCGGAACATGGTGTAGTCATCGAAGATACCAAAGCTGGTAACGATGGCAACCAGACCCAGAGCACAGTAAAAGGACTGATAGATGAGCTGCGCCGTTCTGCTGGTTTTAAAAGTAGTTTTTTCAGGCGTCATGATGCATGCTCCTTATTTTTTGCAGATCGTATTGCGTCCAGCAGCTGCTGTTCGCTGTCGGGCAGAACGAAGTATCCGTCCGCTCCGGCCGCCACAGCCGCCTCGCAAAGATTGCTGGTTTTCGAAAGGATAAACACAGGAATGCCCGGTTTCTGTCTGCGCAGCTTCCGCACCAGATCCAGGCTGCCCGTTTCTTCGGTTTCCGCCTCCAGCAAAACCGCATCCACTTTGTTGTTCAGCACATCGTGGGGCACACGAACGAGGTCGGTATGCTGATAGACCGTACTGCCGGGAAAGGACGAAACCAGCATCCTCGTCAACCGTTCCAGCTGTGTCCTGCAGCTGTCTGCTGTTACAAATGTCAATCGTTTCACCTCCGACGATTCAGCGCGCGGCATCCGGTTGCCGGCGCGCCGCCGTTTCTTCCACCGGCTTGGGATTTCGGGTCATGGCGTAGTGCATGACCTCGCTTTTGGGGACAAGCCTCTGTTCCGCCAGCTGAAAGCCGTAATGCCGGTAAAGCGAAACGTTGCTTTCCTTGTTGGTTTCCAGATAGCAAACCATGTTTTCCTGATCGCAAAACTCCAGCATGGGCCGCATCAGCTTGGACGCGATACCCTTACCCTGTGCCTTTCGGGATACCGAAAGATTGTAGAGATACCAGTCCACATGGTCGGTATAGGTTTTCTTCAGCTTCATGGCGAAGGTCTCATAGGTCAAAAGCCGCCCGATGATGCCGGGGCCGGAATGCAGTACCAGTCCCACGCCGCCGTTCATCAGAAACGGCAGGGTCTTGCTTCCGGTAAAGCCCAGCGGGAGCCAAATGGCAAAGCCGTTCAGTTCCTCGCTGTCGGCATAGATCACGGCGTCCTCCGTCATGGTTTTCAGCGAGATCTCCATGATGATCCGTGATGCCTTTGGGTCATATTTGCCGCCGCTGAACCAGTTGTGCAGCGGGTAGTCCTGATAGGCGTCCATGGCCACTTCCGCCAGTTCGCCCAGGCGCTCCTTCGGCACCAGATACAGTCCCGCTTTTTTCACAATGTTCTTTGCGAGCGGGACTTCAATTTTTCTTACCAGTTTATCCATCGTTCAAATCACACTTCGCTTGCGCTTACATATGCCGGGACCAGACAACGATCATCACGACAAGTTCCAAAATGCCCACCGCAAGAGGGCTCAGCATAATGAGGGTGAGACCCTTTCTGCGCTTTTTCTGTCATGGGCGCTGCCGGCCTTCTTCAGCTTTGCGATCTGCATGACAGAGAGGGCTGCCCAGACAACGAAACAGAGCATCATAAACTTCCAGCCGCTAAAGAGGGACACGTAGGTCAGCACAAAGGCGCCCACGGCGAATCCGATGACCAGCAGTACGATGTACAACACGTTTTTCATAAGGTTCTCTCACCTGAGCTAAAGATTTTGATCCAATCTGTATCTTTATGGCAGGCATACTGTTTTTTCATAATCGGGCTGCTGGGCCGATAATATGGGGTCGGGCCGATAAACTCCCCGTCGCCGATGCTCATATCGGCACGGATGGCGCTGTCATAGGGCGAACGGCCCACAATGGGGATGGGGATCCTTGCCCACCAGGTCAGGAACTTTGCGTGGAACTGCACCTCTGCCGCAAAGGAGAACACCGAGGTGTTTCCCGTATGGGTGGCCAGGATGGCCAGCCGCTCCCGCTCCGTGGGATGGAGCGGATCGCAGATGTATATATTGCGATGGTCACAGATCACTTTGCCGGCGGCCCGGTTGTTTTCTTCCAGAAATGCCGTCACCCGGCCGTTCGCCTGCTTTTGCCGGTCGGCAGCGTAGCGCTCCGGCACCGGCAGACACCCGTCTTTGGCAAGCGCGGCGATGCAGTCGGTGTACATTCCCGCAATAAGATAGGCGCCCCGGGCCTGCGTGCGAATGAAGTACCCTTTCAGCGCTTCGCTGTGGCGCTGGCCTCGCCGGGCAACCACACGGTTGATCTCCGTATTGAGGCGCTGTCTGTTCTGGGGCGTGGGTTCCCGCAGGCAGTCCAGCAACACCTCGGCCTGCATTGCGATAAAGGATACGGTCACGCCGGGGATGTCGCCGTCGGCGTTCCTTCCCTGCTCCGCGTCGTGCTCCTGCTCCCGCATTTTGAACAGGCCGCAGGCGCAGCCGTTGCCCTCCGACACGGTATAGAGATACCAGTCATCGAAGAACAGACCGCATTCCAGCGGCTCTCCCTGACTGTTCAAAACGGTGGTAATGCCCCGTCGCGCCAGCATAGTCGAAAGGCTTGTCCCGGCCGCGGAAAACCCGTCGGCCGTGGTATGTATCTCTGTTTCGTTTAAACACCCAAGCTCCGCCAACATTTCAAAAAGGTTCGGCGGTTTTTTTGCTGTACTGTCCGTCATAGCATTCTCTCCCACAGCGTTGCGCCGCTTTACTTATACCGGGAGAAGGGGATCATCTCCAGCGTCAGGCGGCCGGCGGGATCGGGTGTGCCCTCCCGGTTTTCCATATCAAAAATACCGCCGGGGATGGCGGGCTTGATCACCCATACCGAGTCGTGACCCACGATCTCTGCCACATAGGTGCCTTCCTCCGTGCCGGAATGGAGGTAGTAGATGTCCCCTTCCATGGAGCCGATGGAGTAGTGAGGATTTTTGACGTTGCTGTAAATACAGAAGATCACCGTCTCCTCCCCTTCCGCCGTGCCGATCACCAGTTCGTCGATATCGTCCCCGTTCAGATCCATGAGGGCGAAGCCGATGTTCTCCAGCGATGCTTCGCCGTAATAGTCCACCATGGTCACGGTGCCCATATCCTGCACGTCTTCCGCAGGCCACCGGTCGCGGATCGCAACGTAAAACTTGTTCAGCTCGGTCTGATACAGTTCGGGGATGCCTTCGATGGCAGGAGCGCTGTCCCAGCCTTCGCCATACATCTCGTTCATGCGCTCTTCATACGCCCGGTCGCGCTGGCCTCTATACAGAAGGGTGTCCACTTCCATCAGGACAAGGATGCTGCAGCTGTAGATCATACCGGCCAGCAACAGCACCAGCGCCCGCTTTCCGCCTCCGCGGCGGCGGCTGCGGGTACCAAGGATCACGCCTGCGATACCCACAAGGATAGAAAATATACCGGCGATGCTGGCAACCTCGCCAACGATCGTGCCTTCCAGACCCAGGCCGTGGGCCAGCCAGCATGCAAAACTCATAAATATGCCGCCGAAAATGGACATTGCTCCAAAGAGCCATGATAAAATAACCATGCTGCTGCACTCCTTTGCCAACTTATAGGTATATTTATCATATTGTACCACTCCAAAGGACACAAAAAGGGGGCAAAAAAAGAGCGGCCGAAGCCGCTCTTTCCTATTTTTATTTGTATTGGGAGAAAGGAATCAGTTCCAGGGTCATCCGTTGGGAGGGCTCCAGGGGCGCGCCCTGATAATCCTCCACGGAGATGCTGCGATCCGCCTCGGTGGCAGGCATGATCACCCACGGCGTGCCCATGCCGGCGATCTCCAGCAGATAGCTTCCTTCGGTCTGGCCGGGATGGAGATAATAGATCCGTTCCTCATGGGCGCTGGGGAACATAAAGACGTTCTCCGGATCGCCGTAGATACCGAAGATGGCCGTTCCGCCGTTCTCCTCGGGAACAACCGCGCCGATGGCCAGTTCCTCAATGCCGTCGCCATTGAGATCCTTCAGCAGGAATCCGATATTGTCCAGCGACGCCTCCCCGTAATAGCCGGGCATGGTCAGCAAACCGTAATTACCGGTTTCTTCGGAAGGCCAGCGGTCTCTGACCATGGCATAGCACTTGTTCAGTTCTTCCCAATAGTGCTCGGGGATGCCCTCCATGTTGGGAGGGGCGTTCCAATTTTCGCCGTACAGTTCCGTGTCCCGTTCCGCGATATCGGCATTCATCCGCACGGTATGCAGAGCATCGTCAATGTAAACGCCGGCCATAATGGCAGCGGAGTAAAGAATGCCCGCCAGCACAAAGACAACGGCCTTTTTCGCCTTGCCCTTGCGCAGCTGAAGAACGCCCAGTACAATGCCGACGATACAGACGGCGATGGACAGGGTGCCCAAAATGCACACGATCTCTCCGATCACGGTCCCGGAAAGACCAAGGCCGCGGGACATATGGCTGACCACCGTTACAAACAAGCCCACGGGAATCGACAAAACCGCGAGGATCCAAAACAAGATTTTCATGATGACTGTATTCCTTTCCCGGTCATTGGGAGATCATCCGGTGTTTCGTTTCAGGCGCGCGTCAGGGCATATACACCCGGGTCAGTTCCATCACCTGGCCGCCCTCAATCCGAATGGTGGTATTGTGGGGCGTGAAGTCATAGTTCACAACTTCACCGACCAGGAAGCTGCCGGGATAGAGGATGACTTCGCCGGCATCCGGATCGGAGGTGTCACGGCCTCCAAAATCAGCGGACACGCGAATGGTGGCTTCACCCACCTGATACCAGCTCTTGATATCGCTGTAGCCGGTTTCAAAAAACACGCCGCTGTCATCGGTCACCAGGTCAAAACCGCCGTTTTCCAGGCCACCGTTGACATAGAGAATGCCGGTGGCACTACGCTCCAGAGCGGTCACTTCCACTTCGCCGGTGTGGGTGACGATGGTGTCGCCCACCTTCAGCAGGGCGATATCCACCATGTCGTACTTGTCATAGGTATAGATCTTGGCCTTCATCTGCAGTTTGCCGGTGTCATCCACATAGACATCGCCCTGGGCAAAGGAAACGGCCACGATGGCATCCTGCAGGTTATCCATGGTGGTGTCGGGCAGAGGGCGCACGGTGGCGGCAGGCTCGGTCTGCTCTGTTTCTTCAAACATTTCGGGTTCGCCGCAGAAACGCATCATCACCGTGGCCAGCTGGGCACGGGTGGTGTTGTTCTTGGAATTCAGGAACATGCTGCCGTCGCGGCCCTGCACGCCTTCCACAATACCGGCGCCGCAGGCCCACTGCATGGCGGGAATGGCGTACTCGGCCACATCAGCGATATCGCTGTAGGACAGGATGTTGGTATCCTCGCCTACGCTGACGTCGATGCCCTTGAGCTTGGCATAACGCCACAGGATGACCACCATCTGCTCACGGGTGATGGCATCGTTGGGGCCGAAAAAGCCGTCGCCGTAGCCGCCGGCAACATTGTTGGCAGAGGCCCAGCGGATGGCATAATAGTACCAGTCGTTGTCAAACACATCGTTAAAACCTTCGGCAACGGGCACCAGGGGGGCGCCTTCCAGACTCCACAGAATGGAGAGGATCTGGGCGCGACTGGCCATCTCGTTGGGGCCGAAGCGCTCGTCGGGCATACCGTTCATCAGACCTGTGGAGAGGCAGAAGCAAACGCCGTCATGATACCAGGCGTCCAGTTCCACATCGGTGAACATATACATGGGGCAGGAATCATCCTGGGGACAGCCGGAAGTGTTGGGAAAATCGAACAGATCGGCGGCGGTACCTGCGGCATTTGCCGGTACGGCCATGGCTGCAAAACAGGACATCGTCAGCGCAAGGGTGAGCATGATGCTCAGAACTCGTTTTTTCATGTGTTACCTCCTGATGTTCATTTTTCGGTTTATGGATGTTTGCACAGTACGTCCCACAGGGGGACATTGGGTAATTTTCCCCATCATACTATACAAAAGGGTGCAAAACGGGGGCAAAAAAGTGGACGGTATGCTCCGTCCACTTTTTTCTGTTCAGTTCTTGCTCATTCGTTCCAGCACACCGGCGGTGTACTCGCTCCAGCTGTACTGGGCCATGTACTCGCCGTGCCAGATAATGCCCATGCGTTTGCCGTCGCACCAATCATAATAGTCGCAATCCAGATTGTCCGGCATCACGCCCAGTTTGCCTCGCTGCTGGGCGATCACATTTCCGCAGCCGGCAGCCTCCAGTGTCTCCAGCAGATCCCGGCGCAGGCTCTTCATATAGCTTTCATGGCTGCCGTCATCCTCGAAAATCACCGCCTGCAGTTCGGCAGAAGTACAAAGGGCGCCCTTTCGGTCCACAAGATACGCCAGCAGTTCCTTGGTCTTGCTGTACTTGAAATAGATGGGCTTCCCGTCGATATAGGCTTCAAAATTACCAAAGGTCTGTACCCGCAGCCGTCTGCGTTTGGGGATGGGACGGCGCAGATCGAGCAGTTCCCGCTTTACCTTTTCCACCGTGATGGGTTTGGTGAGATAGCCGCTGGCATGCAGCTCGTAGGACTCCTTGCGGTATTCTTCAAAGCCGGTGGCGAAGATGATGTTGATGTCGGGGTTGCGCAGTTTCAGCTGCTCGGCCAGTTCCACGCCGCTCATTCCCGCCATTTCCACGTCCAGAAACGCAATATTGCAATCATGTTCATCCACAAACGCCAGGGCATCCTCGGGGTATTCGAAGCCGTTGAGTTCCGCGTCGGGTGCCGCTTCGGCGATCACGTCCAGCAGGCCTTCCAGGGCAATGCGCTCGTCATCCACAGCAATGATCTTCATTTATTTTCCGTCCTCCTTTGCAGGGATGGTCACAACGGCCACCGTGCCGTTTTCGGAGCTTGTGATGGAAAGCGTACCGCCCACCATATGCTGCAGGCGATCCCGCACATTGCGGATGCCCACGTGGGGTTTTCCGTCGGCCATGTAGTTGTCCGGATCGAAGCCCACGCCGGTATCGGCTACGGTGATCCGCACAGCCCCATCGATCCGGCCGGTGGAGATGGTAACGATACCGCCGCCCCGCTTTTTGGTCACGCCGTGCTTCACCGCGTTTTCCACCAGCGGCTCTACAGTGAGGGGCGGCACCTTGAAGTCGGTGACGTCCACATCGTACACCACGTCCAGCTTCTCCCGGAAGCGGATCTGTTCCAGCGACAGATAGGTCTGGATGTGCTGATATTCCTCACGGAAAGGAATGGGTTCGTTCTTTTCGATGGACAGCATATTGCAGCGCAGGTACTCCGCGAAGCTGCTGACAGCCTCCTGTGCCGTTTCCGGCTCTTTGCGGTAGAGGTGGTAGATAGCGTTGAGCACGTTGTAGAGGAAGTGGGGCTTGATCTGGGAAAGCATAATGGCGATGCGGCTGTCCTCCAGCTCTTTTTCCAGCTTTGCCGCGCGGATGGAGGCACGGTGGTTGGTTACGACCCCTCTTGCCGCCGCAACGATATGGATAACAAGCAGCACCGCAAAGACGATCTTGGAGCAGGGCGCCCGCCAGACGATGTTCGCGCCCACACCGAAAAAGTCCAGCAGCATGGCGGCAAACAGCGCGACGGCGGATATGGGCACCAGCCGCTTTGTGTCTTTGCGCAGCACTTCCGGCACGTACAGGATGAGAAAGAGCAGACACAGAAGGATCTGCGCGCCCGCCCAATAGGGCAGTGTATCGTAGATCACCGTCACACCCACAAAGGACAGCGCAATGAGTACGCTGTTCAGCAAGGCGGACAGAGTCACGGCGATCTTTGCCGCGCGCCGCTTCTTTCCGGTCAAATGATCACTCAAAAAGTGGCAGAGGCAGAAAGTCGCCAGCATCATGCAGAGCTGACACGCATAGGTGTTCAGGATATTCAAGTCGCTCCAGTAGGAAACGTCGATGCTGTCAAAGGCCACATAGCCGCCGGCGAACAGCGTCAGCAGGCCAAGTTTCAGCAATGTGCCTCCCACGGGGATACGCATGATCACAGCCGCGATGGCGGCGCCGATCAGCATCAGCGAGATGGCGGCGAACAGCACGCCCGCCAGCCTGAACCGTTGCCCGTAAGGCGCCAGGTTCAGTTCCAGAATGCTCCATTCCACCGGGTCGGAACACAGGGTGGTGAGGAAATCCCTGTACGCCGTCCCGTTGCCGCAGACGTGGGGATTGTGCAAATAGATCTCAACGGTGTCCTCCGGCCTGATGGCGGGCACAAGCGTACCCCGCCACGCCCGCACGCACATGGAGGCAAACAACTCCGGCTTCAGATCAGGGATGTCAAAGATGTCGTCCTGATAGACCAGCTGTCCGTTGACGGAGATCTGCACGCCAATATGATTGCGGTAAAAGTTCAACTGCCAGCCTTCGTGCATTTCCCAAAGGAAGCTGCCCCGAAGATACAGGTCACCTTTCAGGGCGGAAATATCCGATCCTTCCGTCAAAGTCTGCCAGACTTCGCCGTCCCGGCTGTATTCCCCGATAAACTCCTGCGGCATGGGGATGGCCAGCGACGCCTGATGATTGCGCAGTGATACGGACACAACACAGATCACCGCCAGCAGCAGCGGCAGCGCAAAGCCGATATGGTCAAAAAGACGCTTTTTGCTCTTCATGCGGTTTCCTCCGGGTAAAGATTTTCACGGTTGTTTTGTGCCGTCATCCCAACGGCAAACGGAATCGTGGCCCGGGCGGCCTAACGGTTCCGGTCAACGGTCACCGAACGGTAATGCGCCAGCGCTTCCTCCGTCAACCTTTCGATGTACGGCAGCATAGTCTCCTGCCTGCCGGCAGCGATCACCCGATCGATAAACTCGATCTGCAGCGCGGTTTGCAGCTCCGTGTCCGCAAGAAAGGCAGAGGGCTGCCCCGTGATCCGTGTTTCACACGCCGCGACGTCGTCGCACCTTCCAAAAAAAGTACGGGGATTCAGCGTCGCGCGTATCAGATCCATGCTCTCGGCAGCGACTTCATAATGACGGGAGTTTTCGGCAAAGCGCAGAAGGGCCTCCCCGTCTTTGCCGGGCTGCCGCTTCTTTCGCCGTTTGAACAGGAACATATCGGTTTCTCCTTTTGGGTATCCTTCCCATCCAGTATATCGCTTTGTTTCGCAAATAACAAGAGGCCGCCGTGCGAACTCGCACGGCGGCTTGTGGTTGTACAGCGTTTTACTGCAGATAGGCCTCGTAAACTTCCTTGGAGATCTGCGCCAGCAGACCGTCGCTGAAGCGACCCTTCTTGTTGGCGTCGTACTCCTCCTGGGTGGCTACGTTGCCGTTGTAGAACAGGCACAGGATGTAGTCGCCCTTTTCGGTATAAACGATGCCGCAATCGTTGGCCACCTTGTCCATGGTGCCGGTCTTGTGGGCAACTTCCACGCCTCGGGGCAGCTCCTTGGGGATGCGGCTGTTGGTGTGGCAGCGCTTCATGATGTCGATCATCTGCTCGGACACCCAAGCGGAGAACAGGGTCTTCTCATAGGCCATCTTGAGCACCTTGGCCATGTCGTTGCAGGAGGTGGAGTCGTTGGTGGGCGTCAGGCAGCGGTAATCGTCGGTGTTGCGCCAGTTGCGCTCGCCGGGTTCCACCTTATGGGCAGGGTCAAAATAGGTATCGATCAGCAGTTTGCAGGGATAATCGCACTTGGTCATGGTGAGGCCGAAGGCGTCGATGACGTTGTTCTTGATGTTGTCACGGCCGGTGAGAGAATAGAGATAGTCGGTGGCGGTGTTGTCCGACAGCATCATCATCAGACGGGCGTAGTCCAGCAGGGTGAGGTTCATGCCGGGCAGCAGATCGCACAGAACGCCGCTGCCGGGACTGACGAACTCTTCCTTCAGTTCGTGACGGGCCATCAGGTCATACTTACCGGCTTCGCACTGGCGCAGGAACTCGGCCAGCAGGAACACCTTGAAGGTGGAGGCGGCGGGCAGTTCCTTGTCGGGGTTGACGGTGACGGTCTCGCCGGTCTTGAGGTCGGCGAAGAGGAATCCCAGATCGCCGGTGGTCTGGGCATCATATTTTTCCGCTACGGCTCGAATGGCTTCGATGTTCATATCAAGATCCTCCCTTTTCTCTCTTTATCGGCTGCGAAGCAGCACTTTACCGGGCAGCGTGCCCTGGTAAACGGCGTCCTTTACGACGATCTCGCCGTTGACGATGACATAATTGAGGCCTACCGCCCGCTGACCGCAGTCGGTATACTCCGCCCGGTCGCAGATGGTGTCGGCGTCAAAAATACAGATATCGGCATCCATGCCTTCCCACAGCAGGCCCTTGGTGGAGAAACCGTAGACAGCGGCAGGCATGGAGGTGATCTTGCGGATCATCTCGGGCAGCGTGGTGACCTTGCGTTCCCGAACGTATCGGCCCAGGACCCGGGGGAAAGAACCCCGCAGACGGGGATGATACACCACCAGATGGCGGGCAACGCCCGAGTCGGTACAGATCATGGAGCGGGGATGGGCCATGACGGTCTCCACATCCTCTTCGCACATGGTGAAATAGCAGGCGTTGGCGTTGTCATCGCTGTCGGCGATGAGGGTAAAGACGGCCTCATACTGGTCCACGCCCATCTTCTCGGCGATCTCGGGGATGCGCAGGCCCTCATACTGGGGGAAGGCGCGGCAGCTGCTCACCTGTACATAGGACAGGTCGCCGGAACGGCGCTTCAGGTTCCACTCTTTGATCTCGGCACGCAGCTGGGGATCCCGCAGAACGTTGGCGGCGCCCTTTTCCCGCAGGGCAGGAGGCACAAAGCTGGAGGTCAGCGAGGTGTTGGAGGCCACGTAGGGATAGACGTCGCAGTAAACGTCCAGACCTTCGGCGTTGGCCTGATCGATCATGCGAAGGGTGGTGTGGATCTTGCCCCAGTTGGTTCTTCCGCTGGATTTGTGGTGAGAGATGACACCGCGGGTGCCCGATGCCCGAACAATGGACAGGAACTCGTCCACGGCCTGAATGACGCGGTCGCTTTCATCACGGATGTGGGCGGCCACGATGCCGTGGTATCGGCCCACCACCTTGGCCAGTTCGATGGCCTCCTCCGTGGTGGAATAGGCACCGGGGGTGTAGAACAGGCCAAAGGACAGGCCCAGAGCGCCGTGTTCCATGCCCTCCTCCAGCAGGGCCTTCATCTTTTCCAGTTCTGCCTCGGTGGGGGCACGGTTATCCATGCCCATGGCGGCCTTGCGCAGGGCGCCGTGACCCACCAGCAGGGCGGTATTGGCGCCGTTGGGGACATCTTTGATGGTATCAATGAAGGTGGCGAAGGTACGGTAGATATCGGTGCTCTTGCCATACTCGCCCAGCTGCTCGGCCTTTTCGGGATTGGCGTCGCGGCTGATGGGGGCGGGAGAAGAGCCGCACTGACCGGCAACCGAGGTGGTGATGCCCTGCTCCACCTTTTCGATCATGCCGGGATAGGTCAGGATGGCGTTTTCCGAGTGGCTGTGGGAATCGATAAAACCGGGCGTTACGGTAAGGCCCTTGGCGTCGATCACGGTCTTGGCTTCGCCCAGACCCTTGCCGATACGGGCGATCTTGCCGTCTTTCACCGCCACGTCGGCGTAAAAGGACGGGCTGCCCGTTCCGTTGATGATCGTTCCGTTCTTAATCAGCAAATCATACATCTGTAAAAGCCTCCTTGTGTGGTCGGTTATTCTTCGGTGAGGAAGGTAAAGATCTCAGGCAGCAGGTCATCCACCTCGGGATGGGGCTGGACACCAAGAATGTTGGGGGCCCGTTCCACGCCTTCCACCACACCGTCCCCTCTTGCCGACCAGGCATTGACGGTCAGTTCCGTCCGGTCAGCGGGAACGTGATAGTTATGGAAGGATGCCGCTCGCACGGTCTCCCGGCCCAGCAGCCGGTGGAGGATGGTGCCGGGTACCACGTTGACATCGTGCTTGGCCTCGTCTTCCCCGCCCCGGGTCATGGGCCCGGCCCGGTGGCCTTCTACCTTTTCCAGCGAAGAAAAACGATTGCCCGCGGCGTCCCGGTAGGCGAAGATGGCATCCAGCAGATCGCCCTCATAGCCCTGTTCTTCCACCGCGCGGCGCAGGGCAAAGTAGGACTGGATCAACTGCTCACCGAGGCAAATACCCAGATAGCGCTTGCCGTTTTCCACGGCGTCGTGCATGATCTGGTAATGGTACGGGAAGAACTGCGCGCCGCCCTGAACGATATATCCGTCGTACAGTTCAAGTGCCTCTTTGGGCAGCCAGCCGTCCACGGGCGTGACCGCCACGGGGATCGCGCCGGCCTCCAGCACCCGCTTGCAGTAGTTGTTGCCCACCTGATAAATGTCGGCCATGGTGCTCTTTTCCATGTTCCACAGTTCGCCCTTCGGGACGACACCAATTACTTTTTTCATAAGGCACCTCCATCGATGCAGCCTGTTCGCTTCGGTCCGCAGGGGGCGAACCGCTTATCGCCATCATAAACCCCTGTGGTTGCCGCGTCAAGTATTCCGCAGGAACTTTTTACGGGAGCCGTTTATCCGTTGCGGCGGCCCTTGTAAGGCGCAAACGCACCCAATAGCAAGACACCCCGGGGCACACTGCCCCAGGGTGTCGTTTTTCTTACCGAGCAAAGCGGGCAGCCGCAATTGATCCGCAGTTTTTATCAGAAGCTTTCCACGATCGTTTCGGGAGAAACGTACGGATAACCGTGCATTTCGGCGGTCTCCTGCCAGGTGACCTGACCGTACCAGAAGGTCAGCGCGTTACGCAGATGCTTGTTGTCCTTCAGCGCCTGCTTTACGCCCTTGTTGGCGATCTGCATGGCAAAAGGCAGAGTGGCGGAAGACAGCAGAATGGAAGAGGAATTGGCGTACAGGGAAGGAATATTGGGAACGCAATAGTGCAGGATGCCGTCCACATAATAAACGGGATCGTCGTGGGTGGTCATGCGGCAGGTTTCCACAGCGCCCTCGTCATCGCTGGCGATATCCACGATCACGGTGGTGGGCTTCATCAGTTTGAGGTCCTCTTTATAGATGATGTGATCGGTGCGGCGGTGATCCCACAGGATGCAGTTCATGATCACGTCGGCTTCCTTCAGGGTCTTCAGCACGTTGGCACGGTTGGAATACAGCACCTCCACATTGGGGCCAAGGCAATGCTGGGCGTTCTCCATGGCTTTGCGGTTGATGTCCAGCATGGTGACATGATTGCCCAGCGCCGCGGCGTATTCCGCGGCCGCCATACCGGTGCCGCCGCAGCCGATGATCATGATGCGGGGCGTTTCCAGACCGCAAATGCGGCTCAGCATTTTACCGGTGCCGCCATGAATGGTCTGCATATAGGTAAAGGCGTTGATGAAGCCGCCCTTGCCGGCCATCTCGCTCATGGGCGCCAGCAGAGGCAGTTTGCCCGCGTCGTCGGTAACGTCTTCATAGGAGATACCGATGATCTTGCTGTTCACCAGATCGGCCGTCATTTCCGGACGATTTTCCGAATGGATATAGGTGAACAGGATCTGCCCCTCGTGGTAACGGCCAAATTCCTCCGGCAGGACTTCCTTTACCTTGTAGATCATCTCGGACTTTTCGTAAATGGTATCGGCGTCGGTGATGACAGCGCCGGCGGCGGCATACTCGTCATCGGGGAAGCCGGCACGGGCACCCGCACCGGTTTCGACCAGTACCTGATGGCCGCGGCGTGTCAGTTCCAGCACAGCGGAGGGTACAGCAGCCACTCGATATTCATTGTTCTTGATTTCTTTTGGCACACCAATAATCATAACAGTTTCCTCCAATGTCGCAAAATATCAGAGCGATTTTCTTTGTGGTTCTTCTTTTTACGTCAGTCACGAAGTACTTTGCACAACAGATCCCAGAAGGGTTTCACCTCATCCAGATACAGATCCTCCATGGTGGTGTGGGCGTTGGTGGCCGTGGGAGAAATACCCACAGCGTCCATATCGGGGATGGCGCCCATTACAACGCCAACCTCTACACCGCCGTGCATATGCTGGATGGTGATTTCTTCACCGAACAGTCCCCGATGGGCGGCTTTGAAGCGTTCCTGCATTTCCGAGGTCTGGCGCACGGGCCAGCCGGGATACTGATCCAGCAGCCGCAGTTCAAAACCCAGCAGGTCGGCGATCTCGGTGTATCGGCCCACCAACAGTTCCCGGACGGTGTCGTCGGTGGAGCGGATGTTGTAACGGAACTCCAGTTTTCCATCGTTCAGCGCGCAGGCAATGACACAGCCCGATGCCACCACGATGGTGGGATCGATTCCGTCATGCTTGTGGGCGCCGGTATGGAACAGATACAGCAGGTCGATGACCCGACGGGAATCCTCCGGCGACAGGACGGCGGAGGCGGCTTCTTCGCCGGCCACCTTGCAGACGACGTCCGGGTCGGCGATCTCATACCGTTTTTTGATCTGCTGCCAGGTATCCTCGAGGATACTCGCCGCCTCCCGCTCCCTTCCTTCATCCACGGCGAAGGTCACCTTGGCATACTTCAGGATGGCGGTTCCGGTGACAACATTCCGCAGGTACACCGGCATTTTCCGAGCCAGCCCATGCAGCAGTTCGCCTGCCACATTGCCGGCGCAGACCCGTCCCAGATGGATGCGGATACCGCTGTGACCGCCCTGTCCTCCGGAGATCTCCAGAGATATCGTGGACAGCCGTTCCGCGGGGACGCAGGCGAAGGTTTCCGTGAGGGCGCACTTGGCGCAGCCAACGCCGCTGACACACAGCACGTGGGAATATCCCGAGTCCAGATTGACCATCCTGCGGGATCGGATCTGGCTCATGTCAAACTCACGGATGCCCAGCAGGCCCACCTCTTCCTTTACGGTGAACAGCAGCTCCATGGGCGGATGGGGAATGGTTTTGTCGTCTGCCAGCGCCATCATGACCGCCACGCCGGTGGCGTTATCGGCGCCCAGCGTGGTGCCGCAGGCCCGCAGCAGATTTCCTTCGATGCGCATCCGAATGGGTTCTTTGGCGAAATCAAAGTCCACACCCTCATCCTTCACGCACACCATATCCATGTGTCCCTGCAGGAGGATGGACGGCTTTTCTTCGTACCCGGCCGTTGCGGGAAGGCGGATCAAAACGTTGCCGGAAGGATCAGTTTTACAGCATAGACCCCGCTCCTCGGCAAAACGCACAAGGAACGCGATTATTTGTTCTTCATGATAAGAAGGCCTTGGAATTTTCGAGACCTCTTCAAACCAGTGAAAGAAGCCCTTCGGCTCATAGCCGGACAGCAATCTGTTATTCATAGTTCGCCTCTTTTTCCGTACAGTTGGGAAGGAAACGGCAGCGTTCGCGGGAAAGGAGAGAAACCATTATGAAGAAGTGAGTTTGCGTAACGCTGCCGTTTCCGGAAAAGTGCTTATGTTTTAGATGTTGAAAAGATCTTCGGCGGTGTAATCGCCCAGACCAAGGGTCTCCAGTGTGCGGGCCTTTTCCGCCTTATAGTCCCGACCCATAATGGAGGAGACGATCTGCAGCATGGCACGCATATTGGGGACTTCCAGGCCCAGTTTGTCAGCCAGACTCAGCCAGAACACCAGGCCGTAGCCGGCATCCTCGTTGTAATAACGGTAATCCAGCTGGGTCTGCGCCTTGATACCGGCAAAGCCGGGCGCGCGGGAATAGCCGGTATCGTAGTTCGCCTCGGTCATGTAGCCCTGACGGACACCCAAATCGGGGTCGTTTTCAATCTCAAGGCCCAGAGCCTTGCCGATGGCCAGACGCTCATCGTCAATGGCCTTCAGCAGGCGGCCTACACCGGGCGTGACGCCCTCTTCATAGAAGAAGAAATCACCGGGGTTTTCCACACGGGCGGCGTTCAGCGTGGTGATGCAGGGATGCAGCACAGGGTTGGCGTTCTGCAGGCAGGTCTCCAGAATATTTTTGGCCTTTTCCAAACCGTCATGGACCGGTTTGAGCAGATCGTATACCATATCGTTTTTGCTGCTGGGCAGAGTGGCCAGTTTGTAGCCGGCCTTCAGGCGGTTGTAGATGGCCACGTTGCCGCTTTCCACGATACGCACCGCATAGGGCAGTGTGGAGGTATCGGAAACGATGACGCTGTCATCCTCGACGGACAGGCCCAGGGCGTTCTTGATCACCACGGCGCCCATGCAGGAGCTGGGGCAGACCACATAGATCTGGCCGGGCTCCACGTAAGGTTTACAGGCCTTGCCAAAGGCCTCGGTGCTGTAGGCCGGGCCTACGGCAAAGATCAGCTGCGCGCCCTTCAGGCAAGTTTCAATGTCGTGACCGGCGTATTTGACCGGCTGAAAGCCTTCCATCTCACCTTCGCAGGTGATGCCGCCGGCGGCGTTGATCTGCTTGATCTGCTTGTCAAACTGCGGAAAATCAAACTGATAAATCTCATGTCCTGCCCGCGCCCATTCAAAAGCCATGGCACAGGCGCCGTTACCGGAACCCAGAATTGCGACTTTCATACGAAACCTTTCCTTTCTGCCGGGATGGCAACTTATTTGTACTGTTTACCGTTGACGAAAACAGCCTCGGTTTTGGTCAAATACTGGAAGGGATGTCCGTCATACACCACGATGTCGGCGTCTTTGCCCACGGCGATGCTGCCTACGCGGTCATCCACGCCCAGCGCCTTGGCGCCGTTGATGGTGATGGCACGGAAGGCGGCTTCTTCATCCAGACCTTCCCGAACGGCAAGGCCGGCGAACATGGGCAGCAGCCACAGCGGCGTGACGTCATGGTCGGTGGTGATGGCCACCTCGGCGCCCGCTTTCTGCAGCAGACCGGGGGTCGTCGGGGAGTTGTTCATCATTTCGTGCTTGCTGGCCCAACAGGCATAGGGGCCAACCATGGGGATGCGGCCCTCGGCCACGAAGGTGGGGATGATGCGGCGGGCATCGGTGGCGTGGACGATGGAATATTTCAGATTGAACTCATGAGAGATACGAATGGCGGTGAGGATATCGTCCGCCTCATGGGCATGGAAATGCACAGGGATCTCGCCACGAATCAGCGGCAGCAGTGCTTCCATATCCGGCTCAAACACCTTTTCGCCGGCATCCTTCTTGGCGGCGTAAAGCTGGGCGTTGGTGAGGTACTTGCGCAGGATGGCGGCAATGGCCATACGGGTCTTGGGGGCGACGCCCTTGCCCTGTCCGTAGGTCTTTTTGGGGTTTTCGCCCATGGCCATTTTGATGGCGGCGCAGGGCTTGATGGACATTTCCTCCACGGTCTCACCGGCCAGCTTCATGGCGGCGATCTGACCGCCGATGACGTTGGCGCTGCCGGGGCAAACGCCTACCGTGATCACGCCGGCCTCCCGGGATTTCCGGATGGAGGGATCCCAGGGGTTGACGCCGTCAATGGCACGCATTTCCGGCGTAGCGGGGCTGCTGCTTTCGTTGCAGTCGTTGCCCATGCCGCCGGAGGATTCTTCGCAGATACCAATATGGGTGTGGGCATCGATCAGGCCGGGCATGATCCAGCCGCCCTTGGCATCCAGCGCGGGGCCGTCATAAGCGGGAGCCGTATCCATGGCACCGAAGGCGGTGATCTTTCCGTCCTCAAAATCTACATAACCCTTTTCGAACACACCGTTTTCGATGGTGATCAATTTACCGTTATAAATCCGCATACCGTTTCAGCCTCCTGTGAAACAATTTATTTATACCGTTTTCCGTTGATGAAAACGGCGTCTGTCTTCGTCATGTACTCAAAAGGATGTCCGTTGAACACGATGATGTCGGCATCCTTTCCAACCGCGATACTGCCCACACGATCCTCAATGCCCATTGCCTTGGCGCCGTTGATGGTGATGGCGCGGAAGGCGGCGTCCTCCGGCATGCCTTCCCGCACGGCCAGGCCGGTAAAGTGGGTCAGCATCCACAGAGGTGTCACGTCGTGGTCGGTGGTGATGGCCACCTCAATGCCCGCCTCGACCATGCGTCCGGCGGTAGCCGGCGAAAGATTGACCATCTCGTGCTGGCTGGACCAACAGGCATAAGGGCCGAAAATGGGGATGGAGTCCTCCGCCGCCATGTACTTGAGCATCCGGTCGGCGTCGGCGGCGTGAACAATGGAGTACCGCAGGTTGAACGCGCGGGCGATCTGCATGGCGGTGAACAGGTCATCCGCCTCCTGGGAGTGGATGTGCAGGGGGATCTCTCTCCGCAGCAGGGGCAGCAGCGGCTCCAGCTGGGGATCCCAGACATCCTCGCCGGCGGCTTTCTTTTCGCCGTAGATCTGGGCGTTGGTCAAATACTTGCGAATGATGGCCGCGGTGGCCATACGGGTCTTGGGAGAGAGGTTTTTGGCCTGACCGTAAGAGCGCTTGGGGTTTTCACCCAGTGCCATCTTAATGGCGGCGCAGGGTTTGATGGCCATTTCTTCCACCGTTTCGCCAGCCAGTTTGACGGCGGCAATCTGTCCGCCGATGGCGTTGGCACTGCCGGGACAGACGGCTACGGTGGTGACGCCGGCCTCCCGGGATGTTTTGATGGACGGGTCCCACGGATTGATGCCGTCGATGGCCCGCATTTCCGGCGTGGCCGGATCTCTGTTATTTTCGTTGCAATCGTTGCCCATACCACCGGAGGATTGCTCACAGATAGCGATGTGGCTGTGGGCATCGATCAGGCCGGGCATGATCCAGCCTCCCTTGGCATCCAAAACGGGACCGTCATAGGCGGGCGCCGTCTCCATGGCACCGAAGGCGGTGATCTTTCCGTCTTCAAAATCCACGTAACCGCAGGGGAACGTACCGTTTTCGATCGTGATCAATCTTCCGTTGTATACTCTCATGGAAGTCATCCTCCATCGTTGGATTTGTCGATTTTACAAAAATCGGGCATGGCCACGAATGGCCATGCCCGAAAAGCGTTAACGGATTTCAGGCACTGTGTCTGCGTTTGTTGCGCAGTAGCAAGCCTGTATAGCTATGACAAGTTACAATTACTCGACGATGTCGGCGAACCAGATGCCCCAACCGAAGCCGGGAACGTACTGCTTCATGGGCAGCTCGATGCGGTCAGAAATCAGCTCGAAGTTGACGCCCTGGTAGAGGGGGATATTGATGACGTCTTCCAGAGCCTGGAGCTCCAGCTTCATGGTCTCTTCCAGCACGCGCTCATAGGACTCGTTGACGGCAGCCTCTGCGCAGGCCTGGAACTGGGCCTCGAAGGCGTCGGTGTAGGTATGAGTGGGACGGCCGGTGTAGGACTCACGGTGGTAATGATAGACCTCGTAAGGCAGCTTACGGGAGACGGAACGGCCCCAATCCTGGAAGGTGAAGTCCCAAGAGTCAGGCATGGTCTCCATGATGGTCAGGGTAGTACCGGGAGCGCAGGGAGTACAATCGATGACGAGCTTGCCCTTGAAGATGCGCTCAAACTCGGCCATCAGGAACTCGCAGATGGGACGGCCGCTGACGGAAGTCTCGGTGTGCAGGCTCTTCAGATGGACCACGGTGTCTTCGGACAGACCCACATCGGCATAAGCCTTCATCAGGTAGTCATAAGCCAGATCGGGGTTGAAGCCGCAGATCTCGCCTTCGGCGCTCCAGCTGTTGACCAGATCTTCCACATAATTACCGTATTCAGAGTCACGGTAACACAGGCCGCTGTCAGACAGAGAGCCGGCCTGACCGTTGACGTACCAACCGGCGGGTTCCATGTTTCTCAGAACCTGGGTGGCGATGGTCTCACGGTCGATGGCGTGGTACAGAGCCTTTTCATAGTTGTTGTTGCCGGACAGGGGGTTGGTGGAGTTGCGGGTGTTCAGGTCGTAGTCCATGATGTACAGGGAGGGATAGGTGATCATACGGGGATCGTCCATGTAGTTATCGCGAACGTCGGTACTGGGAGCCAGATAGTCCAGCTCTCCGGATTCGAACATCTGGACGCGGGGGTTCTCCTCGGGGATGATGTACAGGTTGATCACATCGTAGTTGTACCAGTCGGCCATCCAGTGATCTTCGTTCTTCTTGTAGGTTTCGATGCTCTCATAAGTCCAGGTGTCAAAGAAGTAGGGGCCGCAGCCAACCCAGGTATCCAGGCTGGTACCGTAGGTGGTGGTCAGACCGTCGGCGCTCATGCAGGCCTTATAGGTTTCGGGATGGATGGGGGCCATGCAGCGCATGATGAAATGGTTCTCAATGTCGTTGGCGCTAACGGGGTTGACCACATTGATCTCGATGGTGTAATCGTCGACCTTCTTGATACCGACCTCTTCCCAAGCCACGGTGGCGGGGTAGCCATCGGTGCCCTGGAAGAAGTAGTTCTGAGCGTTCACGATCTCGATGTAGTTCTTGTACAGGAAGGAAGCCAGAGCGTTACCCAGTTTGGGGTTCAGGATCTCCTGGAAGGTGAAGATCCAGGTGTCGGCGGTGATGGGATCGCCGTTGTGGAACTTGGCTTCGGGACGCAGGGCGATCTGCCAGGTCAGCTCATCGATCTGCTTGGGTTCTTCGATGGCCAGGTCGGGTTCGAAATGGAAGCCCATGCCGTCATCATTGGGGACCTGACGGTACAGGTAGCCGCTGCACAGGGTGATGGCCAGCTCGTTTTCGGAATAGGAGGTGGTGGCACCGTAGAGGGTGTCGGCGTCCTTGGACTGATAGTAGTTAAAGACCTTGGGCTCGGCAGCAGCGGGCTGGGTAGCAGCAGGCTGAGTGGCAGCGGGCGTAGTAGCCGCAGGCGTGGTGGCTGCGGGAGTGGTGGCTGCGGGTTCCTTGTTGCCGCAGGCGGCGGCCAGGGACAGCAGCATCATTGCTGCCAGCAGCAGGGCGGTCAATTTCTTACTCATAATAGTGCTCCTTTCAAAGATGATGTTCACTGGGGGACGTTGTTACCGTCCCGGGGACAAAACTGCTCTTCAGTACCTTTCAATAGGCATCACCCTTTGGCAATCTAATTTATTTTCAAAAATTATTGCTAAAAAAAGCGGCGGCTCAATACCCGTTATGAACAGTTGGAGAGCCTGTTGGTGCAAACGCGAATCCGCCGCCGCCAGGAGAGCGCTGTTACCGCTTCGCACCGGCGGTGGCCGCCGCGTGCTGGGCTTTGACTTCTGCCAGGAAGGCGGGATCCCGGATGAGCTCCAGGGCCGTAAGACCGATGATCTTGGAACCGCTGAGCATACAGGTCCGTGCTTTTTCGGTCTTACCGTTGTTTAAATACTCCACAGTATGCTCACTGTGATCGCAATAGTAGGTATTCAGGTTCAGGTTGGGTACGATCCATGAAACGTTGCCCACATCGGTAGAGCCGAACAACCCGGTGGTGTTGTGGGCGATCTTTTCCACACCCAGCTCCGCGGCGATGCCCAGGGCCTTTTCCCGCAGCGCCTCGATCCGGATCATGTTCCAGTATACCGGCAGATAGCTGATCTCGTAGGTGGTCTCGGTCATCTCACAGGCACCGTTCAGCACCTTTATCATGCGCCGCTGCATATCTTCCAGATAGAAGCGATCGTCGGAGCGCAGTGTGATGTGTGCCCGTGCCTGGGCGTGGATGATATTGGCGGGGCCGGTGCGCTCCAGAATGGTGTACTGGATGCGGCTTCCGTCCCTCACGTGTTCCCGCATGATCTCCAATCCGTGAAAGGCCAGCATGAGCGCGTCCAGAGCGCTGCGGCCTTCCCAGGGGGAAACTGCCGCGTGGGCCGGCTTGCCGTGGAAGGTCACGTGATGAGGTGCCAGCGCCATACTGCCTTGGGAAACACAGGTCTGGCTCTTGGTGTGGTGGGAGAAGATCACGTCGATGTCACGGAAGCAGCCGTTGTTGACCATGTCGATCTTGCCGCCCCGGCTTTCTTCGTCGGGGGTTCCGTAAAGCACCAGCTTGAAGGGTTCTTTCACCGTTTCCTTCAGTGCCAGCGCGGCGCCGATGCAGGTGGGACCTTGCAGATGGTGGCCGCAGGCGTGACCCAGGTCACGCAGCGCGTCGTACTCCATCATCAGGCCGATGGAAGGGCCGCCGCTTCCCTGCTCCCAGGTGGCGCGGAAGGCGGTTTCCAACCCGCCGATGCCCCGCTCAACGGCAAAACCCTTTTGCTCGAGATAGTCGGTGATGCGCCGACAGGCGTAAACCTCTTCCCTGCCGCACTCCGGGTGGTCAAAAATGTCACAGGCCATTGCAAACAACTCGGTGCCGTTGGTCTCCACCGTCTGCAGGATCTTGTCTTTAGAAGAACACATCCCGGTCACCTCCGTCCTCTGCTCCGCAGGATAAATTATAGGTATATTGTAAGCAAGATTGTCGACAATGTAAAGTTGTTTTTGATTGTGCACAAAAAAATCTCCCTATGTCACAAAAAACATAGAGAGATTTCATTAATATTGCCAGTTTTGATTTACACACCGCAGCCCCGGCTGATGTCATCCATACCGCTGGCGTTGTCCAGACGGATGGCTTCTTCCACCTTTTGGGGATCGCGCGCTTTCAGCGCGTCCAGCAGAAGTCTGTGGTTTTTCAGCGACTGGCGATTGTCTCTGGCGGTGTCGTAGAAAATCATGAAAATGTGGACGACGGTATAGATCTCGTTCAAATATTTCGCGTAATAGTCGTTGTTGGAGGCACGGACGATCTCCCAGTGGAACGCACGGTTCAGTTCGGTGTACGCCTCCATGGAAAAGTCATCTTTCAGCTTGACCTGCGCCGCGTAGTTTTCCTCCAACCGCGCCAGGGCCTCGTCGGTGATGTTCTGGACGGCCAGCGCGCCCGCGCCCAGTTCCAGATGCAGCCGGGTGTGGTAGACCTTGCGGATCTCCTCATCGGTGGGCTTGATGACGATGGTGCCTTTGTTGGGGATGATCTCCACGAAGCCGTCGTTTTGCAGCCGGGTCATGACGTTGCGCACTGCCGCTCTGCTGACGCCGAAATCGTTGGAAAGGTCATCCTCCACGATACGGCTGCCGGGGAAGATGGCCCGGGTCATGATCTGTTCCTTTACATAATTGTAGATGTGGTCCTGAATGTCCTGTTTTTTCACGGCTATCATCCCCTTTCGGTTTGGAAATATATTTTATCGCATTATTTTCCCAATTTCAAGGGCAGGCGTCGGTTTTTTCCCGGAAAACGGCACATACTTCGTATATGGGAAGGAGTGTTTTTTATGATCGAACAGGATACCGTCCGACTGCTGCGGGAATGTGACGCGGGGTGCAAAATGGGTGTGTCCTCCATTGATGACGTGCTGGACTATGTGCAGGCCGACCGGCTGAAAAGCCGTCTGGCTGCCTGCAAGGCAGAACACCGCAAGCTGGAGCGGGAGATCCGCGGCGAGCTGGACCGCTATCACGACGACGGCAAGGACCCCAACCCCATGGCAAAAAGTATGTCCTGGGTCAAGACCAACGTGAAGCTGGCGGTGGACGATTCGGACGCCACCGTCGCCGACCTGATGACCGACGGCTGCAACATGGGGGTCAAGTCACTGAACAAATATCTCAATCAGTACGAGGCCGCCGACGAAGTGTCCAAGGACATCGCCAAGCGGCTGATCAATCTGGAGGAGAAGCTGGCGGTGGATATTCGCAGCTTTCTGTAAATTTTGCGGCAGGCCCGGCCTGCCGCTTTTCCTTTTGGGAAGGTTGTGGTATAATCCTTCCCAAAGGAGGGATGACCATGGCGGCGATCTATCTGAAGCGATTCCACCTGCCTTCGGACGCGAAGGAGATCAAGTTTCTGGTGGACCAGAAACGCACCTGCTACAGCGGTGTCTATCCCTTCAAGATTTTCCCCGACAAGGGACTGCAGACGCTGGAGTTCGCCCCGGTGACCATCCTGTACGGCGGAAACGGGTCGGGCAAGACCACGCTGCTGAACATCTTTGCGGAAAAACTGGGGCTGGAACGGCATTCCGCCTTCAGCAGCGGCGCCTTCTTCCCTACTTATTTGAAGGATTGCAGGGCCGAAGCGTGGGATATCCCCGACGGCAGCCAGATCCTCACCTCGGATGACGTTTCCGACTATCTGCTGAATCTGCGGGCGCTGAATGACGGCATCGACCTGCGCCGGGAGGAACTGCTGGAAGCGTTTTATCAGCTGAAATGGGACGACCGCCCCCTTGCGTCACTGGAGGACTACGACCGCTGGAAGAAGGCCACCGAGGCCAAAACCACCACCTCCTCCAAGTTTGTGAAGGGCCGTCTGTGCAAAAACGTCAGCATGACCTCCAACGGCGAGACCGCCATGGGGTATTACACCGAGCGTATCCGGCAAGACGCCCTGTATCTCATCGACGAGCCGGAAAACAGCCTTTCGGCGGCCTATCAGCGGGAGTTGGCGGATTTTCTTTCCGATTCCGCCCGTTTTTTCGGCTGCCAGTTGGTGATCGCCACCCACTCCCCGTTCTTTCTGGCCATTCCGGGCGCCAGGATCTACGATTTGGACAGCCGTCCGGTATGCGTGCAGCCCTGGACAGAGCTGGACAACGTGCGGGTTTACTTTGACTTTTTTCAGGAACATTACGACGCCTTCGAGCAAGGAGACACCCTATGAACACTTACGATATGGATCGCCTGTTGGAGCGGCAGCGGACTTTTTTCCAAACCGGAGCCACCCTCCCGGTGGAAGCCCGGCTGGAGGCGCTGGGGCGTTTGCGTGACACCATCGTCCGCTACGAGGAACGCATCTGCGCCGCGCTGCGGGCCGATCTGGGCAAGAGCGCCTTTGAAAGCTATATGTGCGAGGCAGGTCTGGTGCTGTCCGAGATCTCCTGGCTGCTGAAGCACACACGGCGTCTGGCACGGCGCAAGACCGTCCCCACGCCTTTGGCGCAGTTTGCCGCCCACAGTTATACCCAGCCTTCTCCCCGGGGCAGCGTGCTCATCCTCTCGCCCTGGAATTACCCCTTCCTGCTGGCGCTGGATCCGCTGGCCGATGCCATCGCGGCGGGCAACACGGCGATCCTCAAGCCCAGTGCCTATGCCCCCGCCACCGGGCAGGTCATCGCCGAACTGGTAGCGGAGTGCTTTCCGCCGGAACACGTGGCGGTAGTGCTGGGCGGCCGGGCGGAAAACGCCGTTCTGCTGGAAAAGAAGTTCGATCTGGTGTTTTTCACAGGAAGTCAGGCGGTGGGCAAGGAAGTGCTGCGCAAATGCGCCGAGCATCTCACCCCGGCAGTACTGGAACTGGGCGGCAAAAGCCCCTGCATCGTGGACGAGAGCGCAAAGATCCCGTTGGCGGCAAAGCGCATCGTGTTCGCAAAGTTCCTGAACTGCGGACAGACCTGCGTGGCGCCCGATTACATCCTGTGCCACGCCTCGGTAAAGGACCGGCTGATCCGTGAGATCGGGCAGCAGATCACGCTGCAGTTTGGCGCGCGGCCGTTGGACAACCCCGACTACGGAAAGATCATCAGCCGCCGCCATTTTGACCGCATCCGCGGTCTGATCGACCGGGAAAAGGTGTTCTGCGGCGGTGAGGCCGATGAGGCCGCCTGCCGCATTGCCCCCACGGTGATGGACAACGTCACCTGGGAGGATGCCGTCATGCAGGCGGAGATCTTCGGGCCGGTGCTTCCCGTGCTGACCTTTGACGACCTCAAAGATATCCCCACCCTGCTGGCAAACCGGGAAAAGCCGCTGGCGCTTTATCTGTTCACCCAATCCAGAGCGGCCGTGGACTTCATCACCACCCGCTGCCAATACGGCGGCGGCTGCGTAAACGACGCGGTCATCCATCTTGCCACATCGGAAATGGGCTTTGGCGGCGTAGGCGAAAGCGGCATGGGCTGCTACCACGGCAAGGCCGGCTTTGACGCCTTTTCCCACCGGAAAAGCATGGTGGACAAGAAAACCTGGATGGATCTCCCCATGCGGTACCAGCCTTACCGCGCTTTCCACGAAAAGCTGCTGCGGTTCTTTTTGAAATAAGCAACGCCCCCGGGAATGACCCGGGGGCGCTTTTTGTTACGGTTTCAGGATCTCTGCGATGGCAGCTTTCTGCGCCGGGGTGGGTTCTTCCTCCAGATCCAGCCACACCAGCCGCCGGTCCCAGCAAAGAACATAGACCACGCCCTCCGAGGAAAACCGATGGTTCACAAGCCATGCGGAATCGGCCTGCCAGGGTGCCGCCTCCACAGGCTGCGCGCCGTTTCTGAGAAAATCACGTTCGCACATTTTCCACAGGAACTTCGCGTGAACGTCGGCAACGATGTATTCCAGTTCTATCAGGTTGGAAGGCTGATCCAGCCATTGCCAGCAATAGGTGCGGGTGACCAGCGGCGAATGCTGCCGGTCCAGATGCACTTGTCCCTCCGCGGTGGGATAATCCAGATCTTCCAGCCGCAACGGCGGTTCACCTTCGCCGGACGCTTCCCTGCGGGTATCGCCAATGACCGCAGGCATCAGCGTTACCATAAAGGCCAGGATCAGCAGCGTGGCGATGCCCACAGTGACCAGCTCATTGACTTTTGCGGACACCTTCATCCGCTTCATCCATTTGGATGCCAGTGTTGCCAGCAGGCCGGCGGCAGCCATCGCGCCAAAGAACAGGCCCACGAATCCGGTGAAGGCGCCTGTGGTCACCCAGGACAGCACCACCATCAGCAGCAGAAGAAGGGCCAGTGTCTGTGCCTGGCGGGAGCTGACGGACGGTGTCATCAGGCCCTCTTCCGCGCGTTTTTTCGCCCTGCGGTACCACAGGAGATAGCGCCCCATCTCCAACAGATAGAACAGCAGCAGCAGGCTCCACGTGGGGATCATCATCCAGGAGACCCCACTGAGATAATAGACCGCGCCGGAATGCTGCAGGCCAAAGTCCCGTGTAAGGTTGGTAAACTGCATCACCAGCTGCAGCACGGCCGTCGCCGCGAGGATGCCATAACTGGGCAGAAAGTTCTTCCGCATGGCACGGTGGATGACGGCCACCTGACTGACGGGGTCGGTCTCCAGATCTACCGGATCGGCTTCTTCGTTATAATAGACCTGAAACTTTCCTGCGGTGGCCGCCAGCTGCCAGCCGGTACCGGCACACAGTTCTTCCATGGCGGCGTGGCCCCGCGGCGTTTCCGACTCAAAGCCGGTGATCTCCGGGAAATACACTACGGCGAACCGCAGGCGCTGGGGTTCGATCCGGCGGTAGCGCCACAGACCGCCAAGCTTGTCCAGCAGCCAGCCCCGCTGGGCCATTTCTTCAAAATGGGTGGTCATGCCGGTGTGATCGTAAAAGGAAAACAGCGGCAGTTCAAAACGTCGGTTCATCGGTCGTCCTCCTTTCCAAAGGCGGCGGCGTAATCGTTCAGCTGCGCCGCCATGCGGCGAGCCTCTCCGTCCAGGGCGTCACGGCCCTTTTCCGTCAGCTGATAGCTGCGGCGGCGGCCTTCCACACGGGTCTCCCCAATCATTCCGCTTTCACAAAACTGATCCAGCAGATGGTACAGAGTGCCGGGGCCCACAGCCACGCGTCCGCCCGTAAGGTTTTTCACCCGTTCCATGATATCCATGCCGCAGCACTCTTCCCTGAGGCACAGCAGGATGTAAAACATCTGCTCGGTGAGGGTCTGAAATTTTTCTCTCGGCACGGTCACTCCCCCTTATATCGATTATCGTTAATTCAAGTTTATATCGAACATCGATATTTGTCAAGACGGTTTTTCCGCAAAAAAGAAGCGCCTGCCACGGCGGCAGGCGCTTTTTCTTACGGCTGATTGACGACACCCACGAAGAGGGGCAGGTTATTGGCGCCGGTGACGCAGAACAGGAAGGGCCGGTCGGCGGTGAAGTCCACTTCCTCGTCGGGCGGGGGTGCAGCGCCTGCAAGCGCCAGCATGGTGTAAGCCGCGGCCTCACATCCCTCCTCGTCGATCTTCACACGGACGCCGTGGGTGGCCTCGGATACGAACAGGCCCTCCCCGTCGGTGACGGGCGAAAAGTCCGCCTTGCCGGCATCAAACACATCGGTAACACCCAGTGCCTGCAGGCCGTCCCGCAGTTTGATCTGGCTGCTGACGTCAAACTTGGGAACGGTCATATTCACCCGCAGGCGGGTCTGGTTTTCCCATCCGTTATTGGCGGTCTGTATCAGTTCCAAAAAGGCGCAGTCTTCCAGCAGATCGCCGGAGGTATAGCCCTCGTCGGGCAGGATGAACCACATACCCCCGTCTTCAAAGTCCATGCGGACGGCTGTGAAGTTGTCCGCCCAATAGTAGGACGTGATGTCCGACCGCTTCATCATCCGGCAGGTCACGTCACCGTTGGTGCTGTGGAACAGGCCGTCGGCCGTGTTGGCTTCGTTAAAGCCGCCGTTCCACTTGGCCTTGAAATACACGGTGGAAGCCAGCGCCAGCACGGTGTCGGGGGTCAGTTCCAGATTGTCGATCTGGTCACCGAGCAGACCGCCGGTCTGTTCATTAAGCCAGTCCCGCAGGGCGGTGTTGAACTCCTCGGCACCCATCTGTCCGCAGAAGGAGGAGGCGAAATACTGCTCCGCCAGCCGGTCGAGGGTCTCCTGCCGGAAGGTGTACGATTCACTGAGCCACAGGGAGTTAGCCAGCACCCGCTGCATGATGCCGTCATCCCGGTAGTTGGCGTTCCACAGGTCGTTGGCCTGCTGCCGCAGGGCGTCGATATCGGCAGCGCCCAGCAGGTGGAGGATCTGCTGCCGGCTGTCGCCGTCGGTGACCTCGGCCAGCATGGCCAGGGCCATATAGACATTCAGCGGCGAGTACAGCGCGTTGTCCGTGCCGTTATCCTGCAAAAACTGCGGGATGGATGCCTGCAGATAGGGCTGCAGCGCGGCGGCATCCACGTCCCGGTACTGGGCGTTGAGGCCGTCCATCCATTTTTCGATGTCCTTCCAATCGGCGTTTTCGCCGGGATAGGGCGTCATCTCGGGGTATTCCGCGCGGGTAGCGGCATGGACGGGGGTGTCAAAAAAACTCACCTGCTGTCCCGGCACGGTGCCGGCAAGGATGGCCGCGATCAGCAGGCCGGCAACGGCCACCACGGTGAACCGGTACCGGCGGCGGCCGGTTTTGAACACATGGGTCTCGGCCTGCTCCAGCAGGTCCTCCCGTACATTGGTGATGCCGTCAAAAAGCTTATCGGCTTTGCTCACAGGATCACTCCTTCCTTTTCCAGGGCCTTTTTCAGCTGCAGACGCAGTCGGTACATCCGCTGGGCCAGATGGCCTTCGCCGGTGCCCGCCTCCCGGGCCAGTTCCCGGAGGCTTTCGCCAAACCAGTAGCGCCGCAGAAACAGCGCCCGGTCATCGGCGGACAGGGTCTCCAGCCAGTTGGAAATATAATCCCCCAGCAGGATGGCCTCCACGGCGGCCTCGGTGTTCTGTCCGGCGGGGACGCACTGTTCCAGTTCGGACAGCAGCACGGTGAGGCCTTCGGTGCGGATCTGGGCGGTGTTTTTTCGGAAACGGCTGATGGCCAGATTGCGGGTGATGCGGCCCAGATAGGCGCCGAGCATCCGGGGCCGCTGGGGTGGGATGGTCTGCCACGCGGCCTGCCAGGTGTCGTTGACGCACTCCTCGGCGTCCCGTGCCTCCCGCAGCAAGTCCATGGCCAGTTTGCGGCAGAACGCTCCGTATTTTTGCTGGGCCTCGGTCAGGGCCTGCTCCGAGCGCTGAAAGAACAGTTCAATGATGGCGATGTCTTCCACGGCCACGCCTCCCTTCTACTTACAAAGTCGCAAAATCAAGCGGGATATTTGTATGGATTTTCTTTTTTCGGTACATTTATGCAGCGTGTCTTTTCCTGCTTTCAGTATAAACGGCTTTTTGCTTTTTCGCAAGGGCACCGCGCGGGTTCCAACTTGGTGATTTTTCATAAAAATCACCCACAATTTTCTCTATCTGCCCGTTATCTTCGTGTACAGTGCATATTGACTATTTATGCACAAGTTTTGTATAATCATACCATCGTTCTAATATCAATAAGTTTGCGATATATTGGAGGAATACACTATGATTAATAAGGAAAACATCAAGAAAGTTGTTCTGGCCTATTCCGGCGGTCTGGATACTTCTGTCATCATCCCCTGGCTGAAGGAAAACTACAACAATCCCGAGATCATCGCCGTTTCCGGTAACGTCGGTCAGGCCGACGAGCTGGAGGGCCTGGAAGAGAAGGCCATCAAGACCGGCGCTTCCAAGCTGATCGTTCTGGATCTGACCAAGGAGTTCGTCGAGGACTTCATCTTCCCCACCGTCAAGGCCGGCGCCAAGTACGAAGAGTACCTGATGGGTACCGCTTTTGCCCGTCCCCTGATCGGTATCGAGCTGGCCAAGATCGCTCTGCAGGAAGGCGCTGACGCCATCTGCCACGGCTGCACCGGCAAGGGCAACGACCAGGTCCGTTTCGAGCTGGCCATCAAGTCCATCGCCCCCAATATGCCCATCATCGCTCCCTGGCGTGAGTGGGAGATCAAGTCCCGTGACGAAGAGATCGACTACGCCGAGGCCCACAACGTGCCCCTGAAGATCACCCGTGAGACCAACTACTCCAAGGACAAGAACCTGTGGCATCTGTCCCACGAGGGTCTGGATCTGGAAGATCCCGCCAACGAGCCCCAGTACAACAAGCCCGGCTTCCTGGAGATGTGCGTTTCTCCCGAGCAGGCGCCCGACGTTCCCACCTATGTGACCGTGTCCTTTGAGAAGGGCAATCCCGTTGCCGTCAACGGCGAGAAGCTGTCCCCCGTGGACATCGTCCTGAAGCTCAACGAGATCGGCGGCGCCAACGGCATCGGCCTGCTGGACATCGTGGAGAACCGTCTGGTTGGCATGAAGTCCCGCGGTATCTATGAGACTCCCGGCGGCGCCATCCTGTACAAGGCTCACGAGGTTCTGGAGACCATCACCCTGGACCGTGACACCCAGCACTACAAGACCCTGGTAGCCCAGAAGTTTGCCGAGCTGGTGTACTTCGGCCAGTGGTTCACTCCCCTGCGCGAGGCTCTGTCCGCCTTCGTCGACAGCACCCAGCAGACCGTCACCGGTGACGTCAAGCTGAAGCTGTACAAGGGCAACATGATCAACGCCGGTGTCACCTCTCCCTACTCCCTGTACGATGCCGAGATCGCTTCCTTCGGTGAGGACGGCGGCGTCTATGACCAGGCCGAGTCTGCCGGCTTCATCAACCTGTTCGGTCTGCCCATCTCCGTCAAGGCCAACCTGGAGAAGAAGCTGGGCAAGAAGCTGGGCGAATAAGCTTTTCGTTCATACACATTTTCCGCAAAGCCGGCTCTCAGCCGGCTTTGCGTCAATCTATTGATATGTGAGGTTTTTATGGAAAAACTTTGGGCGGGCCGCGCCGCAAAGCAGCTGGATCAGCTCGCGGACGATTTTAACTCCTCCATCCACTTTGACCAGCGGATGTTCGAAGAGGATCTCACCGGCAGTATGGCCCACGCCACCATGCTGGGCGCCAAGGGCATCAACTCCCCCGAGGATACCGAGGCCATCCTGGCCGGTCTGGAGAGCATCCTGGCCGACCTGAAGAGCGGCGCATTGGAGATCGACCCCGCCGCCGAGGATATCCATATGTTCAACGAGGCCGAACTGACCCGCCGTATCGGCGACGCCGGCAAGCGCCTCCACACCGCCCGCAGCCGTAACGATCAGGTGGCACTGGATATGCGCCTGTGGCTGCGCAAGGAGATCGGCAACATCCGCACCCTCACCGCCGACCTGATCCGTGCCATCTGCGACAAGGCACAGGAAAGCCGTGACGCCATCGTTCCCGGCTACACCCACCTGCAGCGGGCGCAGCCCATCGTTTTCGCCCACCATCTGCTGGCCTACGGCATGATGCTGGAGCGTGACCTGGGCCGTCTGGCCGACGCCGCGAAGCGCACCAACATCTCTCCTCTGGGTTCCGGCGCTCTGGCCGGCACCACCTATCCCATCGACCGTGAAATGACCGCCAAGGCTCTGGGCATGAACGGCTACACCCTGAACAGCATCGACGGCGTTTCCGACCGTGACTTTGTGGCCGAGACCTGCTCCGCTCTGGCGCTGCTGATGACCCATCTGTCCCGCCTGTCCGAAGAGCTGATCCTGTGGTGCTCCTGGGAGTTCCGCTATGTGGAACTGGACGACGCCTATACCACCGGCTCCTCCATCATGCCCCAGAAGAAGAACGCCGACATGGCCGAGCTGATCCGCGGAAAGACCGGCCGCGTTTACGGCAACCTGATGGGCATCCTCACCGTGCTGAAGGGTCTGCCCCTGGCATACAACAAGGATATGCAGGAGGACAAGGAGGGCATCTTCGACAGCGTGGACACCGTCAAGATGTGTCTGCAGGTGATGGCCCCCATGATCGCCACCATGTCCATCAACCGTGAGTCCATGCGGCAGGCCGCCGCCAAGGGCTTCATCAACGCCACCGACCTGGCCGACTATCTGGTGCGCAAGGGTCTCCCCTTCCGCTCCGCCTATAAGATCGTGGGCCAGATCGTAGCCGAATGCACCAACAAGGGGCTGGTTCTGGAGACCCTGCCTCTGGAGGCCTATCAGGCCCACTCCGACCTGTTCACCGAGGATCTGTTCGATGCCATTTCTCTGGAGACCTGCGTCAGCCAGCGCACCTCTCCCGGCAGCGTCAGCGCCCCCTCTCTGGACGCCCAGTTCGCTTTCCTGGCCAACGCCGTGGAAGGTCTGTAACAGAAAGGACGAGTATCTATGCTGAATCTGAAAAAAACCATGCAGGGCAAGGACTTCCTCAAGCTGCTGGATGTTACCCCCGAAGAGATCGGCGAACTGGTGGACACCGCCGCCGGTTTCAAAGCTTTGAAGAAGGCCGGCATCCCCCACAAGTATTTTGAGGGCAAGAACATTGCTTTGATTTTCGAAAAGACCTCTACCCGTACCCGCTGCAGCTTTGAGGTCGCCGGCCACGATCTGGGTATGCACGTGACCTATCTGGACGCCGGCTCCCAGTTGGGCAAGAAAGAGTCCATCCCCGACACCGCCCGCGTGCTGTCCTCCATCTTTGACGGCATCGAGTACCGCGGCTACGGCCAGGAGATGGTGGAAGAACTGGCCAAGTACGCCGATGTCCCCGTCTGGAACGGCCTCACCGACGAAGCCCATCCCACCCAGATCCTCGCCGACTTCCTCACCGTCAAGGAGCGTTTCGGCACCCTGAAGGGCATCAAGTACGTCTATTACGGTGATGCCCGCTACAACATGGGCAACTCTCTGATGGTAGGCTGCGCCAAGATGGGTATGCACTTCGTGGTGTGCTCTCCCAAGGAGTACTTCCCCGATCAGTGGCTCATCGACAAGTGCCAGGAGATCGCCAAGGAGACCGGTGCCATTCTGGAGTTCACCGAGGATCCCGAAGAGGCCGCCAAGGGCGCCCACGTGCTGTATACCGACGTGTGGGTCTCCATGGGCGAGGCCGATTACATCTGGGCCAAGCGCATCCGTGACCTGCTGCCCTACCGCATCACCCAGAAGCTGATGGACATCGCCGGTCCCGAGGCCGTGTTTATGCACTGCCTGCCCGCTTATCACGACAAGAAAACCGTGGTGGGCAAGGAGGTCTGTGAGAAGTTCGAGCTGGATTGCCTGGAGGTCACCGACGAAGTGTTCGAGGGTCCCCAGTCCATCGTTTTCCAGCAGGCCGAAAACCGTATGCATACCATCAAAGCGGTCATGGCTGCCACCCTGTAAAACAGCAAAAGACGGCACTTCGGTGCCGTCTTTTTTCTTGCCTTTTCTGCGGTTATTTTTTATAATGAGGAGAGAAACGAGGTGTATCATCTATGAAAAAATGGCTTGGTTTGCTTTTGGCAGCGGTGATGCTGCTTTCCTTTGCGGCCTGTACCGCAGAAGAGGTGGATACCGCTCTGGAAATTCTGGACGCGGTTGCGTCGGCGATCCCCGACGAGACCCAGGCACAGGAAGTTCCCCCCACGGAGAACACCCAGCCGCCCAGCCAGGCGCCGCCCGCTGAGGCTCCTACCCAGACACCCACACAGGCTCCCACGGAAGCCCCCACTGCCGCGCCTACCGAAGCCCCCACTGCGGCTCCTACCCAGGCACCCACACAGGCTCCCACGGAAGCCCCCACTGCCGCGCCTACCGAAGCGCCCACCAAAGCCGAACCCTGGCTGCCCGAGGACGGTCAGTATGACGATAAGGACAACGTGGCGCTGTACATCCACCTGTACGGCAAGCTGCCCTCCAACTATGTGACCAAGAAGGATGCCGAAACACTCTACGGCTGGCAGGGCGGCGCGCTGGACAAGATCGCGCCCGGCAAGGCCATCGGCGGCAACTATTTCGGCAACAACGAAGGCCTTTTGCCCGACGCCAAAGGCCGGAAGTGGACCGAATGTGACATCGGCACCATCGGCACGTCCAGCCGCGGCGCCAAGCGCATCGTCTTTTCCAACGACGGTTTGATCTATTACACCGACGACCATTACGAGAGTTTTGAATTGCTGTACGGGGAGGAATGATCCATGCGAAAACTGACTTTGGATTGCAGCCAGATCGGTACCAAGGCCGGTCTGCATCTGCAGCTGACCGAACTGCTGAATCTGCCCGAATACTACGGAAACAATCTGGACGCCCTGGCGGACTGCATCAGCGAGATCCATCAGGAGACCTGTCTGGTACTGGAGCATCCCGAGGCGCTGCAGGAAAGCCTGGGCGATTACGCCGACCGCCTGTTCCGTCTGCTGGAACACTGCGCGTCGGAAAACCCTTTTTTTCATGTGGAGCTGCCCATGACCGCTGAGCAGACCGCCCCCTCCATGAAGCTGGCGGAAGCGCTGCAGGAGCGCGCCGATTTGAACCGCTCCATTCAGCAGCTGGAAAGCCGCCTCGCGGCCAACGCCATCGCCCAGGAGGGCGAGGCCCCTGCCGAAGATCCCCGGGATCTGCTGGCCCAGCTGGACCGTTCCATCGACCGGCTGGAAGAACTGACCGCCGCCATCAATCTGGCCAACAGCCGCACGGTGTACCAGGGGGAGACCCTCACCCAGATGATCGCGCGCCGGGATGCCCTCACCCTCCGCCTGCGCATCCTGCGGGAGTTTGTCCACGAAGCCAGCCAGACCGGCCGCCGTGCCCGCGGCTCCGAGATCCGCATCGTCAGTACGGTCAACGTGAAGGCCCTGCAGAAAGATCTGGACACCCTGTCCCGGGAGCTGCGGCTGCTGGACAACACCATCCAGTCGCTGAACTGGAGCACCGAACTGTAACAACAAAAGCTGATAGCTTTTCCGGAGCGAACGCAACCTCCGCGGCTGAGGAATAAGTCGCTGCATGGTACGCCCCAGGGCGGGCGCGGGTTCGAATCCCGACCGATCGTTACGCCCCACCGTGCACACCTGCATCCCCTTTGTGTATCGTTTCATCCCGCGCGTTGGCCGGGAAAGTGAGGGTGGGTTCGGGGAATTGAAAAAAGAAAGCGCTGAGAACCTGGTTCTCAGCGCTCTTTTTATTTGCAGCTTTCGATAAGGAACAGCTGGGTCAGCACGTAATCGTAAACGATCACCAGCTCCGAGCCGTTTTCGGTGGAGGTGTACCACATCTGATCGGCCTCGGGCCATTCGCCCTTGGGCACGTTCAGGGCGGACAGGATGTCCTCCGCAGCCGCTATCTGGGTGGCGGCGAAGCGGGCCGGCTGGGTGCCGTCGCCCCAATCCTGCCAGTTTTCCAGCACCGAATCGTCGGTGTAGGCCAAAACGTGATACCGCAGACCGCCGTCCTTCATGGTGGTGTCGGTAGCCGCGCGGTAGGCGATGGCATAGCCTTCGGGCAGTTCTACGCCCCACAGCTCTTTCATATCACGAGTGAGGGTGCTGTCGGCGCCGACGAAACGGAACACCGCCAGCAGTACCAGCACCACCAGCACGACGATCAAAACTACACCAAACTGCTTTGTAAACTTTTTCATGTTCGATCTCCTATCGGTCACGCCGTCAGGCGTTGACATCGATCCGGCGGATCATAATGGCGGCCAGCACGCCGATGGCGATACCGGCCAGCGTGCCGCTGAGGATCAGGAATGGGGCATAATACCGCAGCACGTCGGTGCCCATGATGACACAGGCCATGGCGATCTGTCCCAGATTGTGGAGCACACCGCCCGCCACGCTGACGGCCATGGTGGAAAACACCCTGGCTTTTTTCAGCAGCAGCATGGCCGCGAAACTGACGATGGCGCCGGTGAAGCTGTACAGGATGCTGATACCGTTACCGAACAGCAGGCCCACCAGAAACACACGGGTCAGCGAGATCACCGCCGCGTGCTTCCAGCCCAGCTTATACAGAGCGAACACCACCACGATGTTGGCCAGACCCACTTTGACGCCGGGGATGGCCACCATGGCCGGGATCTGGCTTTCCACGAAGGAGAGGATCATGGCAAGGCTCACAGACAATGCCAGAAGTGACAGTTTGGACGCTTTCATACCATATTCCTCCTTTCGTTCAGCTGATCAGATCCACGTCGTTCTGCTCACCGCCAAAGACGGTGACGGTCAGTTTGTTGGGCAGACAGGTGATGACCTGTCCGTCGGCACGGACTTTGCCCTGCTTGACACACAGCTCATCGGGGCAGTTGGCGTGGCTGAGCCACGCTTCGCCGTTTTCGATGACCAGGGTGTTGGTGCCGCCGTTGAGGGGATAGGTGCCGTTGTCATACAGACTGTAACGGGTCACCTCTTCCCCATCCACACGGACGATGACGCCGGCGCCCGCTTCCCGGCCCAAGTGGGAAAACAGGAAGAGGGCGGCGGCCATCAGCAGACATCCGCCAATGAGCAGGATGTCCCAAAAACGCTTTTTCATTTAAAAGGCAAACAGTGCCAGAGCCAGGATGGAAGCAGCCATCAGCTGGATGGGCAGGCCGCGGAAGGCTTTGGGCACGTACTGCTCCTCGATCTTGGAGCGGACACCGCAGAAGACCACCATGGCCAGCAGGAAGCCCAGACCAACGGCCACGGAGGACACCAGAGCCTGCAGCAGACTGTAACCCTCGGTGACGTTGTTCAGGGTGACACCCAGCACGGCGCTGTTCAGGGCCACCAGGGGGAAGAAGATGCCCAGGCCCTTCTTGGTGACGGCCTTGGCGGCAGCGCCCACCAGATAGGCAACGGCCAGGATGATGGTGACGAACACCAGGGTCTGCAGATACTCCAGACCGAAGGCGGCCAGCACGAAATTGTTGACCAGCCAGGTGAAGAAACCGGCCAGGGTCATGACCACGGTGACGGCGATACCCATAACGGTGGCCTTTTTGGTATCACGGGAGGCACCCAGGAAGGTGGTGACACCCAGGAAGCTCTGCAGGGCGTAGTTGTTCAGCAGGACGCCGCCCAGCAGGATGGCAAACAAAGACTTATCCATTACTGTTCAACCTCCTCATTCTTGCAGCAGCAGCACTCCATGCCGGCGGCGGACCAGGCAGCGCCGGTGCCCTCCAGCTTGGGTTCCTTGTGCAGCTTGGAGACCACGGCGGCCACAAAGCTGTAGACCACAAAGCCGCCGGGGGCCTTGGTCATCACGGGGATGGTGTAGTCGGCCAGGAAGGGAATGTCGAAGCCGGCCACGGAGCCGCTGCCCAGCACCTCGCGAACCAGGCCCATAATGACCAGGATCACCAGGAAGCGCAGGCCGTTCTTGACGGCACGGACCACACAGGACTCGTCGGCGGTGCCGAAGATCAGCAGATCCACGGCAGCTACGGCCAGGTAGATGCCCAGCATCTGGTAGACTTCGGGCAGCAGAGCGTTCATCAGCATCTGGACGATGGAGACGAAGCCGGTGACGATGATCACCACGGCGGGGATGCGGGCGCACTGAGGAATGACCTTCTTCAGGGCGGTGATGACCAGAGCGGACAGCACCATCACGATGAGGGCGGCAGCGCCCATGGCCACGGCACCCAGCAGGGTGGTGGTGGCGCCCATGGCGGTACAGGCGCCCAAGAACAGGATCAGCAGAGGATTCTCAGCGATCACGCAGCACAGTTTTTTCTCGCTCATTCTGCAGCGCCTCCCTTCAGGATGTTGTAAGCCTCGAAGATATCGTTGGTGGAAGTCTTCACGGCGTCGGAAGTCATGGTAGCACCGGAAATGATGGCCTGCTCACCGGTCCAGGTGTCAGCGGTCAGCCCCTGGAAGCCGGCCTTGTAAGCGGCGGGATCCAGCGTGTAGGTGCTGAAGTACTCGGCGTGGAAGATCAGCTCATCGGCCATCATGCCAACGATGGCGCCCTGCTCGTCCAGGATGTAGTAGACACCCATGACCTCGTTGTCGTAGCCGTAGCTGCGGGAAACCAGACCGTAGTAGGTGGCGCCGTCCTTTTCCAGCTTGTAGGCGCTGGTGACGGAGTTGAACACACCCTCCACGGGGATGGCGGTGACGGTGGCGTCGGCCATCAGCACGTTCAGGCGCTGGGTGTCCTTGTCCACGTTGGTGACGATGTTGGCCTCGGCGTGTGCCTTGGCGGTATCGGCAGCGGCAGCGTAGTCAGCGGTGACGTCGGCGCCCTCGGTGTTATAGACCTTCACGCTGCCGGAGGCGTTGACAACAGCCAGCAGGCTGACGTCGCCGTCCTTCATCATGTAGCCGAAGCCGGAGTTGTTGCGGGCCTTCAGGATCTTCACGATGGAAGCACCGTCGCCCTCCAGTTCCTCGTACTGGGCGGCGCCGATGTTGTTCACCAGACCGGTGTGGACGGTGGGGATCAGCTCGCTCAGCAGCTGGTCGTCGCTCTTGACGCCGGCGGCCATCATATCGTTGGCGATCAGCAGGTTCATACCGTCAGCAACGGCATCGCGGAAAGCCACGGAGGAGTAGGTACAGCCGGAAACGATCTGCACGCCGGCCAGAGTGGAGTCCTGACCCACGAAGGTGCCGGGATACTCGGCGCCGAAGTCCTTGGACTCGGGATACGCATCCAGCTGGATACCGGAGATCTTGCCCTCGTTGTTGACGCCGAAGGTCAGCTCGATGGCGTTGCCGGTGTAGCCCTTGGTGGTGGACATCTTCAGGGCGTAACCCAGACCGGAGGTCTCCTTATAGACGGCCTTGACGGTCTCGGGGACTTCCACCAGGGTGGAGACCACGCTGCCGTCGGCCATGTAGATGGGTTCGAAATCATCGGCCTCGGGCATGACGGCGAACAGGGGGCCGTAAGCCTGGGAGGCGTTGTTGGCCTCGATCATGGGGCCGGTGACGAAGTTCAGGCCGAACATGGCGGCGGAGAATACCACGAACAGGGCAGCCAGCACCGCAATAGCCTTACCGGTTTGCTTGTTAGCCATTACTTCACACCTCCCAGGGGTTCCTTGGCAGTCCACTTCTCAATGAAGGGAGTCAGGATGTTCATGATCAGGATGGAGAAGGACACGCCTTCGGGATAAGCGCAGAAATAGCGGATGATAAAGGTGATGACACCGCAGCCCAGGGCGAACACCACGCGGCCGCGGGTGGTGATGGGGGTGGTCACGTAGTCGGTGGCCATGAAGATGGCACCGATGAACAGACCGCCGGCCAGGATCTGGCTGACAGCCATCATCACATCGCCGGTGAAGGCCAGGTACAGGGCGAACACGGTGACGATGAACACCACGGGAGTGTGCCAGGTGATGACCTTACGGACCAGCAGGTAGACGAAGCCGATGATCAGGGCCAGGATACAGGTCTCGCCGATGGCGCCGCCGTGGAGGCCCAGGAACAGATCCATCAGGTTCTGGCTCTCACCCTTGGCCAGCAGCTCCAGAGGAGTGGCGGAGGTAGTCAGATCCACGATGGTGGGGTTGGCACCGCCGGCAACGGCGGAGAAGGCCACCAGCATGAACACACGGCCGGTGATGGCGGGGTTGGCGAAGTTGCAGCCCAGACCGCCGAACAGGCACTTGACGCAGACGATGGCGAACAGGGTGCCCACGACACACTGCCAGGCGGGCACGTTGGTGCTCAGGTTGAGGGCCAGCAGCAGGCCGGTGACCACGGCGGACAGATCGCCGATGGTCTGCTTTTTCTTGGTGATGATGTTGAACAGTGCCTCACCCACCAGAGCGGTGATGACACAGGCGGCGATGACGATCAGGGACTTCAGACCGAAGATCACCACGGAAGCCACGGTAGCTGGCAGCAGGGCGATGATCACGTCCAGCATGATCCGGTTGGTGGAAGCGCCGCTATGAATGTGCGGAGCGGCGGAAACAGTCAGTTTAGCCACGGTTTATTTCCCCCCTTCAGCGTGTTCGGCTTTGTACTTTTTGACAAAGCGCTTGCCCTGCTTGTTGCTCTCCATCAGAGGCTTGTGAGCGGGGCAGACGTAAGAGCAGCAGGCGCACTCGATGCACTGGCCAACGGAGAACTCCTGCAGCTTGGCAAAGCGGACGTCGGCATTCTCGTTTTCCATGGCACGGGCCAGAGCGGCGGGATTCAGGCTGACGGGGCAGTTGGCCACGCAGCGGCCGCAGCGGATACAGGCGGTGGGCTCATAGATCTTGGCTTCCTTCTCGGTGAGGAACAGCACGGAGTTGGTGGCCTTCTTGGAGGGCTCGTCCATGGATGCCACAGCAGCACCCAGCATGGGGCCGCCGATGAGCACCTTGCCGGGCTCGCACTTCAGGCCGCCGGCCTGCTCCACCAGATAGCTCAGGGGCGTGCCGATGGGAGCCAGCAGGTTCTTGGGCTCCTTGACGGCGGAACCGTCGATGGTGACGATACGGTCCACCAGAGGCATACCGGTCTCCATGTACTCGGCCATCTTGGCGGTGGAAGAGACGTTGATGATGATAACGCCCATGGAGGCCATACGCTGGCCGCCCTTGACCACCTGACCGGTGACGTTGTACAGCAGGACCTGCTTGGCGCCCTGGGGATAGATGGCAGGCAGGATGAACAGCTCGGCCCAATCCTTGTCGGCCAGAGCCTCGTTCAGCTTCTTGATGGCCTCCTGCTTGTTGTCCTCGATACAGATGACCACCTTCTTGGCGTTCATCCACTTGTGCAGCAGTTCCACGCCCTTGACGACCAGCTCGGTGTTATCCACCATCATACGGGTGTCGGAGGTGATGTAGGGCTCGCACTCGGCGGCGTTCACCAGGACGGTGTCGATCTGGTTCTTGCGGACGGCATCCAGCTTGCCCCACAGGGGATATGCCGCGCCGCCCAGACCAACCACACCGCTGTCCTTGACGGCGGCCAGGAAGCCGTCCAAGTCGTCAAAGACGGGGGGCTTCAGGTTGGGATCCCGCTCCATCTTACCGTCGCTCTCGATCTTGATGGTGAGAGCGGAACGGCCGTCGGCCTGCTTATAAGGCTCGATGGCAGTGACGGTACCGGAAACGGTAGCGTGGACGGGGCAGGAAGTGCCCTCGCCGGGTTTGGCGATCAGCTGACCCACACGCACATGATCACCCACGGCCACGATAGGCTCGGCGGGAGATCCGGAGTGCATGTTCATGGGGAGCAGAACTTCCTTGGGGGGAGCGACACGGACAGGCTCACAGGCAGCCGTGTTTTTGTTGTGGTGCACTTTCAGCGTCGAAATGTTTTTTCTGAACTGCATCAGTTTCCTTCCTCCTCTGATTTTATTTTAAAAATAATTATAAACACTCGGGTATCATCAATTTGTCATCAGGGCTTTCATGCCCTCGGTATACCGCAGGGTACCGTCGTGGTCGATCCACAGAACCTCCACCCCACCCATGCCGCTGACCAGCGCCAGGCCGTCCTCGTAGGACATACAGAACAGCGCGGTGCTCAAAGCGTCGGCCAGACCGCTGTCCCGGGTGATGATGGTCACCGAGGCGAACTGCTCCGCCGGCCAAAGGGTATCGGGGTCGATGATGTGGTGGTACTGCTTCCCCGCCACCGCGAAGAACCGCTCGTAGTCACCGGAGGTGACGCAGGCGGTGTCGGCGATATCCAGGATGGCCGCGTAGCTGTTTTCGGGATCCTCGGGATCCTTCACAGCCGTGCGCCAGCCGGTGCCGTCGGGTTTGGTGCCCACGATGCGGATGTTGCCGCCGATGTTCAGCACGTAGCTTGCAGCGCCCTGTGCTTCCAGATACAGCGCAGCCTTTTCGGTGGCGTAGCCCTTGCCCAAAGCGCCCACGTCGATGGCCGCGTTGGGATCGGTGAGCCGGACGGTGCCCCGTTCCTCATCGATCTCCAGCAGGGAGAAATCGGTGTGCAGGTTGGCCTCGTCCAGCGCTTCCTGCGCAGGCAGAGAGGCCGCAGAAGGATCCTCGGTGGCAGCGGTGCGGTGATCGTGCCAGATCTTCAGCACCGGGCCCAGCAGGATGTTCATCTCGCCGTCGGTCCGTGCGTACAGGTCCTCCGCATAGCGCAGAAACTCGATGAGTTTGGGGTCCACCGGCAGCGGATCGCCGCCGGCAAGGCGGTTGATGGTGCACAAATTGTTGATGCCCGAATATTCATGGTAGATATCAAACAACTGATGATATTCGGTCAAAATGCCGGAAATCCCGGCAGAGAGTTCTTCGAATCTCTCGGCCGGGTCCCCTGCATAGCTATACACATAGGAGACGGTGTCGAACCAATTGAAATAGACCTTACCCATTGGGTCTGTCGGCTTGACCTCGTTCTGGGAGCAGCCTGCAAAAGAGGCCAGCAGCCCCAGCAAGCAAAACAAGCTCAATCCTTTTTTCAGCCAATTCAATTGGTTCAACCCCTACTATGTTATGTACAGATAATATTTGATTTAGCGAGCGTAGTTGGCAGCCTGAGCGACAACAGCCATCAGACCGGTGATCTGCATAGAGCAGCCAGCCTCCAGCAGCTCCTTGTCAACAGCGATCAGGTGACCGCCGGCTTCCTGGGTCTGCAGACCGGCAACCTGAGCAGCGGTCTTGCCAACGCAGAAGGCGGAGAAGGCAGCGGACTGAGCGTCCCACTCCAGCATGACGCCGTTGCCGTCGTTGTCAACCTTGCCCTCCATGCCGTAGGCAGAGCCCAGCTCACGCTTGGTGCCCTTGAAGGCAGCCTCAACGATAGCGCCGTTGGTGTCGATGGCGATCTTGGGCTGGGTAGCATCGTTCAGAGCGGCCAGGATCTTGCCGTCAGCGGCAACAACGGCAGCGCCGAAGTCAGAGTACATGTTGACGGAACCGTTGCCCTCGGCAGAAGCAGCCTTGGACTCGGCAGCGGTGGACTTGGCAGCAACGCCCAGCTTGAAGCCTTCAGCAGCCTTGAAAGAGACGGCAGCCTTGTCTTCGCAAGCCTTGGCAACAGCGGTGATGAAGTCGGTGATCTGCATGGAGCAGCCGGCCTTCAGCAGAGCCTCGTCAACAGCGATCAGGTGGCCGTTAGCCTCCTGGGTCTTGATGGCCTTGACCTCAGCAGCGGTCTTGCCCACGACGTACTCTTCGAAAGCCTTGGCCTGAGCGTCCCACTCCTTCATGACGCCGTCGCCGTTGTTGTCAACCTTGCCCTCCATGCCATAGCGGGAGCCCAGCTCCATCTTGGTCTCGAAGGTCTTGGCAGTGTCAACAGCGCCGCCGGTGACATCCATCTTGTTCTGGGCCACATCGATGCGGCACATAACGATCTTGCCGTTGGCATCCAGCACAACGGTGGCAACGGTAGCGTCGACCTGAGCGTTGTTCTCCTTGGAGGAGGCAGTGCTCAGCTCAACACCCATGCCCAGCTTGTAGTCGGCTTCCTTGGAACCGCAAGCGGCCAGAGACAGCAGGCAGCAGGCGGCCAGCATGATAGCGATGATCTTCTTCATTGAAAAATCCCTCTTCTTTTTATATTTCGGTTTCCTCCACCAAACGGCAGTCGGTCTCCCGGCAGATTTGCTCCCGGTTGCGTCGGAACTGCTGGAAAACTTTCCCACCATCTGATCTCAAAAACCGTTATTTAACAACAAAAAACGTATGGTTAAGACTCGGTAAAAAATTATCGAAACACGCTTTTTGATTATACCAGTTTTACTGAAAACCGTCAATAGAAATCCTATTTTTTGGCAGTTGTGCAGAATTGCAGAAAATACCCGACCGCCTTTGTCACATTCGTCATACTTTTAACAAAAGGCGGCACAGGGTGCCGCCTCTCCTCTTTACAGAGCGCAAGTTTCCACTTTTCCCGCAGCGTTAAGCACGGCCGCTTCGGTAAATCCGGCGGCACGAGCATAGTCTGCCGCGTCTTCAAATCCAAACAGCAATCCGTCGGCGGTGTGGGCATCGGCGGTGATGATCACCCGTCCGCCCAGTTCCTTCCACCGCTTCAGCAGGAAGGGCGCCGGATAGAACTCTTCCCGGTAACCACGGGCCACGCCGCCGGTGTTGATCTCCAGCGCCTGCACCTTGCCGGCAGCCGCCTCCAAAGCGGCCAGCGCGGCGGCTCGGTACCGGGGATGACTTTCGTCGAAGAACCGGCCGTCGCCGTTGAGCTTTTTCACCAGATCGAAATGGCCCAGCACGGTGGGGCGTTTTTCCGCGACCTCTGCCACGGCGTCGTAATACGCTTCCGCCATGGCAAGGCCGTCACCGCCAAAATCCTCAAAGGCGCTCTGCAGGGTCTCCATGTTATGATCCACCGAGTGGCGGACGCCGCTGGGGCCGGTGACATAGTGGGCGCTGCCCACCACATAGTCCCAGTGGGCCGGATCTTCATCCGACCACTGGTCCCACTCCAAGCCGCAGAGAACGGTGAGTTTGCCGGCGTATTCCCGGTTGAGACGGGCGATCTCGGCACGGTAGGCGGCGGTATTTTCCACCGTCATGCAGTAGCTGTCGTCGTGGGGCGTGTGGCTGTGACCGGACAGGCCCAACACCCTGATGCCCTTTTCCACGGCGGCGGCGGCCATTTCCGCCGGGGTGTTTTTACCGTCACACAGATCGGTATGGCAGTGGACGGTGCATTCCAGAAAGTTCATTGCATACGCTCCTGTTTGATCTTCTTGTCGATGACGTGGCGCTTGGCCTCCTCGGCGATGATATCCTCCAGAGAGATGCCCATTTCCACCATCAGCACCAGAATGTGATAGGCCAGATCGGCGATCTCGTAGACGGTTTCGTCCTTGTCGTTCTTGGCGGCGCCGATGAGCACCTCGGTGCATTCCTCGCCCACCTTTTTCAGGATCTTGTCCTTTCCCTTCTCAAAGAGGTAGGTGGTGTAGCTGCCCTCCTTGGGCTGGGCCTTGCGGCCTTCGATGAGGCGGTAGAGACCTTCCCAGCTGAACTGCTTGACCTCGTCGCTGACGTAGACTTCGTTGAAGAAGCAGCTTTCGGCGCCGGTGTGACAGGCGGGGCCGTTTTTGACCACTTCCACCACCAGAGCGTCGCCGTCGCAGTCGGCGGTGATGGAGACCACCTTCTGCACGTTGCCGGAGGTCTCGCCCTTGCGCCAGATCTCCTGGCGGCTGCGGCTCCAGAACACGGTGCGGCCCTCGGCAATGGTCAGGGCCAGGGTCTCGGCGTTCATATAGGCCAGGGTCAGCACCTCTTTGGTATAATGATCCTGCACGATGGCAGGGATCAAGCCTTTTTCATCAAATTTCAGTTCCATAGTTATTTCCTCGCTTACAGGCGCATTTCCACGCCGTTTTCCCGTAAATACCGCTTCAGGTCGGCAATTTCCACCTGCTTGGAGTGGAAGATGCTGGCCGCAAGGCCGGCGTCCATGCCCTTGTGTTTGAACAGTTCCACAAAGTCCTCCATCTTGCCGGCGCCGCCCGAGGCGATGATGGGCACGCTGACACGGGAGGCTACGGCGTCCAGCAGTTCCAGATCAAAACCGTTTTTCACACCGTCGGTGTCGATGGAGTTGATGACCAGTTCACCGGCGCCGTTGCCGACGCCGCGGACGATCCAATCCAGCGCGTCGATGCCGGTGTTTTCCCGGCCGCCCTTGGCGAACAGCATGAATCTGCCGTCCACCCGCTTGATGTCGCAGGACAGCACCACGCACTGGTCGCCGTATTTCTTGGCGGCCTCGCCGATGATGGCGGGGTTGCGGATAGCGCCCGAGTTGACGCTGACCTTGTCGGCGCCGCACTTCAGCACCCGGTCAAAATCCTCCAGGGTGTTGATGCCGCCGCCCACGGTGAGGGGGATGAAGATCTCGCTGGCCACACGGGTGAGGATGTCGGTGAAGAGGGTCCGGCCCTCCACGCTGGCGGTGATGTCGTAAAACACCAGCTCGTCGGCGCCGGCGGTATTGTAAAACCGGGCCATTTCCACCGGGTCGGCCATATCCCGCAGACCTTCGAAATTGGTACCCTTGACCACCCGGCCGTTTTTCACGTCCAGGCAGGGAATGATGCGTTTGGTGATCATGCTCGGACCTCCTTTTGGACCATCTGCACGGCACGGGCCAGGTCCAGTTTTCCGGTATACAGGGCTTTGCCCAAAATGGCGCCCCAAGCGCCCATGCGCTCCAGGTCCACCAGTTCGCTTTCAAAGCTGATGCCGCCCGAGGCGATGATGTTCAGCCCCTCAATGGCGGTCAGTTCCCGGTACAGCTCCAGATTGGTGCCCATCTCGGCGCCGTCCCGGCTGATATCGGTATAAATGACGGTCCGCACACCGGCGTCCCGCAGTCTGCGGCAGAAGTCCACGCCCCGTTCGGCGCTCAATTCTTTCCAGCCGTTGATGGCAACGAAGCCGTCCCGGGCGTCCACGCCCACGGCAATGTGCTTGCCGTATTTTTCCGCCATGCGGGCGGTGAAATCAAAATCCTTGACGGCCACGGTGCCCAGAATGCACCGCTCCACGCCCAGATCCAGATAGCGCCGGATGCGCTCCTCGGTGCGGATGCCGCCGCCCACTTCCACCGACAGGCCGGTGGCGCGGACGATGCGCTGAATGGTTTCAAAATTGGCGGTGGTTCCGTCCTTGGCACCGTCCAGATCCACCACGTGGAGGTTTCTGGCGCCGGCCTGGGCAAAGGCTTTGGCCTGGGCGGCAGGGTCGTCGCCGTACACCGTCATTTTATCGTAATCGCCCTGGAACAGGCGGACCACTTTGCCGCCCCGCAGGTCGATGGCAGGTAACAGTTCCATAGAACGTCCTCCCTTACAGTTCGCCGAAGGCCTTCAGCAGGCGCAGGCCGGTCTCGCCGCTCTTTTCCGGGTGGAACTGGGTGCCCCACACCAGACCCTGCCGCACCACGCCGGTGACGGTGAGACCGTACTCGCTGGTGGCCAGAGTGCTTTCGGCGCAGTCCTTGCCGTAAAAGCTGTGGACGTAATAGACGTACTCGCCGTCCTTCACGTACTTGAACAGAGGATCGTCCTTGACGATCTTCAGGGCGTTCCAGCCGATATGGGGGACCTTGAGGGTCTTGTCCTCCAGATCCTCCGCAAGGGAGGCGATCTTTCCGGAAACGAAACCCAGGCCCTCGTGGCGGCCGTACTCGCAGCTTTCATCAAACAGCAGCTGCATACCCAGACAAATGCCCAGCAGGGGCTTTTTCTTGGTCTCCTCCCGGATCAGCGGCACCAGGCCGGTGTCCACCAGCTTCTGCATGGCGTCGCCAAAGGCGCCCACGCCGGGCAGGATGATCTTGTCGGCGGCACGGATCTCGTCGGGGTCGCCGGTGATCTTGCTTTCCAGACCCAGATAGGCCAAACTGGAGCGCAGGCTGAACAGGTTGCCCACGCCGTAGTCGATAATCGCGATCATAGTCGTTCCTCCTTAAATGAGGGTTCCCTTGGTACTGGGGATCTGGTCCTCAAAACCGGGTTCAAAGGCCACTGCCTGACGCAGAGCCCGGGCCATGCCCTTGAAGCAGGCCTCCAGAATGTGGTGGGTGTTCTCCCCTGCCATCTGGTTGAAATGCATGGCGCCGGGACAGTTGCGGACGAAACCGGCCCAGAACTCCTTACCCAGCTCGGTGTCGAAGTTGCCGATCTGCTCGGCGGGCAGCGTGACCTGCCAGCCCAGATGGGCACGGCCGGAAAGATCCACGGCGCACAGCATGAGGGTCTCGTCCATGGGCAGGATCATGCTGCCGTAGCGGTTGATGCCTCGCATATCGCCCAGCGCCTGGGCAAAGCAGCGGCCCAGCACGATGGCGCAGTCCTCCACGGTGTGGTGGGCGTCCACCTGAATGTCGCCGTCGCAGCGGAGGGTCAGGTCGAACCGGCCGTGACGGGCGAACAGTTCCAGCATATGGTCCAGAAAGCCGCAGCCGGTGCAGACATCGGCCTCTCCCCTGCCGTCCAGATTGAGGACAGCGGTAATTTTGGTTTCTTTTGTATTTCGGGTGATGGATGCGGTACGCACGGTCATCGCTCCTTTTTGTGGTTATTTACGCGCCCAGTTCCCGCAGCGCGGCCAGCAGGGCGTCCATCTGCCGGTCGGAGCCCACGGTGATGCGCAGGCGGTTTTCCAACCGGGGTTTGTCAAAATGCCGCACCAGGATGCCCTTTTCCTTCAGCTTGCGGTACAGCTCGCCGCCGGGGATGCGGCTGCTTTCGGCAAAGAGGAAGTTGGCCCTGGAGTCGGTGAGGGCGAAGCCCATCTCCTTCAGTTCCGCGGCCACACGGTCACGGGTGGCTGCCACGGCGCCGGTGCAGGCACGGAAATAGTCCTCGTCCTCCATGGCGGCGATGCCCGCCAGACAGGTGAGGCGGTTGACGTTGTAGGGGTTGAAGCTGAACTTGATGCGGTTGATGTCGGCGATCAGCTCGGGGTTGCCCATGGCGAAGCCCAGACGGGCACCCGCCAGCGAACGGGACTTGGAACAGGTCTGCACCACCAGCAGGTTTTCGTACCGTTCGATCAGGCTCACGGCGCTTTCGCCGCCGAAGTCCACGTAGGCCTCGTCCACGATGACTACGTTGTCGGGGTTGGCCCGCAGCACATCCTCAATGTCAGCCAGAGGCAGGCAGATGCCGGTGGGGGCGTTGGGATTGGTGACCATCACGGTGGCGTTCAGCCCACGGTACAGGGCGGTATCGACGGAATAATCGTCCTTCAGGGGCAGGATTTTGGAAGGCACGTTCAGCATGGAGCACCAGGTCTTGTAGCAGCCGTAGGTGATGTCGCTGTAGGCCAGCGGCGTCTGTTCGTCACAGAAGGCCCGGAGGGTGAACCACAGGACTTCGTCGCTGCCGTTGCCCACGGTGACCTGCTCGGGACGCAGGCCGTAGCGCTTGGCGATGGCCTCGGTAAGTGCCTTACAGTCGGGATCGGAGTACAGGTACAGCTTGGACACCTCTTCCGCGCTGATGGCATCCAGCACGCCGGGGGCCGGCGGGAAGGGACTTTCGTTGGTGTTCAGCTTGATGTACTGCATATTCTGGGGCTGCTCACCGGGGGTGTAGGGCTGCAGCGCCGACAGGGTCTTGGTAAAGAAACGGCTCATGCCTCCGCCTCCTCTTCAAAGCGCACGGTGACACTGCGAGCGTGGGCCTCCAGGCCCTCTTCCCGGGCAAAGGCGGCGATGCCGTCGGCCACCTGCGCCAGCGCGTCACGGGTATAGTAAATGAACTGGGATTTTTTGATGAAATCCTCCACACCCAGGGGGCTGGAGAACCGGGCGGTGCCGGAAGTGGGCAGGGTGTGGTTGGGACCGGCGAAATAATCGCCCAGGGCCTCGGGGGCGTTTTTGCCCAGGAAGATGCTGCCGGCATTTTTGATCTTGCTCAGAATAGCGAAGGGATCGTCGGTGCAGATCTCCAGATGCTCGGGGGCGATGCGGTTGGCGGCCTCCACGGCATCCTCCAGCGAGTCGCACAGCAGGATCTTGGAGTTGTTCTCGATGCTCTTCCGTGCGATGGGTTCCCGGGGCAGCAGGGCCAGCTGACGCTCCACCTCGGCCTGCACGGCCTTTGCCAGTTCCCCGCTGTCGGTAGCCAGCACGGCGGAAGCCATCACATCGTGCTCGGCCTGACTCAACAGGTCGGCGGCCACCCACTTGGGGTCACAGGTGCCGTCGGCCAGCACCAGGATCTCGCTGGGGCCGGCGATCATGTCGATGCCCACCTTGCCGAACACCTTGCGCTTGGCGGTGGCCACGAAGATGCCGCCGGGGCCGACGATCTTGTCCACGGCGGGGACGGTCTCGGTGCCGTAGGCCAGCGCGGCCACGGCCTGGGCACCGCCCACCTTGAAGATCTTATCCACACCGGCGATACAGGCGGCGGCCAGCGCGGTGGGGCTGACGGTGCCGTCCTTTTCGGGGGGCGTCACCAGAATGATATCCTTTACCCCGGCGATCTTGGCGGGGATGACGTTCATCAGGATGGTGGAGGGAAAGGCCACAGGGCTGCGGGGCACGCAGATGCCCACCTTTTCAATGGGGGTGTACCGCTGGCCCAGCACCATGCCGGGACGGTCGGTGAGCACTACGTCCTGCCGTACCTGGGCCCGGTGAAAGGCCTCGATGTTGGCGGCGGCCTGCCGCAGGGTGTCCACCAGACCGGGGGCCACACGCATCATGGCAAGGGCGATCTCTTCGTCGGAGACCTGCAGGGCCTCCAGCTTCACGCCGTCGAACTTTTCGGTGTATTCCAGCAGGGCCGCGTCGCCGTTTTTGCGGACGTTGTCAATGACGGCGTCCACGGCGGCGGAAATATCCTCTTCGGCACGGATGTCCCGGTTGAGGATCTGCTCCTCGGAAAGGTCGTTCAGTTTCAGAATGGGGATCATCCGATCACCTCCTGCAGTTTTTCCAAAAGGGTGGTCAGCGCCTGCTTTTTGAAGGTGTAGCTGGCCTTGTTGGCGATGAACCGGGCGCTGATGGGAAGGAACTCGGTAAGCACCTTCAGGTCGTTTTCCTTCAGGGTGGTGCCGGTCTCCACGATGTCCACGATGACGTCGGACAGGCCCAGAATGGGGGCCAGCTCGATGGAGCCGTTGAGCTTGATGATATCGATGTCCCGACCAAGGCCGCCGTAATATTCCTTGGCGATGTTGACGAACTTGGTTGCTACCCGCAGGGCACGACCGGGATCGTCCACGAAATCGTTGCGGCCCGCCACGCACATCCGGCACTTGCCCAGGCCGGTGTCCAGCAGTTCGTAAACATCGGGGTTGGACTCGGTGAGGATGTCCTTGCCCACGATGCCCACGTCGGCGGCGCCGTGTTCCACGTAAATGGCCACGTCGGAGGGCTTCACCAGGAAATAGCGAATGCCTGCCGCCCGGTTTTCCACCACCAGCTTGCGGGTGTCGTTGTAATTTTCCTCACAGCCGTAGCCCACCTGCGCCAGCAGATTGTAGACCTTGTCGCCCAGACGGCCTTTGGGCAGCGCCACATTGAGCACGGTATGCTCTTCGGCGGCGGGCACGGATTCCAGCCGGTCCAGATCGTCCAGATAAAGGGCAAAGCCCACGGCAGAGATACCGGGGGTGAACTTGCGGGCCAGCAGGTCGTAGCGGCCGCCCTTGAGCACGGGAGCGGCCAGACCGGACAGGTAGCCCTGGAACACCAGACCGTTGTAGTACTCCATATCGCCGGCCAGAGAGAGATCCACCGTGACGGTCTCCTCTTCCCGGGGCAGCTGACGGCACAGACCGGCCAGCTCGGCCAGCGCCTGGGCCATCTGGTCGTTTTTCACCAGAGCGCCGGCACGGGTGAGGATCTCTTCCACCGGGCCGGACAGTTCCAGCAGGGCGCACAGGTCGGCGGCGTCAGCCAGACCGATTTTGGCGCATTCCTGCCGCAGGCCGTGGGCGCTCTTGCGGCGGATCTGCTCCAGCAGAGCGGGCCGCAGGGGTTCCTGCACCTTCAGCGCGTCCAGCAGGCCGGTGAGGAAGCCCATATGGGACAGTTCCAGACGGAACCGGGTGCCGCACAGCGCCAGGGCGTCCAGGGCCAGCCGCAGCTGCTCCAGCACATCCTCCTGGGTAACGGTGCCCATGCACTCCAGGCCCATCTGGTCGATCTCCACAAAGGTGTGGCTTTCCCGGCTGGGACGGTAGACCTTTTCGTTGTAGTAATATTTTTCACATTTACCGGGAGCGGGCTGGACGTTTTTGGCGATGGACAGGGTTACGTCGGGCTTGAGGGCCAGCAGCCGTCCGTCCAGATCGGTAAAGGTCAGCACCTGCTCGGAGGCCAGAAAGCTCCGGTTCTGCTGATACAGGCCGTACTCCTCGAAGCGGCCCATGTGATATTTGCGGTAGCCGGCACGTTCGGCCAAAGCCCGCAGCTGAAGGGCCGTGCGTTCGGCCCGTTTGAGAATATTCAGGTCAAAGTTCATAGCGCAGTACATCCTTCTGTTACTGATAATACCTGCATTATACTTTATTATGCTAAAAAAGTAAAGTGATAAAGTATACAGTTTTTGCCGAAAAAAACACCATTTTCCGGCTATCCAAACAAAAAAACCACAGCCAACCCGGGAGCTGACTGTGGTCTTGCTTATTTGCTTGCTTCTTCTTCGGCGATCTCTTCCAGCACGTCCTCCAGCCGTTCTTCCAGCTGGTCGATCTGTGCCTCCAGCATGGCGGCTTCCGCCTTGGGCTCCAGAGGGCTGGGCCAGATCTTATTGATGGCCAGAGACAGAGCCACACCGATACCGGTGTCGATGATACGCGCAATGGTGTAGCTGATGTAGCGCTCGGGCACCACGGTGTCCAGCACCACGAAAAACACCACCGCGCCGGGCTGAATGGCGCCGTTGGCGCGGAACATCTGGTGGGCGTACAGCACAAGGAACAGACCCACGGCCACGGCGATCCACTCGGGGATGGGCAGACCGGACAGGTGCGTCACCCAATAGACCGGAATGACCACCAGACCGCCGATGAGGGTGCCGATGAAGCGGTTGCCGCCGCTCTGCAGGCCGCCCTTCCACACGTTGCCCATGCCGAATACGGCACCGATGCAGGCAAAGCAGGGGTTGACGGTCAGAGGGGTATGGTCATTGATCAGCTGGTACACGATGGCGATCAGGGTGGCGGAGATCACCGTCTTGACGGTGCGCATGCCCACCTTAGGAAATTGGATCCAAGATCTTTTCTGTTCCATGGGGATTCACTCACTTTATCTCTGTAATCATCGAAAACACTTTTTTAGAATATGCCTTTCGGCGAAGTTTGTCAAGGTTTTGTGGGCGTTCGATACCAATAGTCCGTTTCACTTTCCCGTCTTTCAACGATATCCAGGTAGGTCACGTCTGAAAAGCCACGGGAAAATCCAACATCAACCGAAAGCAGGCAGTACGCAAAGTTCAAATTATTTGTCAGGGTATCCGCGCGGAAGAACGATCCACAGAAATAGCGTCCATGATTGCGGGAAGCTTCGTGCACACTGTATGTGCCATAGACATCCAGCGGCGTGCAGATCCATCCGCTGATCTCGGTGCCGTGCAGATAGGAGCGCTGGATGATCAGTTCCACTTCGATCACGCAGTCTTTCTGCCCTTCCATCTCCACCACCTGCACATGATCCCTGCAGATGACGGGAGTATGGTACCAAACGGAAAACACCGCAAAGGCCGCTGCCAGCAGACCCATGACCAACCAACCGTTTTTTTCGGCACGGGCGCTCTTTTTGGTGTAGCACCAACAGAAAAATGCCGTCAGCAGCACAAACGCAATGCCGATGATGAGCATCCATCGCTCCTTGTCCATAGTCGCTCCTTTCCCGAAGGTTTAGAAATCTCCGATAAAGTCGTGCTCGGCATCCATCAGGTCCCAGATGTAGTCAAAGCACAGACCGCCCTCCTCGGTGGTGAGGAAGAAGGGATCCTTGCGGATGGTATCCTGGGAATTGATGATCAGTTCCTCGATGACCGTACCCTTGTCGTCGGTAAAGGTCAGACGGAAGCGATAACCCGGCTCCAGAATGGAGATGCCGGTGCGGCGCACGGGGATGCTCTGCAGGTTCTCCACGATATAGGCCACATCCTTCTGCTTGGTGACCTCGCTCACCGAGCCGGTGTTGCCGTCAAAGAGGGTGATGCAATCGATGTCGGCAGGATCCACACCCTTCAGAAAGGTGACGGGAGCGTAAAAGTAGGCCATCAGGATCATCAGCGCAACAGGAAACCAGGTCCATTTTACGATTTTCCAAAATCTCATATACGTGCCTCCTTACACCACCTGGAACAGGTAGAATTTGAGATAATCGGTCTCGGGCACATTCCACAGAATGGGATGGTCGGGAGACTGCTGGCGTGCCTCGATCTGCCGCAGTTCCACACCGGCATCCAGCGCCGCCGATTTCAGCATCTTCACGAACAGCTCGGAGGGCATGAAATGGCTGCAGGAGGCGGTGGCAAAATAACCGCCACGGGGCAGCAGGCGCAGCGCCCGGAGGTTGATCTCCTTATACCCCTTTTCGGCGTTTTTCACCGTCTTACGGGATTTGGTGAATGCGGGCGGATCCAGAATGATAAAGTCATAGGGCTTCTTGCCCTCGGCCTCCAGCTTGGGCAGCAGATCGAACACGTCGGCTACCACAAAATCCATTCTACCCTCCAGTCCGTTGCGGACGGCATTGGCCTTTGCCATCTCGATGGCGGATGCGGAAACGTCCACGGCGGTGACGTGCTCCGCGCCGCCGTAAGCGGCGTTGAGAGCAAAGGAGCCGGTGTGGGTGAAGCAGTCCAGCACCTTTTTGCCTTTGGCCAGTTTGGCCACGGCAAGGCGGTTGTACTTCTGATCCAGGAAAAAGCCGGTCTTTTGGCCGTTTTCCACATCCACCGAATAATAAACGCCGTTCTCACAGATCTCGGTGACGGCGCTTTCGGGGACAGGCTTGCCCTCCAGCGGGAACCAACCCTTATTCTGTTCCATACCCTCCAGGGCACGGATGGCCACATCGTTGCGCTCAAAGAGGCCGTCGATGACCTGTCCGTCCTCTTCCAGCACCTGCACCAGCAGGGGGAAGAGCATATCTTTGATGTTCTCCAGGCCCACAGAAAGGGTCTGGGTCACCAGATAATTGGAGAACTTGTCCACCGTCAGGCCGGGGAAGCCGTCGGCCTCGCCGAAGATCACCCGGCAGCAGGAAACATCCTGCTCCCCCATCACCGTCTTGCGGTAATTCCAGGCGTACTGCAGGCGACGCTTCCAGAAGGCGGTGTCAAACCTGTCGTTGGCGTTGCGGGACACCAGACGCAGGCGGATCTTGGACTGGAGGCTCACCCATCCGGTGCCCAGGTACTTGCCCTTTTCGGACACGGCGTCGGCCAGACATCCGTTTTGGATGTCCCCTTCCACACGCACCACTTCGGCCTCATAGATCCAGGGATGGCCGCTCTCCACCCAGCGGGTGCCTTTTTGTGTAATGATCAAGCGGGGATATTCCCGTTGTGCTTTCATAACGATCGTCCTTTGCGCAGATTTTTCTTTATTCTATCATATTTTTTGCCGGGACACAACCAAAAACCGCTTGACGAGCCGCTATTATCGTGATATGATTTTGATATCAAAACAATCCGGAAGGAGTTTGGGATATGAACGAGAAACTTTTGAACAAGAATAAAAACGGCATGCTGGTGCTGCTGGCCATCCTGCTGGGTTATGCGGCCGGTGTCGGCGGCGTGATCTTTCTGGTGTCCTTCGGCGGCGCGCTGCCCGCTCCCCTGACCGTCGCGCTGATGGCCGTTTGCATCGCGTGGCTGGCCCTTGGCTGGATCCTGCTGTGCGGTCTGAAGGTGCTCAAGCCCCAGGAGGCTCTGGTGCTGACCCTGTTCGGCAAGTATGTGGGTACCCTCAAGGGCGAGGGTTTCTATTGGGTCAACCCCTTCTGCACCGCGGTCAACCCTGCCGCCAAGACCAAGCTCAACCAGAGCGGTGACGTGGACGGCGGCAGCAAGCCCATCGTCCTGGCCGGCGCCAACGGCGCCCAGGTGGAAATGCCCAGCAAAAAGATCTCGCTGAAGATCATGACCCTGAACAACGCCCGCCAGAAGATCAACGACTGTCTGGGCAATCCCGTGGAGATCGGCATCGCTGTTATGTGGCGTGTCACCGACACCGCAAAGGCGGTCTTTAACGTGGATAACTATAAGGAATACCTGTCCCTGCAGTGCGACAGCGCCCTGCGGAATGTGGTTCGTATTTACCCCTATGACGTGGCCCCCAACGTGGACACCACCGGCGACGGCCACGCCGACGACGGCAGCCTCCGCGGCTCCAGCGAAGTGGTGGCCGAGCGCATCCGTGACGAGATCCAGGCCAAGGTGGCCGAGGCCGGTCTGGAGATCCTCGAGGCCCGCATCACCTATCTGGCCTATGCGCCCGAGATCGCCGCGGTCATGCTGCAGCGGCAGCAGGCTTCCGCCATCATCGACGCCCGCAAGATGATCGTGGACGGTGCCGTGGGCATGGTGGAAATGGCGCTGGAGCGGCTGAACGAAGGCCAGCTGGTCAATCTGGACGAGGAGCGCAAGGCCGCCATGGTGTCCAATCTGCTGGTGGTGCTGTGCGGCAACCACGACGCCCAGCCCATCGTCAACACCGGCAGCCTGTATTAAGCCATGAAGAAGAAAGGATTTTGGGGCGCTGTACTCTCCGCCCTGTTCGTCATCCTGTATTACGGCGGCGTGCTGATTCTGCTGGCCGGCGAGCCGGATATCCCCGGCTGGGCCCGTGTGCTTCTGTACGCGCTGCCCATCGGTGTTTGCGGTGTAACGGCTCTGGTGCTGGTACAGCGCATCCGGGAATTAAACAGCGATGAGACCGACGACCTGGACAAGTATTAAGGAGGATATATTATGCTGATCGTGACCACTGATTATATTACCGGCAAGGAACTGGAGATGCTGGGGCTGGTAAAGGGCGCCACCATCCAGACCAAACATCTGGGCAAGGATATCACCCAGAGCTTCAAGACCCTGGTGGGCGGTGAGTTGAGCGCCTATACCGAAATGATGAACGACGCCCGTGCCCTGGCCACCAAGCGCATGGTGCAGGAGGCTGCCGCCATGGGTGCCGACGCCATCGTGGGCGTCCGCTACGGCTCCGCCGCCGTTATGCAGGGCGCCGCCGAGGTGTTCGCTTACGGCACCGCCGTCAAGTTCCGTCCGTAAGCATATGGCTGACAACAAGAAGCAGATCCCGCTGCGGCTCTCCCCCAAGCTGTACGCAGCCATTGCCGCCTGGGCGGAGGATGACTTCCGCTCGGTGAACGGCCAGATCGAGTATCTGCTCACCGAGTGCGTCCGTCAGCGGAAGAAAAACGGAAAGTACATCTCCGACGAGATCGATATGCCCATCGAACTGGATATTGAATAACAAACAGCCGCCGCACCATCCGGTGCGGCGGTGTTTTGTTTACTGAAATCCGTCCATGACCTGCTGTACGGTTTCCCGCAGGGTGGATTCGTCATAGTCGCTGAAGTGCACGGATACGCTGGCATTGCCGCAGTTCAGGAATGCCTGTGCGCACCAGAGGCCGTGCTCGGGGTACCGGCCGAAGGCGATGGTGTATTCCGTACCGGAGGCTGTCATCCGGGTTTCCAGCGCCCCGTACTCTGCCGCCTCCATATCCGGATCTTCCGGTATCGACTGGGTATACCGCATAACACCGCCATCTTCATCCGTATAAAGATGTGCATCCAGATCGATGTGCACGCCGTTCAGGGAATAACCGGACCGCAGATTGACACCGCTCAGACCGCCCCACTTGGGAACGGCCAGATACAGGCTGCAGTGATAGGTTGTGACCACCGTACCGTCTTCATCCAGCATACTGCTCACGCCTTTTTCTGCCCCTTCCAGAACTCCGTTGTCCAGCACGTTGTACCCCATGAAGGCTTCTGCGTCCTCCCAGCTGTCGAAGTACAAATATCCGTCCTGCGGCTCGTAAGCCCCTTCCAACGACTCAATGTGCCGCACCTGCTTCCACAGTTCTTCCGAAAAGGTTTCCCCCGGAACATGGTTGGGATTCTCCACCACGAAGCCATCCTTCAGATTTTCCCATCGCAAGTCTTCCGGAAACGCTTCCGCGCTGTAGTGATTCACCGTAAAATACTTTGCCACCGCCGCACCCACGGGGATGGCAACCATCAGCGCCAGACAGGCCGCTACGGCAACAGGGCGGTGCCAGTTGGCCTTTTTCCGGGGCGCAGCCGCCCGTTCCTTCAATTGTTCCACCGTACTTTCAGGCACGGTGATGTGATCCAGTTCCATTTGATAGCGATTCATGTTTCATCCTCCTCGATCCAGTTTTTCAGCAGGGCTCTCGCCCGATGCAAACGCATCCGCAGGGCGCTTTCCCGGATGCCCAGCAGTTCCGCGCATTCTTTTGTGCTGTACCCCTCGTAATAATGCAGATACACCGCCGCACGCAGGTCTTTTGGCAGGCGGTCGATGAGTTCCCGCAGGGACTCCCCTTCCCGTTCCGGTGCGGGTATGGCCTCGGGCAGTTCCTCCCAACCTTTGTACCACGGGGTGCGCAGGCGATCCCGGCACAGGTTGGCCGTGACCTTCAGCAGCCACGCCCGTTCCCGACTCTCATCAGGAAAATCAGGCTTCGTCCGCAGCCACCGAAGGAACACCTCCTGCCAGATGTCATCGGCTTCATTGGGGCAGATGCTGAAGGCCATTCGATATACCCGGTCGCCCTGTCGCGCGATCAGCGCTTGCAGTTTATCGTCCAGTTTGAACACCTCCTCTGGGTTTTGTGAAAGCCGCTTTCATCTATAGAACGTATGAACGCAGAATTTTGTCACAGGGTTTCATTGATTTTGCATCCGATCCACAGTATACTTGATAAAAAAGACATTTGCGAGGAGGCCGCCATGGACAACATCATCACCTATGCCGAGACCTGTCTGGACACCTTTGACAAAAAGGCGTTCTGCGACGTGGACAGCCTCGTTCTGTCCTGTCTGGCCTATCTGGATATTCCCGCCCAGCTGGCAGACGCCCGCACCTGGCGTGGCCTTCGGCTGGCGGACCTGTACCGTGCGGAGCATTTTGACCGTCTGTTTTCGGTGACCTTCGCCCCACAAAAGACCCGGCAGCTGCTGACCGCGCTGGCGGCCAGCCCCCGGTTCCGGGACATCCGGGTGATGGGTTACACCGCCACCCTGGACGTCCTGCGGGAAAAGCAGTTTTCCGCCATGACCTTCCGTCTGGCGCCCAAGCTGTCCTACATCGCTTTTCGGGGCACCGATTCCACTCTGGTGGGTTGGAAAGAGGACTTCAACATGGCCTTCCGCACGCCGGTGCCGGCCCAGCAGGCCGCGCGGGTGTACCTTACCACCGCCGCCCTCCATTGCCCCGGCCAGATCCTGCTGGGCGGTCACTCCAAGGGCGGCAATCTGGCGGTATACGCCGCCGCCTTTTGCGGAAAGCGGCTGCAGACCCGCATCGGGCGGGTCTTTTCCCACGACGGCCCCGGTTTCCTGCCGGAGGTGCTGGAAAGCGAAGGCTTCACCGCCATCGTGGATCGCGTGGAAAAGACCCTGCCCCAATCCTCGGTAGTGGGCATGCTGCTGGAGCAGCAGGAGACCTATAAGATCGTGAAAAGCAAAAGCGTCAGCCTTCTGCAGCACGATCCCTTCAACTGGGTGGTCAAGGACGGGGCCTTCGTGTCGCTGGACCACCTCACCCGAGATGCCCGGCACGTGGACCAGACCCTCACCGCCTGGCTGCAGCGGATGGACCACAGCGAGCGGGAGCGGCTGGTGGACGCCCTGTTCGGTATTCTGGAGAGCACCGACGTGCGCACATTGGATCAGCTGCGGGCTGACTGGCAAAAGACCATCCCCACAGTGGCCCGGGAGGCCGCCAAGCTGGATCAGGACACCCGGGAGTTTTTGTTCCGCACCCTGAAGGAACTGGCTGCCTTCAGTTTAAAGACCTTGCCGGCATCGCTGAAAAAAGAATAAAAGAAAAAGCACCCAAAAGGGTGCTTTTTTTCATGCTGTTTGTTCCAGAACGAGTTCTTTTTCCCGCAGAGCCGCCCGGATCGCGAACCGATACCCCACGGCGATCACCGCCATCAAAACGGTGAAGAACCAGAAGCAGGGTCTGTAGGTGCCGAACAGGTCATAGTACAGGTCGCCCAGCGGCGAACCCAGACAGAGGCCCAGGGAGTTCATGGCCATGAACACGCCCAGCACTTTGTCGTAGGAGGCCGAGCCGAACAGCTCGTTGGAGAGCAGCGGGATCATGACGGTCTCCAGCGGCAGCGCCACAGCGGACAAGGCGGTGGCAATTATGGCCATCACCATGCCGGCCACGGTATTGGTCAGCAGGGCTTTGAGCACAAAGGCGCTGATAGCGGACAGCTGGCACAGGAGCAGGGCGAACCGCAGACCTCGCTTATCGTAGGTGGTGCCCACCACGATCTTGGAGCAGGTCAGGCACAGGGAGGATACGGTGGCGCAGGTGGCCGTAAATCCGGCAGGCAGACCCAGGTCGGTCATATACACGATGCTGATGCTGCCGATGCTCTGCAGGCTGATGCCGGTGAGGAACACCATGGCGGCCACGGCGTAGAAATACGGTTTCTTCTTCGCCACGGCATATTCGATGCCCACCCAACGGGCGCCACGGGGCTTTTTCTTGCCGCTCACAGGTTGTTCCCGTGGGTCGTCCGGCTGCTCCCGCAGGAAAAGCATCACCACCACACCGATGACGAAAGTGACGGCGGCGGACAGCAGGTAGGCCTTTCGATAGCCGAACACCTCGCCGTTGTTGATGATGGGCGATATGATCTGCGCCGCGATGGCACCGCCGATGCCGTTGGCGGACATCACGATGCCGGTATACCGGCCCACATCCTGGTGGAACCACCGGCGCACGATGGTTCCGGCCATGGTGCCGCCCGAAAAGACGATGCCCAAACCCCAGAGGGCGCCGCCGATGTATAAGTGATAAATCTGGGTGGCAAACGCCCGCACCAGCACCGACCCGGTGAGGCTCAAAAGGCCTACGCACACCATTTTTTTCACGCCGAACCGCTTGATGCAAGTGCCGAAATACAGGGCGGTTACCACCTGTACGATATAGCGGATGCTGCTGCTGAAGGAATAGACGCTGCGCCTGATGTCCAGCGCCTCGGTGACCGCTTTGGTGTAGAGGCCCACATTGCTGCTGCAAAAGCCCAGGCAGATCAGCTCCATCAAAAAGCAGACCGCCAGAATGACCCATTTGTAGTCCCATCGTTTCACTTTGTCAGGCACGCAAAAGCCCCCCTTTCACCTTTCCCAGTATAGCACCGGCAATAGGGTTTGACAAGTTTGCCGGGAGACGCACACAGCCGCAGCGCCGTACACAATTTGCAAATGGGATTGCATCTGTGTCCGCAACATGATATAGTTATAAGTAGTATTTGGTATTTTCCGGAGGATGGCAGCGATGACCTTCATCCGCAGAAATCCACACAGGCCATCAGCGACCTCCTTCAGACGGCGCAGGTGGCCTTTTGCGTTTTGCCGTCCAACCGCTACCGCAAAGTTTCCGCATACTCCACCATTCCGGTAACATACACAAAGAAAGGGGAAATGAATATGAATCGAAAGAAGCCGCTGCTCAGTTTACTGCTCTGCTGCATGATGCTGCTGAGCCTGCTGCCCGTCCCGGCACAGGCGGCATCTGCGACATTTACAGCCCAGCCCCAGAGCGGAACAACCAATATCGGGGAAGAATATGCCTTCAATTGGGCCAACGGCCAAACTCCGGCGTCCCTGAAACTGCAGATCGCAAACTTAGCCAACAGCGAAGACCCTTGGGAGGACCTCCAGACCCTGTCCGGCACTTCCGGCACGGTTGGTTACCGGCCCAATTCGGACCCTGCGAAGATCTACGTCAGAGACGGTAACAGCGCTTACCGCATCGTCGCTCTCGTTTTCGACAAACTATCCGGGGTCGTTGAAGTGCCCAGTGATACCTTTGTGGTCACGTGGACTGCGAACATCACCTTTGACGCCAACGGCGGCACAGGCACCATGGAATCCGCAACCTGCAATGTGGGCAGTCAATATATCCTGCCGGAGTGCACCTTTACCGCGCCTTCCGGAAAGATGTTTGATTATTGGAGCGTCGGCGGCAGCAAAAAGACGGCTGGCAGCAAAGTCACAGTTCCTGTCAACACCACCGTGAAAGCTCAATGGGAGGATATCCCGACTTCCATCACTATTACCATCAAGGACGGCATTGCCAGTTGGACTCAGATTCCTGATGCGGATGAGTATCTGTGCAAGGTTTCAAACACGATGTACGTAGCCAGGGTCATGCCCAGCGAGACTTTCGATGTGGATGCGTGGATCAAAGAACACCTTGACTTTAGCGGCTCCTATACGTTAACGGTTCGTGCATGCAAGGACAGCGAGGTCCTCATGGAGTCAGAAATCGAATACGAATACACCACGACGCACACCCACCTCTGGTCGACAGATTGGAGCTGCGATGATACCCATCACTGGCGGGAGTGCATTGCCGATGGTTGCGGAATTAAGAGCATCTACTATTTGGGGACCATCGGACGCCACGAGTACTCCTCCGGTGGCATTTGTATTTATTGCGGAAAAACAAGCGCCGCCTGGCTCGATTCGCCCACCATCACCATCAAGGACGGCGTTGCCAGCTGGACTCAGGTTGAGGGCGCAACGAAATACAAATGGTGGCTGAGAACCGTCAACGGTTTGGGAGAGGTCACCAATTGGATTGAACCTGGAGATACTCTGAATCTGAATGAAATGCTTTCTTTTCTCGACAGGGAAGGAGGCACCTATCTCTTCTCGGTTCAGCCATTCGCCGATGAATATACCCCCTTGTCCGCAAAGGCAATGGTGGAATACGAATACATCCGTCACTACGAGGTGACCTTTGATGGAAACGGGGGCAGTGGCGGCATGGATACTGTGTACGGCATTCGTGGCCAATACACCCTGCCGGAGTGCACCTTCACCCCGCCTGCCGGAAAGATCTTCAAGGCATGGAGCGTGGGCGGCATCGAATATGCACCCTATGACACCATTACCGTTTCTCTCAACACCTCCGTGAAAGCAGTTTGGCACGAAGGCGAGATCGATACCGTTACTGCACAATCCAAAAGCGGCAATATCGCGCCCGTATACGGCGCCGCAACGGAACTGCCCGAACTCACTGTCAAGTTAGGCACTCCGGCATATTTTCACGCCAACATGTACAGTTGGAAGAAGTATAGCGGCGAGAAATTTGAGTACTATCGGAGCGATACCTTTACCGAAGGCACATACCATTACGAGGCACAGTTGAGAATTGAGGAGGCCGCCTATTGGCTGGCAAACGAAGGTCTCACCGTCACCGTAGACGGCGTACCGTGGACGGTAGATTATGTTTATTCCGCCGGCAACGCTTCCTACTCCTATGCCTTTGTGCATTCTCCGGATTTTGTTGTGACAATTCCGGAAGGACAACCGCTAACGTTCCATGATTCTGCAGAGATCGACATTGGCAAAAACTTTGTGAACCACGCCATCACATCCTTCTCTGTGGCGGCCCGCGCAGAAGGCGGTACTGCTCCTTATTCGTTTTCTAAAGTTTCCGGCCCTTCCTGGATCTCTGTTTCGTCTGCCGGTGAAATCTCCGGCACACCCATTGAGGTGGGCTCCAACGCTGACCTTGTCGTCAAGGTTACCGACAGTGCTGCCGCTGAAAAAACCATTACCATCGCTGTAGCGGATACGAAAGCAGATCCCGATACCCGTACAAAGGTAAGCATCGTTATTGCTGAATCTGAAAGCGGTACGATCACCCCGGTATACAACGCCGAAACGGTGCGCCCCGAGCTCACTGTCACGACCGGCGAGCCGGCATATTTTTCCAACACCATGTACCGTTGGCTGAAGCATAACGGCGAGAAGTTTGAGAACTATTCGGGTGATACCTTTACCGCCGGAACGTACTGTTATACGGCCCAGCTCAGAATTGATGAAGAAACCCATGTCTTGGCAGAAGAAGGCCTTACTGTCACCGTAGATGGCGAACAGTGGACAATGGACGAGGTCTTTGCCGAGAACACTGCGTCCTACTCCTATGTCTTTGTATATTCCCCTGTGTTTGTCGTGACGGAGAACTATACCGTCAGCGGCACCGTTGCGGTCAGCGGCGGCACGGCCACCGCCAGTGTAGCCGTGATGAACCAGCCCGGTGACGAAGTCATTTTGTTGGTGGCCCAATATCATGGTGATCGGATGGTGGCGGCAAAAACGTGCACTGTCACAGCCATAAACACCGTCGTTCCGGCGGGAACTTTTGACCATCAGACCGGCGACACCTACAAGGCGTTCCTGCTGGATAAAGACTATATACCTCTGTGCGAGGCCACAGCGTTAACAGTAAACTGACCCGCCGACAACGTATCGAGGTAAAACAAAAAGCACCCCGTTGGGGTGCTTTTGTTTGGTGCCGGCGGTGGGACTCGAACCCACATGATGTTGCCATCGGCGGATTTTGAGTCCGCTACGTCTACCAGTTCCATCACGCCGGCATAGTATTTACCATAATAGTATAATACACATTTTATGAAAAAACAAGTCCTATTTTTTTGCAGTTTTGCGTTGCCCACAGAGCTTTTTCAAGGTATACTTGTACTAATTAATATTGTATGTCAGAGGTGTATAGTATGTCTCTTTGGATCAAAAACGCCAAGATCGCTACCATGAACGACGCCCAGCCCGAGGCTTCCTCCGCCGTGGTCATCGGCGACTTTTTCGCCTATGTGGGTGACGAAGCCGGCGCCGCCGCCTTTCTGCAGGAGCATCCCCAGACCGACCTGAAGGAACTGGATTGCGGCGGCCGGTTCGTGATGCCGGGCATCAACGATACGCATATGCATTACATGCACTACTGCAAGGCCAAGATGGGCGCCGATCTGTCCGGCTGCGGCTCTCTGGCCGAAGTGGTGGAGCGTATGCAGGACTTCTTCAACAACCGCTATGACAAGAACTCCGGCCTGTGGGTCACCGGCGAAGGCTGGAACCAGGACTATTTCTCCGATGAAAAGCGCTTCCCCAACTGCGCCGACCTGGACAAGGTGACCACCGAGTACCCCATCCTCATCATGCGCACCTGCTTCCACATCGGCGCCCTCAACTCCAAGGCCATGGAGCTGTTGGGCATCGACCGGGAATCGGTGTTGAAGTACGGCGAGTTCGCCGACCTGTTCCCCAACGGCGAGCCCAACGGCGTGGTGAAGGAGATGGTGCTGGACGCCCTCAAGTGCGAACTGCCCGCCCCCAGTCTGGAGCAGCTGCTGGACAAGCTGGTGGAGTATCAGACCGACCTGTTTGAGGAAGGCATCACCAGCGTTCACAGTGACGACTTCAAGTATTTCCCCGACGGCGGCGCCTACATCATGATGGACCGCATCAAGGAGGCCTCCGACCGCGGTGTGTTCAAGCTGCGCATGGCCGAGCAGGCGCTGATGTACGACCTCAAGGAAATGGAGACCTTCTTTGACGAATACGGCTGGGACGACAGCTTCGGCAGCCGCAAGTTCAAGATCAACACCATCAAGATCCTGTCCGACGGCTCTCTGGGCGCCCGCACCGCCTATCTGCGCAAGCCCTATGCCGACGATCCCTCCACCCGCGGCCTGATCCTGTTCGATCAGGAAACGCTGGACGCCATGGTGCTGAAGGCCCACGGCAACAATATGCCCGTGGCCATCCACGCCATCGGTGATGCCGCCATCGAGATGTGTCTGGACGCCATCGAAAAGGCCCAGAAGGCTCTGCCCCACCTACATCCCCGTCACGGCATCGTCCACTGCCAGATCACCGACAAGGCGCTGCTCAAGCGGTTCAAGGATCTGGGCGTGCAGGCCTATATCCAGCCGGTGTTCATCGATTACGATATGCACATCGTCTTTGACCGTGTGGGCGATGCCCTGGGCCGTACCTCCTACGCCTGGAAGACCCTGATCGAAAGCGGCGTGCCCACCTCCTTCGGCACCGACTGTCCCGTGGAGCTGCACGATCCCCGCCGCGGCATCTACTGCGCCGCCACCGGCTGCGATGTCAAGGGCCGCGGCCCCCTGTGGCCCGATCAGGTGCTGTCCCGTCAGCAGTCGCTGTACGGCTATACCGCCGCGGGCGCCTTCGCTTCCGGCGAGGAGCAGGTCAAGGGCAAGATCGTCCCCGGTATGTACGCAGACTTCGCCGTTTGGGACACCGATCTGCTGACCTGTCCCGCAAAGGACATTCTCACCGCCAACGTTCTTTCGACCTATATCAACGGCGAATGCGTGTTTTCCAGATAAAGGAGGAGCATTATGGGTAAACTGGCACTGTTCAACGGAAAAATTTATGTAGAAAAGGGCGTTTATGCCCAGGCACTGTGGGCCGAGGACGGCGTCATCGTAGGCGTAGGCCGCAACGAGGACGTCCCTGCCGTGTTCCACGCCTTTGAAGTGATCGACTGCCAGGGCCGCACGGTGATCCCCGGCCTCAACGACAGTCATCTGCATCTCATCAAGATCGGCACCCGTCTGGGACAGCCCAACATTACCGGTGCCAATTCCATGGACGACCTGGTGCAGCGGATGCGGGATTACATCGCCGCCAACCCCGAAGCCTGTGCCAACGGCATTTCCTCCACCGGCTGGAACCAGGATCTGTTCACCGATGAAAAGCGCATCCCCAACCGTTACGATCTGGACCGTATCTCCACCGACATCCCCGTGGTGCTCAGCCGCATCTGCGGCCACGTGGCTTCCGCCAACTCCAAGGCGCTGGAGCTGCTGGGTCTGGACAAGGAAGGCCGCCCGGTGGAAGGCGGCACCATCGAAACCGACAAAAACGGTGTGCCCAACGGCATTTTCACCGAAGGATGCACCGGCATTCCCTACACCCTGATCCCCAAGGTCGATCAGGCCGCCATGGTGCGTGATTTTGAGATCGCCAGCCAGTACGCCCTGTCCCACGGTATCACCTCGGTGCAGTCCAACGATGCCGGCAACTCTTCCTATCCCAAGCCGGTGGTCATCGAAATGCTGGCCGATCTGTGCCGCCAGGGCAAGATGCCCCTGCGCTACCGTGCCCAGGTCAGCTTCGGCTCTCCCGAAGAGCTGGAGACTTTTGCCGCCGCCGGCGGTTTTGACCAGCCGGAGGGCTGCGATCCCAACCGTTTTACCCTGGGCTCCATCAAGCTGTTCAAGGACGGCTCGCTGGGCGGCCGCACCGGCACCATGCGCCACGAATATCTGGACGATCCCGGCAACTACGGCGTGGAAAGCACCTCCGACGCCGAGATGGACGCCTTCTGCCGGGTGGCCGACAAGTACGGCCTGCAGGTGACCACCCACGTCATCGGCGACAAGGCGGTGGAGGACACCGTGGGCAACTATGAAAAGGTGCTGCGGGAGGGCAAAAACCCCTTGCGCCACGCCCTCATCCACTGCCAGATCACCGACCGTCCCCTGCTGGAGCGCATCGTCAAGGCGGAGATCCCCGTGATGTACCAGCCCATCTTCCTGGATTACGATATGCACGCCGTCATCCCCCGCTGCGGTGAGGAACTGTCTTCCACTTCCTACGCCTTCAAGACGGTGGAGGATCTGGGCGGCAGCGTGTCCTACGGCACCGACAGCCCCGTGGAGGACTGCAACCCCTTCCCCAACATCTATTCCGCCGTCACCCGCAAGGACAAGAACGGCTGGCCCGAAGGCGGCTTCTTCCCCCAGGAGTGCGTGGACGTGGAGACCGCCATTGACGCCTATACCGCCGGTTCCGCCTTCGTGGAGTTCCACGAGGCCGACAAGGGCCGCCTGAAGCCCGGTTATTTCGCCGACCTGGTGGTGCTGGACACCGATATTTTCACCTGCGATCCCATGAAGATCCGCGACATCCTGCCCGTTCTCACTGTGGTGAACGGTGAAGTTGCCTGGAGAAAGGACAACGCATGATCGTTTATTTCACCGGTACCGGCAACAGCCGCCGTGCTGCCCAGCTGCTGGGCAGCCGTTTGAACCGGCCGCTGACCGACGCCACGCCCTATATCCGTGAGGGCAAGCGGCTGGAGCTGCAGTCGGACACGCCGTGGATCTTCGTGGCGCCTACCTACGGCTGGCAGCTGCCCCACGTGTTCCGGGATCTCATTCTGAACGCCGACCTGCAGGGCAGCAAGGAAGCCTATTTCGTCATGACCTGCGGCAGCGGCGTGGGCAACGCCGAACAGCATCTGCGGCAGCTGTGCGCCAAAAAAGGCCTGACCTTCAAGGGTCTGCAGCCTCTGGTGATGCCGGAAAACTACATTGCCATGTTCCCCGTGCCCGACGAGCGGGCGGCCACCGTCATCATCAAAAAAGCCGACAAGCGGCTGGAGCGGACAGTGCCGCTGATGGCCCAGGGCCTGTCCCTGCCCACCGTCAAGGCCGGTTTGGGCGGTAAGGCCATGTCCGGTATCGTCAACACGGTCTTTACCCGCGGCGTGGTGACGGCGAAGCCCTTCCGCACCACCGCCGCCTGCATGGGCTGCGGCAAGTGCGCCCGTATTTGCCCCCGCAGCAACATCAGCCTCGCTTCCGGACGACCGGTTTGGACCGACGAGTGCATTCACTGCATGGCCTGCATCAGCCACTGTCCCACCAAGGCCATCGAATACGGCAGAAAGAGTGTGGGCAAACCCCGCTATCTGTGTCCCGAATGGAAGGAAACCGAAACCAATGACTGAAAAACTGTACTATACCGACCCGTTTTTGAAGGAGTTCACCGCCACCGTTCTATCCTGTGAACAGGACAAAACCGGCTGGACGGTCACTCTGGACCGCACCGCCTTTTATCCCGAAGGGGGCGGCCAGCCCACCGACTTCGGCACGCTGAACGGTGCCAGAGTCACCGACGTGCGGGAAAAGGAGGGCGTCATCCTCCACAAGTGCGACAAGGAACTGCCTGCAGGCACCGCCGTCACCGGCGTCATCGACTGGGAGCGGCGCTTCGACCATATGCAGCAGCACAGCGGCGAACACATCGTCAGCGGCATCATCTGCGCCCGGTACGGCTGCGACAACGTGGGCTTCCACATGGGCAAGGACGTGGTCACCATCGATTTCAACCACGACATCGACCCCGTTGACCTGCCCTCCATCGAGGCCCGGGCCAACGCCTTTATCTGGAGCGACACCCCCATCGACATCCGTTTTCTGGAGGGAGAGGCTCTTCAGAAGGCGGAGTACCGCTCCAAGAAGTTCATCCCCGGTCTGGTGCGGCTGGTGGCCTTCCCCGGCGCCGACTGCTGCGCCTGCTGCGGCACCCACGTGCTGCGGGCCGGTCAGGTGGGCCTGATCAAGCTGCTGTCCTGCCAGAAGTTCCGGGAGGGCGTCCGCATCGAGCTGCTGTGCGGCAAGCGTGCCTTTGACTATCTGTCGGGGGTCTGGGAGCAGAATGTCGCCGTGTCCCGTGCGTTGAGCGCCAAACCCATGCAGACCGCCGCCGCTGTGGAGCGGCTGCAGGGCGAGCTGGAAGGCATCAAGCTGCGCTGCGCCGCGCTGGAGACCGCCGACTGCGCCCGCAAGGCGCAGGAATACGCCGGTCAGGGCGACGTGCTGCTGCTGGAAGGCGCTATGAGCGCCGATTCGGTGCGCCGCCTGTGCGATG
>JAFYPP010000093.1 GCA_017559995.1 Clostridia bacterium | reverse complement strand
CTACTACTCCTACTACTCCTGCTGAGCCCACCCCCGAAGTCGATCCCGACGCTTGGAAGTACGGCGGCACTGTGACCATCGGTCACGGTAACGCTCCCAGCACCATGGACGCTCACACCTCCACCGTTCTGGGTGACGAGCAGTGGTACTACCACGTTTACGAGTCTCTGGCCTGCGGCGACGCCAACGGTAAGTACTACGGCGTTATCGCTGATTACAAGGCTTCCGACGACGGTCTGGTCCACACCTACACCCTGCGTGATGACCGTTACTTCGCCAACGGCGATAAGGTCACCATGGAAGACGTCGAGGCGTCTATCCGCCGTAAGATCGCTGTCGGTATCACCACCGAGTCCTCTGCCAACATGTGGCTGACCGACTGTACCTTCGACTTCTCCGATACTCAGCTGGTCGTCACTCTGGCTAAGTTCAACGTCAAGTTCCAGACTTCCTTCAACAGCGGCACCTACGTCATCATGCCCAAGGAAATCTGCGAGAAGTACCCCTATGAGGGCGGTACCGAGCTGCCCAACGGCATGGTCTACGGCGCTTCCATCCCCAACGTCATCAACACTCTGGATGACGTCATCGGTTCCGGTCCCTACACCATGACCAAGTTCACCGATAACGCCGACATCGTTCTGACCAAGAATGAGGCTTACATCCCCGTCACCGAGGGTAACGAAGATGCTATCGGTATCGGCGCTCCCCGTATGGCTTACCTGGACGAGATCATCTTCTCTCTGAACCTGGATGCCGCTTCCCGTACCGCTGCCATGATCGCTCACGAGTATGACCGCGCCACCATCCAGGCCTCCATGAAGGATGCCGCTATTGCCGCCGGTATTCAGGTCGGCGATGCCGGTACCACCTGGACCCACGGTATCTTCTTCAACCTGCATGAGTCCAACGCTGACAGCCCCATCGCTGACGTCAACGTCCGTAAGGCCATCCGTTGCGCTATCGACGTGGAAGAAGTCATGCTGGCCATCTGCGGCGGCGACGCTTCCCGTATCAACCTGGATCCCTATGCCGTCCGTAACGAGACCGTCTACGCTTCCACCAAGATGGAAGACTCCGGCGAGTGGAACGTCCATGACGTTGAAAAGGCCAAGGCTTACCTGGCTCAGTCCAACTACAACGGCGAGCCCATCGTTTACCTGACCCATACCTCCGGCGCTTTCTATACCGCCGCTATGGTCATCATTCCCCAGCTGGAAGCTATCGGCCTGAACGTCGAACTGATGGCTGTTGAAAACAGCTCTCACGGCGCTCTGCGTAAGGATCCCGCCACCGGCCACGACATCGGCTGCTGGGAAGTCCAGAAGAGCACCGAGAACCCCGTCCTGCACTCCACCTTCGTCACCGGTACCCAGGGTTGGTGGACTACCGATGCCCGCAACAATGCCGTCAACAAGATGCTGAATGCTCCCACCGGCTCTGCCGAGAGCTTGGCTGCTTATGACGAGTATCTGGATGCCGTCATCGACGAGTGCCCCTACATCCTGTTTGGCCATCCCACCGGTCTGGCCTATCAGTGGCCCGGTCTGGAGCACGGTCAGGCTGGCCAGTCCCGTTTCTACTACTGGAACGCCTACTTCACTGACAAGCAGTAATCAACCCGACAAGCAATCACTTTAAACAGTTTTAACAATTTCCGGGGGCTGCGCTTTGCAGCCCCCGGGCCCCTAAAGGTTCGAAAGCCTCCCTTACGTAAAGGGAGCTGTTCAGGTCCCCTTACATAAGGGAGTCTTTGAAACACTCCCAAACCTTTTTCAGAAAGGAGCGAATGTAACTTGCTGAAGTTTACCATTCGAAGAATTCTTTCGGCAATCCCCGTCACGCTGATCGTTATCAGCATGGTCTTTGTACTGATGCGCATCGTTCCCGGTGATCCCACCATCATGATCCTGGGTGAAGAAGCCACCGATGCAGAGTATGCCCAGCTTCGTGAAAAGATGGGCCTCAACGATCCGTTGATCGTTCAGTATGTCCGTTACATGAAACAGATGCTCACCGGTGACTGGGGTGTCTCCATGCACAACTCCCTGCCGGTCTTTGAGAACATCTTCAGTCGAATGGAACCTACCATTCTGCTGACCATTTACTCCACAACGTTGGCGATCGTCATCGGTATTCCCGTCGGTGTTATCGCCGCCAGACGCCGCAACTCGGTGCTGGACTATTGCGTTACCACCCTGTCTGCCGTCGGTATGTCTGCCCCCGGTTTCTGGCTGGGTCTGATGATGGTGTATCTGTTCGGTGTTAAGCTGGGTTGGTTCCCCGTTCAGGGCTATGTCACCATCGCCGACGGCGGTCTGCTGAAGTCCTTGTACACCCTGACCATGCCTGCCATCTGTTTGTCCCTGTCTCACCAGGCTACCCTGTGCCGTTACACCCGTACCATGATGCTGGACGTTCTGCACCAGGATTACATGCGTACCGGTCATGCAAAGGGTCTGTCTGACAACGTGGTTTACTACATCCACGGCCTGAAGAACGCCGCCGCTCCCGTTTGTACCAATATCGGTTTCGCCATCGCCTCCAAGCTGGGCGGTTCTGTCGTTACCGAGACGGTTTTCAACATCCCCGGTGTCGGTAAGTTCGCTGTGGAATCCCTGAACCGTCGTGACTATGACCAGGAGCAGGCCATCATTCTGTTCGTATCCATCATGCTGATCTTTACCAATATCATGCTGGATATTGTGTACAAGCTGCTGGATCCCCGAATTGAATTTGATTAATACGGAGGTGCACTATGGAAAAGAAAAAGATGAAAACCGGTGCGTTTATCCGCCGGTACTTCCGTGTTATCGTTGCAGGTTTCGTTCTGATCTGCATCGCTCTGGTGGGTATTTTTGCTCCCCAGATCGCTACCCACGACCCCTATGAGCTGAATGTCCGCGGCATGAACCAGCTGCCCGGCCCGGAGCATTATTTCGGTACCGACTATTTCGGCCGTGATATTTTCTCCCGTGTTGTTTGGGGCACCCGTGTTTCGCTGATCATCAGCCTTGCGGTTACCACTCTGTCCATCATCATCGGTACCTGCCTGGGTCTGCTGGTTGGTTATTACAAATGGGCTGACCGTACCATCATGCGTTTCCTGGAGGGTTTCTCCGCCATGCCCGGTATTCTGCTGACCATCACCATCATCACCGTTCTGGGTAACGGTATCGGCAAGATGATCTTCGCAATGGTCATCGTCCGACTGACCGGTATTACCCGTCTGGTCCGTCAGCAGGTTCTGTCCATCAAGGAGAAGGAGCACGTGGAATGCGCAAAGGCTTCCGGTGCCTCCAACGTCCGCATTATGTTCAAGTACATCCTGCCTATGTGTACCTCTCCTCTGATCATCCGCTTTACCTCCGGTCTGGGCGGCGCCATCCTGAGCCAGTCCTCTCTGGCCTTCCTGGGTGTCGGTATTGACCCCCGTGTTCCCAGCTGGGGCGGTGTTATCAACGAGGGCCGCAGCATGATCATGATCTATCCTTACCAGTGTCTGTACGCCGGTATCGCCATCACGATCACCACGCTGGCATTCTCCATCTTTGGCGACGGTGTCCGTGACATCCTCGACCCCAGACTGCGATAAAGGAGGCGTGACACATGGCAAAAGAGAAAGTTATTGAAGTTAAAGGCTTAAAGCTTTATTTTGACAACGCTTACGGTTCCATTCAGATCCTGAACGGCATTACCTTTGACATCCATGCCGGTGAGACCCTGGGTATCGTTGGTGAGTCCGGTTGCGGCAAGTCCCAGACCGCAATGTCCATCATGCGCCTGAACAAGGCCCGCCTGGAGGGCAGCATCGAGTTCAAGGGCCAGAATATGCTGACCCTGCCCATGTCCGAGATGCGCAAGATCCGCGGTAACGAGATCTCCATGATCTTCCAGGATCCCATGACCTGTCTGAACCCCGTTTTCACCATCGGCTTCCAGCTGAGCGAAGTGTTCCGCCTGCATCAGGGCATGAACAAGAAGGAGGCCTGGGAGGCTTCCATCAACGCTCTGCGTATGGTCAACGTGGCCATGCCCGAGAAGCGCGTCAAGGAGTATCCTTACCAGCTGTCCGGCGGTATGCGTCAGCGCGTCATGATCGCTATGGCTCTGGCTTGTAAGCCTCAGCTGCTGATCGCCGACGAGCCCACCACCGCTCTGGACGTTACCATCCAGGCTCAGGTGCTGGATCTGATGCGTAACCTCCGTGATGAGACCGGCACCGCCATCGCGTTCATCACCCACGACCTGGGCGTTGTTTCCGAGATGTGCGACCGCGCCATCGTTCTGTACTGCGGTGAGATCATGGAAGAGGCTTCTACCGAGGAGCTGTTCCGTAATCCCATGCATCCCTACACCGAAGGCCTGCTGAACGCTCTGCCCAAGTCCGGCCAGCGTGAGGGTAAGCTGTACGTTATCCCCGGCACGGTTCCTCCGGCCGGTAAGTTCCCCAAGGGCTGCGTGTTTGCACCCCGCTGCAAGTACGCCACCGAAAAGTGTCACGCCGAAAAGCCCGAAACCAAGATCGTTGGTGAAGGCCACGCTGTGAGATGTTTCCGTTATGAGGAGGTGCAGGGCGAATGAGCGAAAAGGAAGTTCTGGTGCAGGCCACCCATGTAAGAAAGTGGTTCCCCATCAAGAAATGGTTCTTTGAAAAGCAGAATTACGTCAAGGCTGTTGACGACGTCACCCTGACCCTGTATCGCGGCGAGACCCTGGGTATCGTCGGTGAGTCCGGCTGCGGCAAGTCCACTCTGGCACGAACCCTGCTGCGTCTGATCGAGCCCACCGATGGCGAGATCATCTACGACGGCAAGGATCTGATCGCCATGAAGGGCAACGAGCTGCGCGCTCTGCGTAAGCATATGCAGATCGTTTTCCAGGATCCCTACAGCTCTCTGCATCCCAAGATGAAGATCGGCGAGATCATTGCCGAGCCCATGCTGATCTCCGGCCTGAAGAAGACCAAGTCCGAGTGCATGCCCCGTATCATGGAGCTGCTGGACATGGTCGGTCTGGACAAGTCTTATGTGGATCGTTATCCCCATGAGTTCTCCGGCGGCCAGCGTCAGCGTATCGTCATCGCCCGCGCTCTGGCAACCAATCCCGAGCTGCTGATCTGTGACGAGCCTGTTTCCGCACTGGACGTTTCCGTCCGTGCACAGGTTCTGAACCTGCTGGAAGAGCTGCAGGAAAAGCTGAACCTGACCTATATGTTCATCTCCCACGACCTGTCGGTGGTTGAGCATCTGTGTGACCGTGTGGCCATCATGTATCTGGGCCAGCTGATGGAAATCGGCACCGTCGACCAGATTTATGATAATCCCCGTCATCCCTACACCCAGGCTCTACTGTCCGCTATCCCCAAGGTTGGCCAGCACGACAGTTCCGGCCGAATCCTGCTGGAAGGCGATATCCCCAGCCCCGCAAATCCGCCCTCCGGCTGCCGTTTCCGCACCCGCTGCCGTTTTGCCACCGAGGCTTGCGCAAAGGGCGCTTCCACCGTGGAAGTGGAGCCCGGTCACTTCGTTACCTGCCGTCTGCTGACGGAAGAAAAGGCCTAAGCAAGTTTTATAACGCCGCTCCCGACGCCGAAAGGCGATGGGAGCGGCGGAAAATAACGTTTTTGCTGAAGATGGAGACAAGGAGTGAAACAAGTGCATAAAGTTGAATATACTTTTCAGTTGACCGGCAGCCAGCTGTTTGACATGGTGATGTACAACACCGCCAAGCAGGTGTGCAATGATTTCCCCGGTCTGAGCTTCGACTACGATAAGACTACGATCCGTATCTATGGTGAGCTGAACGACTATTGGTACAACCGTTACCAGGCTGTCATGTTCGGCAATCAGGAAAAGTAAAGAGTCGACGCCCTCTATTTCGCAACCGCATAGTATGATGTACCGTTCCGGGTGTTCGTAAGAATACCCGGAACGCTGCATTTTTTGGCGTGATGCATACATAACCTTGAATATCACAGCCGACGAAAGAAGGATCATGGTCGGCTGATCACTTATATTTGTCAGAAAAACGGAGGTGATCGAGTGGGAGTGATCCTGGAACTGTTAGCCAGATTTAACGGCTTGTCCGTATGTTTCCGGCTGCTGCTGGCTGCCGTTTTGGGCGGCTGTATCGGTGCGGAGCGTGGACGCCACGGCCGTCCCGCGGGTCTGCGCACCTATATTCTGGTCAGCGTGGGTGCCTGTATCACCACCATGATTGGCCTTTACGGCGTGGAACGGCTTGGCTTTTCGGGAGACCCGCTCCGTATCGGAGCACAGGTGGTCTCGGGCATCGGTTTTTTGGGCGTAGGTACCATTATCAGTGACCGCAACGCGAATATCACCGGCTTGACCACCGCCGCGGGCCTTTGGACCACGGCCTGTGTGGGCCTTGCCGTCGGTATCGGTTTCTATCTGGGAGCCATCCTTGCGTTTTTGATCATGCTGGTAGCCATTATGGTGCTGAGCCGTCTGGAAAAAGCACGAAAGGGAAGCGCGGCCACCGTGTCGTACTATTTGGAAGTGGATGCTGTGCAGCGTGTCAACACGGTACACAGCGAGCTGGCGGATATCGGCAGTCTGCAGATCGTACCGGCAAAGAGCGGGATCCCCGGCCATGTGGGACTGGTCCTTTCCGTAGAAACGGAGCAAAGCGGCGACGCGCTGCTGCGCAAACTGCAGGAAATGGATTGTGTCGCGGTCGCCATACCGACAACACTTTGAGAAAAGGGAGGACACCATCGATGTATGATATTTTGATTCAGAACGCACGGATCGCGGACGGTACCGGCAACGCCATGTACCATGGTGATGTGGCGATCCGGGATGGGAAAATCGCCAAAATCGGCTGCCGCTTAAAGGCACAGGCCGAAAAAGTCATCGACGGCACCGGCAAGGTGCTGGCGCCGGGCTTTATCGATGCCCACAGCCACCTGGACAAACGGATCGAGGCTGTGCCTCATTGCGCGCATATGCTGGCGCAGGGCGTTACCACCATCATCGGCGGTATGTGCGGCGGCTCTGCCGCGCCGATCAGCGAGGAGCACTATGAAGACGGTCTCCGGATCACCGGCATCAAGCATAGCGAAGAAAGCCTGCGTGCCCGTTTGAGCCTGGACGGTTATATCCAGCATTTGGAAACCATCCCGCTGGGCTGCAACTTTACCTTCCTGGTGGGCCACGGCAATATCCGTGTGGCAGCCATGGGCTATGTGGCGGAAAAAGCCACGCCTGCCGATTTGGAGCGGATGCGGGAAGTGACCCGGCAGTGCATGGAGGCCGGCGCCATGGGTGTTTCCTTTGGCCTGATCTATCCGCCCGGAAGCTATGCCAATACCGAAGAAATGATCGCCGTGGCGGAAGTGGTCGCGGAATACGGCGGCGTCATTACGGCGCATATCCGTGGCGAGGGGAAAAACCTTATCGAAGCCACCGACGAGCTGCTGCAGGTGGCCCGTGCCACCGGTGTCCGCACGGTGCACTCTCATCATAAGGCCTCCGGCGGCCCCATGAACTGGAATAAAACCGCGGCGACCCTTTCCATGATGGAGAAGGCCATCGCCGACGGGTTTGACATCTTCTGCGATGAGTATCCCTATACGGCGTCCTCCAACGGTATGAAGTCCACCATTCCCGACGAGCTGCACGCCTTGGGCATGGAAAAACTGACCGAAATGATGACCGATCCCAAGGAACGGGAGGCTCTTCGCCCCGTCATTCTGGGTGGAAAGACGCCCCACGAGCGGTTCAAATACATCATGATCGGCAATTCCGCCTCCCACCCCGAGTACGCCGGACGGATGCTCAATGAGATCGCCGATCAGCTGGGTGCCGATCCTTACGAGCTGCACTGTGACCTGCTGCGGGACGATAAAATGGGCACCACCGCCATTTACCTTACCGCCTGTGAGGAGGACGTGGAGCGTGTCATGAAGTGGGACCGCACCATGATCGGTTCGGACGGCGGCTCCGGTGAGACCCGCACCGGCCATCCCCGTACCTTTGGCACCTTCACCCGTGTTCTCGCCCGTTACGTGCGTGAAAAGAAGGTCGTTTCTCTGGAAAGCGCCATCAGGAAGATGACCTATCTGCCCTCGATGGTGTATAACCTGTCCACCAAGGGCTTGATCCGGGAGGGCATGGATGCCGACCTGGTGCTGTTCGATCCGGAAACCATTGCCGATCTGGGCGACTTTGTGGAGCCTGCCAAGGGCAACGTGGGCCTTTCCTGTGTGCTGGTAAACGGCAAGATCGCGGTAGAGAACGATCAGGTCACCGGCGTTCGCAACGGCAAGATCTTTTTCCGCAAGTAATCCCGTGCCGCGCAGCACATATTGATTTGATTTTATATGATGGAGTGATCACCATGAAAAACTTTTCTGTAGAGCAATTTTTGAAAGAACTGGAAGTGTTGGTCAACATCGACAGCGGTCTGGGCGCCAATGAAGGCACCAACGAAGTGGGCATGCTGCTGTCCCGGCAGCTGACCGAGCGGGGTTGGCTTCTGGAGCGGCATACCGTTTCCGACAAGTGCGGTGACTGTTTCGTGCTGAAAAATCGGGAGGCCGAGCATTACGATGTGCTGATGATCGGCCACATCGATACCGTTTTCCCGGCAGGCGAGGCGCTGCGCCGTCCCTTTACCCGTGACGAAAAGCGGGCATATGGCGTAGGTGTTCTGGACATGAAGCAGGGCTGCCTCGGCATGGTGTGGTCGCTGAATGCGCTGCCCACCGAAGTGTTGGAAAAGCTGAACATCGTGGTGATCTTCAATCCCGATGAGGAGATCGGCAGCCTGTATTCCCGGGAGCTCAGTGACAGCTACGCCCGTATTTCCGACTATGCTCTGGTGTATGAGGCCGCCAGCGATTGTGTTACCCGCTGCATTCAGCGAAAGGGTATGATCCGCTATGCCGTGGACTTTATCGGCAAGGCCGGTCATGCCGGCTACGCCTTTGAGAACGGCGGCATCAACGCCGTAAATGAGATGGCCTACTGGATCTGCGAGCTGGCGAAGTATCACTGCGAGGAAACCGGCACCACGGTGAACGCAGGCGTTGCCCGTGGCGGTCAGGCCGCCAACATCATTCCCGATCACGCGGAACTGGTGCTGGACGTCCGCTATGAGAAGATCAGCGAGATGGAAAAGATTCTGGCCGCGCTGGACGAGCTGGCAGAGCACGCCAAAGCAAAGGGCGTCGGCCTGCAGGAGAAGTTCCGCCGTGCCACGCCGCCCATGGAGCCCAGTGAAAAGACCTACGCCCTCTGCGAACTGGCAAAAGCGATCACCGAGGACATGGGATACACCTTTAAGCTGAAAAAGCGCGGCGGCCTGTCGGATGCCAACCACCTGTCGGCCTGCGGCTGCGCAACCCTGGACGCGCTGGGCCCCACCGGCGATTTTGACCACTCCGAGGACGAGTATCTGGAACTGTCCACCATCCAGCCCAATCTGGAGTTTACCTGCAGATTGCTGACCAAACTGGCGGAGAAGAAATAAGTTTATCGAAAAGGGGAGACCGGGGTGGAACGATTGGATTATGACGTGCTGCTCTTCGATCTGGATGGCACGCTGACGGCTTCCGCACCGGGGATGCTGGGCGGTGTCCATCACGTTTGCCGGGAAATGGGGCTGGAGATCCCGCCCGACGATATCCTGCAGCAGTTTATCGGCCCGCCCATGACCACCTGCTTTTCCGTACATTTTGGCCTGGAAGGGGAGACGCTGGCGCAGGCCACCCGATCTTACCGTGCCTATTACGACCGGCAGGGATGGATGGAAAACGGCGTTTTCGACGGCATTTTCCATATGCTGACCGAACTGCGGGCCTGCGGCAAGCGCTTGGGTGTGGCCACCAACAAATCCATGCAGGATATGACCAAGATCACGGAACACTTTGGCCTTGCGCCCTATTTTGATTTTATGAGCGGCAGTGACAAGTCTGTCGGCCGGCAGGGAAAGGCCAACGTGATCGCCTACGCGCTGGAAAATCTCGGCGTGCGGGACAACAGCCGTGTGGTCATGATCGGCGACAGAAAATACGATGTGGAGGGCGCCGCGGAAAAGGGGATCGCCGCTATCGGCGTGGCATACGGCTACGGAAGCCGTGCCGAATTGCGGAACGCAGGTGCCATCCATGTGGTGGAAACGCCCATGGAGTTGTGCGCGATCCTGAAATAAAATACAAAAGGGCGACGGGTGACCGTCGCCTTTTTTTGCTGCGTGTTTGCTGAAAAATCTTTCAGCAAACAAAGAATACTGCACAAATTTTAGCGTTGATTTTGGCTGATTTCTAAACGTTTTTGCGGTTACAGACTGCGCTTCCATGCATTAAAATGGTACTGTCAACAAGCGTTTTTTCTCTTGAAAAATGGCGTTTGTGACAAAATACTTTAAAGGAGTGTGTACTTTATGTTCAAGAAGTTCACAAATGCTTGCGTACGTATCGTCAACCGTTGGCTGCCCGATGCGTTCCTGTTCGCCGTGATCCTGACCATTGTCGTCTACATCGGCGCGATGCTGGCTACCGGTCTTGGCCCCATCGAAATGCTGGGCGCCTGGGGTAACAGCTCCGGTTTCTGGGGTCTGCTGTCCTTCTCCATGCAGATGGCACTGGTCCTGGTGTTCGGTAACGCCATGGCTTCCGCCAAGCCCTGCAAGAAGGCTCTGGGCTCTATCGCCAACCTGGCCCATAACAAGAAGCAGGCCATCGTCATCACCACCTTCGTCTCTACCATCTGCTGCTGGCTGAACTGGGGCTTCGGTCTGGTTGCCGGCGCTCTGCTGGCCAAGGAGATCGCCAAGCGTGTCCGTGACGTGGACTATCCTCTGCTGATTGCTTCCGCTTATTCCGGTTTCGTTATCTGGCATGCCGGCTTCTCCGGCTCCATCCCCCTGGACCTGGTTGCCGGTAAGACCTTCGGCGATGTGACCTATCAGGCTCCCATCACCGAGACCGTCTTCCATCCCGTCAACCTGGCCATGGTTCTGATCGTCCTGATCGCCATGCCCTTCATCAACTACGCCATGCATCCCGATTCCGATCACGCCATCTGCGTGGATCCCTCTCTGCTGGTGGATGAGGCCGAGCGTACCTATAAGATCGATACTCCCGCCGACAAGATGGAGCATTCCAAGATCCTGTGGGCCATCCTGGTCATCGCCTGCTGGGCTTATGTGGTGGTGTACTTCGTCCAGAACGGTTTCACTCTGGGCCTGAACATCGTCAACTTCCTGTTCATGACCATCGGTCTGACCCTGCACGGCAATCTGCGTAAGTATGTCGACGCCATCACCGATGCCGCCGGCGGCGCCGCTGGTATCCTGCTGCAGTTCCCCTTCTATGCCGGTATCATGGGCATGATGGTCGCCACCAACGCCGATGGCGCTTCTCTGGCATCTGTCATCTCCAACTTCTTCGTCAGCATCTCCAATAAGGTCACTCTGCCCATGCTGTCCTTCCTGGCTGCCGGTATCGTCAACTTCTTCGTTCCCTCCGGCGGCGGCCAGTGGGCCGTTCAGGGGCCCATCATGATGCCTGCCGGCGCTGCCCAGGGTATCTCCGACGGTCTGACCGCTATGGCCGTTGCCTGGGGCGATCAGTGGACCAACATGATCCAGCCCTTCTGGGCTCTGCCTGCTCTGGGTATCGCCAAGCTGTCTGCCCGTGACGTTATGGGCTACCTGGTGGTTGTCCTGCTGTTCACCGGTATCGTGGCCTGCGGCGGCTTCCTGGTCTGGGGCCTGCTGTAAGCGCAAGCGAGCAACCTAAAAATAAGAAAAGACCCGGAAGCTTGACTTCCGGGTCTTTTTTTGTTGTTTTAACCGCCCAAATAGGCTTTCTTGATCGCGGGGGAGTCCAGCAGCTCGGCACCGGTACCGGTGGTGACGATCTTGCCGGTTTCCAGGACATAGCCGCGGTCGGCGATCTCCAGAGCGGCACGGGCGTTCTGTTCTACCAGCAGGATGGTGGTGCCGGCCTTGTGCAGCTCCTTGATGATATCAAAGATCTGCTCCACCAGGATGGGGGCCAGACCCATGGAAGGCTCGTCCAGCATCAGCAGCTTGGGGTGGCTCATCAGCGCGCGGCCCATGGCCAGCATCTGCTGTTCGCCGCCGGACAGGGTGCCGGCGATCTGCTTACGGCGTTCCTTCAGGCGGGGGAACAGGTCAAACACGTGCTCCAGATCGGCGGGGTCGGCCTTGCCGCGGATGTAGGCGCCCATCTCCAGGTTTTCCTGTACGGTCATCTGGAGGAACACGCGGCGTCCTTCGGGAACCAGAGCCAGACCCTTGGAAACCACCTTGTGGCAGGGAGTCTTGCCCAGATTCTCACCCATGAAGGTGATGCCGCCGGTCTTGCTGTGGAGCAGACCGGAGATGGTGTTCAGGGTGGTGGATTTACCGGCGCCGTTGGCACCGATCAGGGTGACGATCTCGCCCTGCTTGACATCGAAGGAAATGCCCTTGATGGCATGGATGCTGCCGTAAAAGACGTTGATGTCATCGACTTTCAGGATGGTATCCATGTTACACTTCCTCCTTCTTTTTGCCCAGATAGGCTTCGATAACGGCGGGATTGGCCTGGATATCCTCGGGCGTGCCCTTGGCGATGATGCGGCCGAAGTTCAGCACGCAGATACCCTCGCAGACCTCCATGACCAGATTCATGTCGTGCTCGATGAGCAGAACGGCGATGTGGAAGGTGTCACGGATCTTGCGGATGTTTTCCATCAGCTCGGCGGTTTCCGAGGGGTTCATGCCTGCTGCGGGCTCGTCCAGCAGCAGCAGGGAGGGGCTGGTGGCCAGAGCGCGAACGATCTCCAGACGGCGCTGGGCGCCATAGGGGAGGGAGCCGGCCTTCACGTTGGCCAGATGCTCCATATGGAAGATAGACAGCAGTTCCAGGCAGCGCTCATGGACCAGCTTTTCTTCCTTCCAGAAGTTCTTCAGCCGCAGGATGCCGTTGACCATGCTGTATTTCATCTGGGTATCCATACCGACGGCTACGTTTTCCTCAACGGTAAGGCTGGGGAACAGGCGGATATTCTGGAAGGTACGGGCGATACCGGCACGGTTGACGTGAGCGGTATCCATGCCGTGGGTGTCCTTGCCGTCCAGCAGGATAGTGCCGTGGGTGGGCTGATAGACCTTGGTCAGCAGGTTAAAGACGGTGGTCTTACCGGCGCCGTTGGGGCCGATCAGACCGGCGATCTCGGTGCGGCCGATGATGAGGTTGAAATCTTCAACGGCCTTCAAGCCGCCGAAGGTGATGCCCAGGCCGACGCACTCCAGAATGGGGCGCTTACCTACGTCACGTTCGGGGATCAGACCTACCGAAGGTGTGGGGACCAGCTTGGTTTTACTTGCCATTTGCGGTACCCTCCTTTGCTTTCTTCTTGGGAAGTTTGGGAGCGATCTTTTCGCCCCAGATCTTTTCGGCCATGGGCTTGATCTTGGGATTGTTGGAAACCAGCATGACCACGATCAGCACGATGGCGTACACCAGCATACGGTAGTCGGCGTATTCACGGAGCAGCTCGGGCAGGATGGTCAGGGCAGCGGCGGCGATGATGGAGCCACGGATGTTGCCCATACCGCCCAGAACCACAAACACCAGAACCAGAATGGAGGTGTTGAAGTCAAACTTCTTGGACAGGATGGAGGAGAAGTTCATGGCGTACAGGGCGCCGGCAGCACCGGCCAGCACGGCAGAGGTGACGAAGGCCATGATCTTGTACTTGGCGATGGAGATACCCACAGACTCAGCGGCGATGCGGTTGTCGCGCATGGCCATAATGGCACGGCCCTGACGGCTGCGGATGAGGTTGAGCACCACCACCAGGGTGATCATCACCAGGATGAAGCCCATGGTCAGGGTGGAGATCTTCTGGATACCGACCACACCCATGGGGCCGCGGACGATCATCTTGCCGTCTTCAGCCAAGTTGAGGGCGGCTTCGCTCATGGCAAAATGAACGCCTTCGGCGTCCTTGCCGATGTAGATGACCTGCATGATGTTGCGGATGATCTCACCGAATGCCAAAGTAACGATGGCCAGGTAGTCGCCGCGCAGACGCAGGACGGGCACCACGACGATGAGGCTGACCACACCGGCCAGGATACCGCCGCCCACCATGGCGATGGCCAGTCGGAGGGGGGCGATAGGGATCAGGTCAGCCAGCAGGGCGGAGCAGACAGCGCCGGTATAGGCGCCCACGCTCATGAAACCGGCGTGGCCCAGGCTCAGCTCGCCCATGATACCGACGGTCAGGTTGAGGGACACTGCCATGACGATATAGGCGCAGATGGGGACCAGGAAGCCGGCCAGAGAGTTGGTCATCAAACCGAAGGTCTGCATGAGGAGCAGGATCACATAGGCAGCGATGACCATGAGATAGGTGAGGGCGTTGCCCTTGAGGAACTTCTTGAAGTTCACTTTTTTCATCTTGTCAGCCATGGCTTACACCTTCTCTCGGATGGGCTTGCCCAGCAGGCCGGTGGGACGGACCAGCAGAACGATGATCAAAACGCCGAACACGATGGCGTTGGAAAGTTCCTGGGAAATGTAGGCGTTGCAGAAGATTTCCAGCACGCCCAGCAGCAGACCGCCCAGCAGTGCGCCGGGGATGGAGCCGATACCGCCGAAAACGGCCGCGGTAAAGGCCTTGATACCGGGCATGGAGCCGGTGGTGGGCATCAGCATGGGATAGGTGGAGCACAGCAGGACACCGGCCACGGCAGCCAGACCGGAGCCGATGGCAAAGGTCAGGGAGATGGTGGCGTCCACATTGATGCCCATCAGCTGGGCAGCGCCCTTGTCTTCGCTGACAGCGCGCATTGCCTTACCCACGCGGGTCTTATTGGTGAAGATGGTCAGGACGGTCATGGTGATCAGACAGACCACGATGTTGACCAGGGCCTTACCGGAGACGGTCAGTTCACCGTCAAACAGATGCAGAGAGGGGACGCCTTCCAGCAGGGAGGGGAAGACCTTGCCGGCGCTGCCCCAAATGAGCAGAGCGGCGTTCTGCAGAAAATAACTCACGCCGATGGCGGTGATCAGAACCGCCAGGGAGGGAGCCTGGCGCAAAGGCTTGTAGGCAAGCCGCTCCACCAGGATACCCAGAAGCGTACAGGCAATGATCGCCAGCAGGATGGAAGGGACTGCACCCAGACCCAAAGACATGACCGAAACAAAGCAGACATAGCCGCCGATCATGATAACATCGCCGTGAGCGAAGTTCAGCATCTTGGCGATACCGTAGACCATGGTATAGCCAAGGGCGATGATGGCGTACACGCTGCCAAGACTCAGTCCGTTGATGAGGTTGGTCAGAAAGGACATAAAAGATAACACCTGCTTTACTTAAAGTGTCATTAATAAGCGGAATACCGCAGGGAGCGGACAATGCCGCTCCCTACGGTTGGAAAAGAGAGGATTATTTACTTGGTGACGTAGGCGCCATTGACGATCTCAACGACCATGGGGGTCTTGGAGATCTCACCGGCGGTGGTCCAGCCCATGCCGGAACCGGTCAGACCGTCGATCTTGAAGTCGGCGGAGGTGAAGGTGGCGATCAGCTTCTCGCAGATCTCGGTGGCCTTGGTCTCGGCGGTGATGCCGTTCTTCTGGCAGGCCTCGTAGATGGCGTAGATGCAGTCGTAACCGTCAGCGGCGAACTGGTTCAGCAGATCGGTGCCGTACTTCTCGGAATAAGCCTTGACAAAGTTCTGGGTACGCTCGTCGGTAGCGGTAGCGTTGAAGGGGGTCATCAGCATCAGGCCTTCAGCCAGGGAAGCGTCGAAACCGTCCAGAGCCAGGATACCGTCCATACCGTCAGCGCCGAAGAACACGGGAGCGTAGCCCATATCCTTGGCCTGAGCCAGCATCAGGGAAGCGGGAGTGTAGTAGATGGGCAGGAACATCATGTCAGCGCCGGCGTCCTTGGCCTGGTTCAGCTGAGTGGAGTAGTCGGTGTTGGTATCATCGGGGAAGGTGACTTCGGCGACAATGTCCATGCCCAGCTCCTTGGCGCGGGCAACGAAAGCGTTGGCAATACCGGTGGAGTAAGCGTCAGAGTTGTTGTACAGGACAGCCAGCTTGGTGCCCAGACCGTTGGCCTTCACATAGTCGGCGGCAGCAATACCCTGGTTGGGGTCGGTGAAGCACATCTGGAAGACGTTGTCCTTACCGGCGGTGACGTCGGTGGAGGAAGCGGAGGGGGTCAGCTGGAAGTAACGGTCAGAATAGGACTCGCCGGCAACGGCCACGCAGGAACCGGTGGTGGTGCAGCCGTACAGGATCTGCATGCCCCAGTCCTTCAGGTTGTTGTAAGCGTTGACGCCCTTTTCGCCGTCAGCTTCGTCGTCCTGGAAGTTCAGCTCGAACTGGATGCCGCCCTTGGCGTTGATCTCGGCAACGGCGATCTCAGCGCCCTGCTTGGTGGCGATACCGTAGGTGGCAGCGCTGCCGGTCAGGGGGCCAATGCCGCCGATCTTAATAACAGCGGGAGCGTCGGTCTTCTCGTTGCCGCAGCCGGCCAGGCAGGTCAGCATCATAGCGGCGGCCACCAGGATTGCGAAAATCTTCTTGTTCATAATCTTTTTCTCCTTTGAAAAAATTATTGTCGTTTGAATGTCCCAACCGGTCGGCGGCCAATCCGGCCTGTTGGGTATATACTAAGAAACGGCCCCGCCGTTGAGCGAGGCCGCTTCACCGTATCGTGTGAACCGTTATGCCAAACTCGCGGGCTGTAAAGTCTTTTTGCCGGTAATTCGCAGGATGGTAATCAGGACGACCAATACACCCAGAGCGGGAAGATCCAGTACAATCAGGGCAAAAAGAATGGACGCCAACAGAGCGGCGTCCAGAATATTAGACAGAATAGCGCAGGCAAAAGAAGCGGCTGCAGAAGCGGCAGACGCACACTTGAACTGTTTGTTGCAGTTGAAAAACATGATCACCGCTCCTTTCTGTTGAATAGAGTATTCTTACGCTTTATTTTAGCGCAGGAAAGTGCGGAAGTCAATGGTGGGTTTGACAAAAATACCGTATATTTTTACTGGAAAATGGGGAGTTGTTGTCAAAACCGCCCAAATAAATGCACCAATCAGCAAAACAGCCGATTGGCGCAGGAAGAAATCAGGATGTGCAGGTAAGGTCGTTGACGAACTGCTGTGCCGCCCGGCCGGAAACACCGCCGTGACGGATCTCCCAGGCGTCGGCCTTTCGGAAGAGTTCGGCGTCTTCCATGGTGATGCCGGCGCGATCGGCCAGCGTGCGGACGATGCGGTGGTATTCCTGCCGGCTGGGGGAGTTGAAGTTGATGGCCAGACCAAAGCGGTTTGCCAGCGACAGTTTTTCCTCCAGCGTGTCGGAACGGTGGATATCGCCGTTGTGCTCCATGTCGCTGCGGTCATTCCAGGTCTCCTTGATCAGGTGACGGCGGTTGGAGGTGGCGTAGATCAGCAGGTTATCGGGCCGAGCCTCGATGCCGCCCTCGATGACTGCTTTGAGGAACTTGTATTCGATCTCGAAATCCTCGAAGGACAGGTCGTCGATGAACAGGATGAACTTGCAGCTGCGGGTCTTGACCATGGCGATCACGTCGGCCAGCGACTTGAACTGGTGCTTGTACAGTTCGATGAGGCGCAGACCCTTGGGATAGTACTCGTGGAGCAGGGCACGGATGCAGGTGGACTTACCGCTGCCGCTGTCGCCGTAGAGCAGGACATTGTTGGCGGGCTTTCCCTCCAAAAATGCCAGCGTGTTGCGCACCAGCTGCTCCTTCTGCTGATCATAGCCAACCAGGTCATCCAGACGGACGGGATCCTCATTGTAGATGGGGCGGAGAGAAACTTCGCCTTTTTCCTCAATGCGGAAGGCGTGACCCATACCGAACAGACCAACGCCGTGGACGGCGTAATGATCGGCCAGCAGCTGATAAAACTCCTCGTCGGAAGCGGCGGCGGCCAGCTTTGCGGCCATGTCGGACACCAGGGTGCCCACCATGCCGCGGCCGGAGGCCGTCGTCCGGGGTTCCATGTACAGGTCGTCAAAGCAGTTCAGTCCCAGCGCCTGTGCCGAGGCAGCAATGTTCTGGGTGAACAGACTGCGGAAGATCACCAGATCCTGTCTGGCCAGACGGGACAGGAGATCATCCCGGTCGGCGCGGTATTCCCGGCTGAGGGTGAAGGGGTTCTCCGAGGTCAGCAAAAACCAGGTCAGGTAATTGTGCCACAGATCGCCGTGAAGGTTCAGCTCCTCGGCCAGATTCACCATGCGGCACAGCTGCAGCGTAAACTGCTCCAGTGCCGCGGGATCACGGTGCATCAGGTGGGAAAGCTCGGCCAGACGGGCGAGAATGCTGTCCTGTTCCGGGCGGAACAGGACCAGCTTACAAATCTTATTCTGCAATGGGATCAACTCCTCAGGAAAGAACTGCGCCCTTGTCGGCGGAGGAAACCAGCTTGGCGTAGCGGGCCAGATAGCCGGTCTTGACCTTGGGCTCGGGACAGACCCAGGCGGCCTTGCGGCGGGCCAGTTCTTCATCGCTGACCTTCAGCTCGATCTTGCAGTTGGGGATATCGATGGCGATGATGTCGCCTTCTTCCACCAGGGCAATATTGCCGCCGGAAGCGGCCTCGGGGCTGACGTGACCGATAGAAGCGCCGCGGGTGGCGCCGGAGAAACGGCCGTCGGTGATGAGGGCTACGCTCTCGCCCAGACCCATGCCGCAGATGGCGGAGGTGGGGTTGAGCATCTCACGCATACCGGGACCGCCCTTGGGACCTTCGTAGCGGATGACCACCACGTCGCCGGCAACGATCTTCTTGCCGTAGATGGCGGTGATGGCTTCTTCCTCGGAGTTGAACACGCGGGCGGGGCCTTCGTGCTTCATCATTTCGGGAGCCACGGCAGCCTGCTTGACCACGCAGCCGTCGGGGGCCAGATTGCCCTTCAGCACGGCAATGCCGCCGCTCTGGGAGAAGGGTTCTTCAACGGGGCGGATGATGGCCTGGTTGCGGTTGACCACGCCCTCCAGGTTTTCGGCAATGGTCTTGCCGGTGGCAGTGATGAGGGAAGTGTCCAGCAGACCCTTCTTGGTCAGCTCCTTCATGACGGCGTACACGCCGCCGGCACGCTCCAGATCCTCCATGTACGCCTCGCCGGCGGGGGCCAGGTGGCACAGGTTGGGGGTGCGGGCAGAGATGGCGTTGGACTCGTCCAGATCCAGCTGGATGCCGGCCTCGTGGGCGATGGCAGGCAGATGCAGCATGGTGTTGGTGGAGCAACCCAGGGCCATGTCCACCGTCTCGGCGTTGCGGAAGGCGGCCTGGGTCATGATATCACGGGGCTTGATGTCCTTTTCGATGAGCTCCATGATCTTCATACCGGTGTGCTTTGCCAGACGCAGGCGGGCAGAGTGAACGGCGGGGATGGTGCCGTTGCCGCGGAGGGACATACCGATGGCTTCGGTGAGGCAGTTCATGGAGTTGGCGGTGTACATACCGGAGCAGCTGCCGCAGGTGGGGCAGGCGTTTTCGGTGTACTCGCGGACACCTTCTTCGTCCAGCGTGCCGGCGTGATAGGCGCCCACGGCCTCGAACATATGGCTCAGGCAGGTGCGGCGGCCGTCATTCATGGTGCCGGCCAGCATAGGACCGCCGGAGCAGAAGATGGTGGGGATATTCAGACGGGCGGCGGCCATCAGCAGGCCGGGCACGTTTTTGTCGCAGTTGGGGATCATGACCAGACCGTCGAACTGATGGGCCATCACCATGGATTCGGTGGAGTCGGCGATCAGATCACGGGTGACCAGAGAATACTTCATGCCGGTGTGGCCCATAGCGATGCCGTCGCACACGGCGATGGCAGGGAACATGATGGGGGTGCCGCCGGCGGCGCGGATGCCGTCCTTAACGGCCTGGGCGATCTTGTCCAGATGCATATGGCCGGGGACGATCTCGTTGTGAGAGCAGACCACGCCTACCAGGGGGCGCTCCAGCTCTTCGTCGGTATAACCCAGGGCGTACAGCAGGCTCTTGTTGGGAGTGCGCTCCACGCCTTTTTTGATTTTATCGGAAATCATGGGAGAATCCTCCTTCAGTTAGGATAGGGAAGGCCTCCCGCACCGGTTTTCGATGCGGGAGGCTGTAAAGCGAAATCAGTTGGAAGCGGTATCGGGATCGGAGTCGTCGCCCCACAGCATATTCTTACGCAGCTCGGCACCGACGGTCTCCATCTGATGCTTGGCCAGATTGCGGCGGGAAGCGTTGAAGAAGGTACGGCCGTTCTTGTTCTCGGCGATCCAGTTGCCGGCGAACTTGCCGTTCTGGATGTCGGTCAGGACAGCCTTCATGTTCTTCTTGGTCTCCTCGTAGGGCAGCACGCGGGGACCGGAAACATACTCGCCGTACTCGGCGGTATCGGAGATGGAGTAGTTCATCATGGCAACGCCGCCCTTGTTGATCAGGTCGATGATCAGCTTCATCTCGTGGATGCACTCGAAGTAAGCGTTCTCGGGAGCGTAGCCGGCCTCGACCAGGGTCTCGAAGCCCATCTTCATCAGCTCCACGACGCCGCCGCACAGAACGGCCTGCTCACCGAACAGGTCGGTCTCGGTCTCGTCGGAGAAGGTGGTCTCCATAACGCCGCCGCGGGCGCCGCCGATACCGGCAGCGTAAGCCAGACCGATGTCATAGGCCTTGCCGGTGGCGTTCTGCTCCACAGCGATCAGGCAGGGAACACCCTTGCCGGCGACATACTGGGAACGGACGGTGTGACCGGGGCCCTTGGGGGCGATCATCAGAACGTCCACGTTGGCGGGGGGCTTGATCTGGCCGAAGTGGATGTTGAAGCCGTGAGCGAACATCAGGGCCTTGCCCTCGGTCAGGTAGGGAGCGATGTCCTTGTTGTACATATCAGCCTGACGCTCGTCGTTGATCAGGATCATGATGATGTCGGCAACCTTGGTAGCCTCGGCGGTCTCCATAACGGTGAAGCCGTCCTTCTCGGCGACGGCCCAGCTCTTGCCGCCCTTGTACAGACCGATAATCACGTCGCAACCGCTGTCACGCAGGTTCATTGCGTGGGCATGGCCCTGGGAGCCGTAGCCGACGATAGCGATCTTCTTGCCGTTGAGTTTGTTCAGGTCACAATCCTTCTCATAATACATTCTTGCCATAGTTAAACTCTCCTTTAACTTTAGTATCATCATTAATAGTATCTTTACCGCGCTCCAACGCGATGACGCCGGTTCGGACCAGCTCCAGGATGCCGTGCATTTCCAGCATTTTCTGCATGGCGTCCACTTTGCTTTCGTCACCGATGACCGCCAGAGTCAGGGTGTCCACCGACACATCGATAATGGAAGTACGGAATACAGAGGCGATCTGCAGGATTTCGCTGCGGGCGGCGTTGTCCACCGTGCGCACCTTGATGAGCACCAGCTCCCGGCGGATGGAGTTGTTGGGAGGCAGACGCTTGATGGAGTGGACGGGGAACAGCTTGCGCAGCTGGTTCACCAGAAGGGTGATGCGCTCTTCATCGGCGAACACCTCAATGGTGATACGGGAGACCTTGGGATCCTCGGTGGCGCCCACGGCCAGGGATTCGATGTTGTAGCCCTTACGGGAGAACAGACGGGAGATCTGGGAAAGGACGCCCGATTCGTTGTCTACCAGGACGGCCAGCGTCTGGCGTTCGGTCAAATTGGTCACGGATCTCCCTCCTTTAGTTCACGATAAAGTTGGTGATGTGGCTGCCGCCGCTGACCATGGGACGGACCATTTCGTCCATGTCGATGGCACAGTCGATGACGTAGCCGCACTTGCGTTCCAGCGCCTCGGTCAGCGCCTCTTCCAGCTCGGCCACATTGTGGACACGCTTGCCCTTCAGGCCGTAGGCCTCCGCCAGCTTGACGAAGTCGGGGGCGCGGTCCAGGGTGGTCTGGGAGAATCGCTTGCCGTAGATCAGGTTCTGCCACTGCCGGACCATACCCAGGGTGCCGTTGTTGAACACCACCGTAATGATGGGCAGCTTGTAGTAGGAAACCGTGGCCAGTTCGTGGCAGTTCATACGGAAGCAGCCGTCACCGGTGATCTGCAGCACGGTGGTATCGGGATGGGCCACCTGCGCGCCGATGGCGGCGCCCAGACCAAAGCCCATGGTGCCGAAACCGCCGGAAGTCAGCAACTGGCCGGGGAAGTCAAAGTGGAAATGCTGAATGGCCCACATCTGGTGCTGGCCGACGTCGGTGGCCACGAGGGTATCCATGGGAGCCAGACGGGCGATGGCGTCGGAGATCTGCTTGGGGGTCAGGGTCTCGCCGTCCAGGGTGTACTCGGTCTCGGTGGGGAAGGAGAACACGTAATCCTTCCACTCGGAGTGGTCGGCCTGGGGCAGGCGGTCCAGCAGCATCTGCAGCACCTGTTTGGCGTCGCCGATGATGTGGTGGTCGGTCTTGACGTTCTTGTTGACCTCGGAGCGGTCAATGTCGATCTGGACGATCTTTGCCTGCTTGGCAAAGGTGGAAGGATCCAGCGCCACGCGGTCGGAGAAACGGCAGCCCACAGCGATGAGCAGGTCGCAGCCGTCAACGGCCATGTTGGAGGCCTGGGAGCCGTGCATACCGATCATACCGGTGGTCAGAGGGCTGCGGCCCCGGAAACCGCCGCCGCCCATGACGGTGACGGCAACGGGAGAGTCGATGCGCTCGGCAAAGGCCTGGAACTCTTCGTGGGCACGGCCGCGGACAACGCCGCCGCCGCAGATCAGCATGGGCTTCTTGCAGGCCTTGATCATCTCGGCCATCTTGTCCACGTCTTCCACGTCGGGTTCGGGCGCCTTGAAGTCCTGGGTGGCACGCTGGATCAGCTTGCCCAGATGACCGTGGAAACGGTGCTGGTCCAGAGGCAGCGCTTCGTACTCGGCGGTCTCGGCGGTGACGTTCTTCAGAATGTCGATAAGCACGGGGCCGGGACGGCCGCTGCGGGCGATACCGAAGGCCTCACGGATGGTGTCGGCCAGCCTGTTGACGTCACGTACCAGGTAGTTGCTCTTGGTGATGGGCATGGTAATGCCGGTGATGTCGACCTCCTGGAAAGAATCCTTACCAATGAGGTTTTCCGCCACGTTACAGGTGATGAAAACGATGGGGGAAGAGTCCAGATGGGCAGTGGCGATACCGGTGACCAGATTGGTACAGCCGGGGCCGGAGGTGGCAAAGCACACGCCCACCTTGCCGGTGCTGCGGGCGTAGCCGTCAGCGGCGTGGGAAGCGCCCTGTTCGTGGGCGGTCAGAATATGCTTAATCTTATCGGAGTATCCGTACAGGGCGTCGTACACGTTGAGGATGGTGCCGCCCGGATAACCGAAGATGGTGTCAACACCCTGCTCCAACAGACACTGGATCAGGATTTCCGCGCCGGTCATTTGCATGGAAAACTCAACTCCTTTGAGGAATGTAAAGCAAGATTACTTGCGCATCTCTTCGATGATCTTGTCGGTCATCTGGTCGCAGGTGAGGGGGGTAACACCGCTGTCACCGACGATGTCAGCGGTGCGCCAACCGGCGTTGAGCACGGCGTCCACGGCGGTTTCGATCTTGTTGGCTTCGGCCTGCAGATCAAAGGAATAGCGCAGCATCATAGCGGCGGACAGGATGGTGGCGATGGGGTTGGCCTTGCCGGTGCCGGCGATATCGGGGGCAGAGCCGTGGATGGGCTCGTACATACCGCGGGTGCCGTCGCCCAGAGAGGCGGAGGGCAGCAAGCCGATGGAACCGGTGATCTGGGAAGCCTCGTCGGACAGGATGTCGCCGAACATATTGGTGGTGACCACCACGTCAAACTGGGAGGGATCACGGATCAGCTGCATGGCGGCGTTGTCCACCAGCATATCGGTACACTCGACGGTGGGGTAATCCATACCAACTTCATGGACGATCTTCCGCCAAAGACGGGAGGTGTCAAGTACATTGGCTTTATCGATGGAGGTGACCTTACTGCCGCGTTTTTTGGCTGCCTCAAAGGCAACACGGGCGATGCGGCGGATCTCCAGTTCGCTGTAGGCCTCGGTGTCGTAGGCCTCGGGGCCGAACTTGCCTTCGCGGTAGCCTCGCTCACCGAAGTAGATGCCGCCGGTGAGTTCACGGACCATCAGCAGGTCAAAGCCCTTTTCCGCGGTGCTTTCCTTCAGGGGGCAGGCCTCCCGCAGGGCCTGGTACAGGCGGGCGGGACGCAGGTTGGTGTACAGACCCAGCACGGAGCGCAGCTTGAGCAGTGCCTTTTCGGGGCGGAGGTCGCCGGACAGGCCGTCCCACTTGGGGCCGCCCACAGCACCGAGGATCACGCTGTCGGAAGCCAGACAGCCGTCGATGGTCTCCTGGGGGAGGGGCGTGCCGCAGGCATCAATGGCGCAGCCGCCGGCCAGATAAGACTTGAAGTTGAAGGTGTGGCCGTACTGACGGCCGATCTCTTCCAGGACGCGGACGGCGTTGCCAACGATCTCGGGACCGATGCCGTCGCCCTTTACAAGCGCAATATTGTATTCCATGTTCATGCCTCCTGACGGGCCTTCAGATAGGGCAGCAGGCCGCCGTGCTCGATGATCTTGTTGATGAAACCGGGGAAGGCAGTGGCCTGGAAGGTCTTGCCGGTGGTTTCGTCGGTGATGACGCCGGTGGCGAAATCCACGGTGACTTTGTCGCCGTTCTGGATGGCTTCGGCGGCCTCGGGGCATTCCAGGATGGGGAAGCCGATGTTGATGGAGTTGCGGTAGAAAATACGGGCAAAGCTGGCGGCGATGACACAGGCGGCGCCGCTGGCCTGGATGGCGAT
>JAFYPP010000092.1 GCA_017559995.1 Clostridia bacterium | reverse complement strand
TCTGCTGCTGGACGGCACCGCCCTGCTGCAGGACAGCGCCGACGTGCTGCGCCGGGTCAGTGAGGGCAGCTACAGCCAGCTGGCCCTGCAGGTCAAATCCCCCGAGGGTATTTCTCTGGTGGATGACGGCCTGGTTGCCGAAGGCATCTCGGCTGACGCCGACGCCTTTGCCGCGGCGCTGGAAAATCTGGACGTGACCCGTATCGCCGTGATCTCCGCCCTGCGGGACAACGTACGGCCCCGTACCGGCTACCGTGCCGCCTCTCTCAAGCTGGACAGCGGTTCCACCTGGCTGGACCGGGAATATCTCTCCTGGTTCGACCCCACGGCAGCGGATACCCTGACCTGCCTGCTGGCTTCTGTGGAGGCCTGTGCCGCCGCCGGTTTTGAACAGGTGCTGCTGCAGAACTTCCGCTATCCCACCGCCGGCAAGCTGGAACTCATCGACTACGGCGATGCCGCGGCCCGTACCGAGGCCCTCACCCAGCTGGCCCGTCAGCTGCGGGAAGCCACCGACCTGCCCCTTTCCATGGTGCTCACCGCCGAGGCAGCCACCCGGCTGACCGACGGCACCGCCGGATTGGATGTCATGCAGCTGGCCCGGTTCTTTGACGTGCTGTATGTTCCCGCCGCCGACTTTTCCGCCGACCTTGCGGCTTTGGATGCCGCCGTGGCGGACACCGGCTGCCGTATAGGCCTTGCGGTAGTGGGCAGCGCCCCCGTTCCCGCCGGCTTTGACCGGGATTTTGTCCGTATTCCTTAATTTGTCTACCCAGCGGTATCCGTCATCGGATACCGCTTTTTTTGCCCGTCCGCACCCCTTGACATTCCATTTCAAGGGGGCTATACTGAATCTGTCAAACAAATGAAAGGAGGTGCACAGAATGAACGATCGTATGGAAGTTTCCGTTACAAACGTTACCGCAGAGCTCGTTTTGTGCGCCGCAGCCGTGGCATGACCCAGCCACATTTCTGCCAGCCTCGCGCCCTCTGTGTGTATCGGAGGGCGCTTTTTGTTTGCTTTTATCCGAAAGGAGTTGTTTCCCTATGGAACCCAATTTCAAGCTGTCCGGACGGCAAAAAACCGGGCTGATCGCCCGGTATCTCCGTGGCTGCTGGCACTTTTTCGCCATCGGTCTGGTCTTTGCCTGTCTGAGTATGGCGCTCAACGCCCTGACGCCCCAGATCATCCGCCTGACGGTGGACTCCATTCTGGGCGAACAGGCCCCCGAGCTGCCCGCCCGTGTGCTGGAATGGCTGCGGTGGGACAGCCTGCGGCAGCAGCCCGTCCGTGCCCTGTGGCTGGCCGCCGCCGGTGTAATGGCGGTTGCCGTGCTCCGCGGTGTGTGCAGCTTCGGTCAGCGGCTCAACCTGTCCAAAGGCTCGGAGACCTACGTCAAGGCCATCCGTGACGACCTGTACCGTCACATCCAGCACCTGACCTTCGCCTGGCACAAGGCCCATCCCACCGGCGACATCATCCAGCGCTGCACCTCCGACGTGGACGTGATCCGCTCCTTCGTGTGCAACCAGATGGTGGAGGTGGTGCGCACCGTGTTCCTCATCTGCCTGTACCTGTCCATCATGTTCTCCATGAACCTGCGGCTGTCGTTGGTGGCGCTGGCCTTCATTCCCATCGTTGGCCTGTCCTCCGGCGTGTTCTACGCCAAGATCTCCTCCCGCTTCAAGGCCGCCGACGAGGCCGAGGGTGAGCTGACCACCTGTGCCCAGGAAAACCTCACCGGCGTCCGCGTGGTCCGTGCCTTTGGCCGTGAAAAGTTCGAGGAGGACAAGTTCGGCGCCAAAAACCACGCCTTTTCCGCCCTGTGGATCAAGCTGGGCAAGCTCTTGTCGGTCTACTGGGCCTCGGGCACCCTGCTGACTTCCCTGCAGGTGATGACCATCATCCTCTTCGGCATCGTGGAGACCGTCAACGGCCGCATGACCCTGGGCGCCTTCATGGCCTTTATCGCCTATAACGAGAGTCTGGCCTGGCCGGTGCGCTCCCTGGGCCGTGTCCTTTCCGAAATGTCCAAGGCCGGCGTGTCCATGGACCGTGTAGGCTACATCCTCCATTCCCGGGAGGAGCAGGACGCCCCCGGCGCCGTGGAGCCCGTGCTGGGCGACATCGTCTTTGACGGCGTCACCTTCGGCTACGAGGGCCAGGAAGTGCTGAAGGACGTGTCCTTCACCATCAAGCAGGGCGAGACCTTCGCCATTCTGGGCGGCACCGGCTCGGGCAAAAGCACCCTGGTGCACCTGCTGGACCGCCTGTACGACCTGAAGGACGGCCAGGGCGCCATCACCATGGGCGGCGTGGACATCCGCCAGATGCAGCGGGAAGCCCTGCGAAAGAACATCGGTCTGGTGCTGCAGGAGCCCTTCCTGTTCTCCCAGACCATCGGCGAAAACATCACCGCCACCCGTCCCGGCTCCTCCTTTGACGAGATGCGTGCCGCCGCCGCCATCGCCTGTGTGGACGATGCCATCACAGCCTTCCCCGAAGGCTACGAAACGGTGGTCGGCGAGCGCGGCGTCACCCTCTCCGGCGGCCAGAAGCAGCGTGTGGCCATCGCCCGTATGCTCATGCAGCAGGCCCCGGTGATGATCTTCGACGACTCCCTGTCCGCCGTGGACGCCGAGACCGATACCAAGATCCGCACCGCCCTCCGGGAGACCCTGGACAGCGCCACCGTCATTCTGGTGTCCCACCGCATCACCACCCTCATGCAGGCCGACCGCATTCTGGTACTGGACGACGGCCGCGTGTCCGATCTGGGCACCCATCAGGAGCTGATCTCCCGTCCCGGCATTTATAAGGATATTTATGACATCCAGATGCGGTCGGACGACCGTGCCCTCATCATGGAAGGAGGCGAGCAGTAATGTCGGCTTTCGACGAACAGGATTACACAAAATCCTTTGACATCAAGATCTGGAAGCGGCTGCTGCCCTTCCTCAAGACCTATCGGCTGGACTTCGTGGGTATGCTGATCTTCAACGGCGTGTGCGCCCTGGTGGACGTGATCCTGCCCCTGTTCCAGCGCCACGCCATCAAAAACTTCATCGAAGGGGGCACGCTGGAGGGCCTGTGGCCCTATGCTCTGGCCTATTTCGGCGTCATCCTGCTGCAGTGCCTGTCGGTGGTGGCCTTCGCCCGCAACTCCATGCGCATCGAGATGCTCATGGGCCGGGATATGCGGGACAAGCTGTTCCACCATCTGCAGACCCTGTCCTTCTCCTTCTACAACGTCACCCCCGTGGGCTATCTGCTGGCCCGTGTCATGAGCGACACCAACCGCATCGCCGGTATGATCGCCTGGAACTTCACCGACATCCTGTGGGCGCTGTTCTATGTGGGCGGCAGCTTTGTTTCCATGCTGCTGCTCAACTGGAAGCTGGCGCTGGTGGTCATCCTCATCGTGCCGGTGATGGCCGTCCTCACCTACTACTTCCAGAACCGCATCCTCCACTGGAACCGCAAGGTGCGCAAGCTCAATTCCCGCATCACCGGCGCCTTCAACGAGGGCATCACCGGTGCCAAGACCACCAAGACCCTGGTGCTGGAGGATCAGTCCAGCGACAGCTTCAACAAGCTCACCGGCGAGATGAAGGACGCCGGCATCCGTGCCGCCCGCCTCAACGCCGTGTACATCCCGCTGGTGCTGTTTTTCTCCACCATGGCGGTGGCCATCGTGCTGCTGCGGGGCGGCCATCTGGTGCTGTCCCAGGTGCTGGAACTGGCCACGCTGTCGGCCTTCACCAGCTACGCCGTGGGCATTTTTGAGCCCATCCAGATGACGGCGGCCAACATTGCCGAGTTCATCTCCCTGCAGGCCTCCATCGAGCGTGTCACCGACCTGCTGGACAAGGAGCCCCAGGTGAAGGACACCCCCGAGGTCGAGGCCAAATACGGCGACGCCTTCCACCCCAAAAAGGAAAACTGGGAGCCTCTCCGCGGCGAGATCGAGTTCAAAAACGTCACCTTCCGCTATCCCGACGGCGGCGAGGACGTGCTGCAGAACTTCTCCCTTCACATCCCCCAGGGCACCACGGTGGCCATCGTTGGCGAGACCGGCGCGGGAAAATCCACCCTGGTCAACCTGGCCTGCCGGTTCTTTGAACCCACCGGCGGACAGATTTTGATCGACGGCGTGGACTACCGGCAGCGGAGCCAGCTGTGGCTGCACTCCAACATCGGCTACGTGCTGCAGAATCCCCACCTGTTCTCCGGCACCGTTCGGGAGAATATCCGTTACGGACGGCTGGATGCCACCGACGAGGAGATCGAGGCCGCCGCAAAGGCCGTTTCCGCCGATACGGTGGTCAGCAAGCTGGAAAAGGGCTGGGACAGCGACGTTGGCGAAGGCGGCGACCGCCTGTCCACCGGCGAAAAGCAGCTGATCTCCTTTGCCCGTGCCGTGCTGGCCGACCCCCGCATCTTCGTGCTGGACGAGGCCACCTCCTCCATCGATACCCAGACCGAGCAGCTGATCCAGAACGCCATCGACCATCTGCTGCGGGACCGCACCTCCTTCCTCATCGCCCACCGCCTGTCCACCATCCGCAAGGCCGACCTGATCCTGGTGGTCCGGGACGGCCGCATCGTGGAACAGGGCAAGCACGAGGAGCTGCTGCGGAAAAAGGGTTACTACCACGACCTGTACTCCAAGCAGTTCGCCGAGGAGTCCCAGGCAAAGATCCTGCACTAAACGCAAAAAACGCCATGACCGGTTGGTCATGGCGTTCTTTTTTTGGTTTAATACTGCTGATAGGGATCCCGCTTGTCATAGGCCCAGGCGCCTTTGCCGTAGAAGAACAGCATGACGATATAGGCCACCACCGCGACGATATACAGCCATGCGGTGAGCAGGCTGGCCAGCAGACGGATGACCATCCACGCGGTAAAGCACTTGTACACCCGGTCGGCGTACAGGTTTTTACGGGCGATGTACTGCAGATCCCGCAGGCCCAGCACGCAGAAATACATGATGAAAAAGCTGCCCAGATCGGTGATGTAGTACAGGATCTGGCTGACCACAGAGGGCAGATTGAGGGTGAACAGACCCACGGCGCCCACGAACTCCAGCAGGCCGACGGCCACGTTATAGGCGCACAGATACTTGGAAAAGGTGCCTGCAAAGTGCCAGTACTGGGTCTGGGGCAGGCCCTCGGCGCCCTTCATGATGAGCCAGTAGCCCAGAGCGGTGGCCAGATACATCGCCAGCATCAGGACGGCAGACACCATGGTGAAGTTGGGCACGAAGTTCATGACCAAAATCTGCAGGGGCACGGCCAGAATGCTCACCAGACCGGCCATGGCCAGCAAAATACCGAAAAAGACTTTTTTCATAGGGATTCCTCCTTTTACACAGGGACGAAAGAAAAAAAGACACTGCAGAATGTCTGCAGTGTCTTCAAAATGATCATTTAGCGATACATTTTCTTCTTAGCGCGGGCAGCTTCGCTCTTCTTACGACGCTTGACGCTGGGGCTCTCATAGCACTCACGCTTACGGAGTTCGGAAAGCACACCGGACTTAGCGCAGGAACGCTTAAAGCGGCGCAGAGCATTGTCCAAAGACTCATCCGGCTTCACGCGGATCTCAGACATTTCGTTTTCCCTCCCTCCATGAACAGAACAAAATGATGACACGCATCACAAAATTATTATACGCACCAGAACCCTCTTTGTCAAGAGTTTTATTCAGGTTTCACCACAAAATTCACGATTTTCTTTTTGATGACGATGGCCTTGACCACTTTCATGCCGGCCATTGCGGCCTGGACCTTGCTGTCGGCCAGGGCCTGCTCCTCGATGGCCTTCTCATCGGCGTCGGCGGCGATGGTGATGACAGAGCGCACCTTGCCGTTGACCTGGACAGCGATCTCGATCTCGTCGTCCTTGCACTTCTCCTCGTCATAGACGGGCCAGGGCTCGTAAGCGATGGTCCGGTCGTGACCCAGGATCTGCCACATCTCCTCGCCCACGTGGGGAGCGATACAGGACAGCATCTTGATGAAGCCCTCGGCGTATTCTCTGGGGCAGGTGCCGTTCTTGTACACCTCGTTGACGAACACCATCATCTGGGCGATGGCGGTGTTGAAGCCCAGGGTCTCGAAGTCGCCGGTGACCTTCTTGACGGTCTGGTGATAGACCTTGGTCAGCTTGCCGTCATCGGTCTCGGTGATGTTGGCAGCCTCGGTGAAGAAGTTCCACACACGGTTGATGAACTTACGGGCGCCGGCCACGGCGGCGGAGCTCCAGGGCTTGGAGACCTCCAGGGGGCCCATGAACATCTCGTACAGACGCAGGGTATCTG
>JAFYPP010000091.1 GCA_017559995.1 Clostridia bacterium | reverse complement strand
GTCCTCGGTGGCGCCGCGGCTCACCACCAGCTGCTGCAGGGCGCTGTAGTCGGCGGTCACCTTGGAGGCTTCGCCTTTGGCAAGACTTTCGCCCATACCGGCCACGCTGTCAAAGATCAGCCGGTCCATTTTCACGCTGTCCACGCCGCTGGTGATCATGGAGTAGGCGTACTCCAGCGCGGCCAGCCGCTCTTCCAGCTGATGGGCGGTGTCATAGGCCTGCCGGGCGTCCTCCCCCTGGAAGAACACCGCCAGCTTCTGGCCCCGGGACACCTTGTCGCCGTCCTGCACCAGATACTCCGCCGTACCGGCGCCGCTGCCCGACAGCACCTTCTGCTGCCGGATGAAATAGCCCCGGGCGGAGATCTTGTCCTCCACCGTCACCTCCAGCGCGTCCACCGTGCGGATCTGCCGGGTGAGGTTGGCCGTCACCTGATATAAGATGTATACCGCCACTGCCGCGAAAAAGACAATGGTGAGAAATGTGGATGCTCTCGATCGTTTCATGGATGCTCCTTGTGTCAACGCCGGCTTATCCCTCCGGCATCAGCCGCAGACTGCGCTGCGGGATGATGGTGGAGATGGCATGCTTATAGACCAGATGCTGCCGTCCCTCGAACTGCAGCAACACGGTGTAGCCGTCAAAGGCCACGATGGTCCCCCGCTGCTGAAATCCGTTGGTAAGAAAGACGGTCAGCGGCATGCGCTCACGCCGGGCTTCGTTCAAAAATGTGTCCTGAAGATTGCACTTGTGTTCCATAATAACGGTCCCCTTTTCTGTTAAGACACGAAGTCTTAAGATTTGACACCGTCATTATAGAGGGTTTTCCGTAAATATTCTGTCGCTTCCTGTAGGACGGCCTGTGCCGCCCGGGGAGTGTTGTAGACGATCCATTTCACCCGCTGATCCCGGCGGAACCAGGTGAGCTGGCGCTTGGCGTAATTGCGGGATTTCTGCCGGATGAGGTCGGCGGCCGCCTCCAGGGTCATCTCCCCCCGGAAGTGGGCCAGCAGCTCCTTGTAGCCGATAGCCTGGGCGGCGGTGCCCTCCAAAAGGCCGGCCTCCAGCAGGTCACGGACCTCTTTCAGCAGGCCCTGCTCCAGCATCACATCCACCCGGCGGTCGATGCGGCCGTACAGGATGTCCCGGGGCTCGGTGTTGAGGCCGATCATCACCGCCTCGAACCGGGGCGGCACCTGTTTGGAGCGCTCATTGTGGACGGTGATGGTCTCGCCGGTGGCGAGATACACCTCCAGCGCCCGCAGGATGCGCCGCCTGTCCGACAGGTGCAGCCGCGCCGCGCTCTCCGGGTCAACGGCGGCAAGCCGTGCCATCATGGCCTCGGCGCCTCGGGCGTCCCATTCCCTTTCCAGCTGCTCACGGATGCCGTTGTCGGTGCCGGCAGGCTGAAAGTCGGTGCCCCGGATGAGGCCGTCGATATACAGGCCGGTGCCGCCGCAGACGATGGGCAGCTTGCCCCGGGAAAGGATATCCTCCACGCAGGCGGTGGCCTCCTCCACGTAGCGGGACACCGAGTAGCTCTCTCCCGGGGCCGCCACGTCCAGCATATGGTGGGGAACGCCGTCCATTTCTTCTGTTGTGGGCTTTGCGGTGCCGATGTCCATGCCCCGGTAGATCTGCATGGAGTCGGCCGACACCACCTCGCCGTCAAAGGCCTTGGCCAAGGCGATGGACAGGGCGGTCTTGCCCGACGCGGTGGGGCCGCAGACAACTACGATCTTATCACTCATACGATTCGTTTAAACAGTTTTTCCAGCTGGTAGCGGCTCACATAGGTGACACAGGGCCGTCCGTGGGGACAGTTGCGCACCGAGTCGTCGGCCAGCACGGTTTCGGCAAACTTCTGCAGTTCGGCGGTGTCGGTGGACATACCGGCCTTGACGGCGGCCTTGCAGGCCACGCTCTTCAGCAGCTCGTCCAGCAGCTCGTTTTCCGCCCCCCGGTGGGACTGGATCCGGCCCGCCAGATCGGACAGCACGAAGGGGATGTCCTCCTCCGCCAGATACATGGGCGCTTCCCGCACCAGCAGGGCGCCCCGGCCGAAGTCCTCCACGGCGAAACCGGCCTGCTCCAGCAGATCCAGATGCTCCAGGCAGGCGGCCTGTTCCACCTGGCTGAGGGTCACGGTTTTGGGCGTCAGCAGCAGCTGGGAGGCCTGCTGGCCAAGGGTGCTTTTCAGCTTGTCGAACAGCATTTTTTCGTGGGCGGCGTGCTTGTCGATGAGCCACAGGCCGTCCTCGTCCTCGGCGATGAGATAGGTGTGGAAGGCCTCACCCAGCACCCGGACGGCGGGCTTTTCCGCCGGCTTTTCCTTGGGTCCCACAGTGGGCTCCACCGGGAGCTCCGCCGGTTTTTCCTCGATTTTGGCAGGAAGGTCAGGCAGCTTTACAGCAGGCGTTTCTTCCTGCTTTTCCACCGATTTCTCCGCCGGTTTCGCGCTGTAGTGCGGCATGGCGGGCCGGGGCGGCTGGGGCAGCGGCTTCAGTTCGGGCTTCACCAGCCGAACAGGGGTCTCCTGAGGCTTTTCCACCGCCGTCTGATAGACCGGCGCCTTGGTCTGGGCCACGGCCTTCTGGGTGGGCGCGAAGGTTTCCCGATGGGTAAGGGTCGTCCCCTGCCGTTCCACGGGCAGCGGCTGGGGCTGGGGCTTGAACTCCAGTTTCTGCTGCAGCGAAGTAAGGTTGTCCTCCCGGGGCACGGTGCGCTGGGGAGCGTTTTTCAGCCGGGACAGCTCGTCGCCGCTTTCCAGCACGGCCACCACGCTGTGGTACACCGCCGAGAAGATCTCCTTCTCACGGGAGAACTTGACCTCCAGCTTGGCAGGGTGCACGTTCACGTCCACCGCCGAAGGATGGACATCGAGCTGCAGCCAGCACACCGGGTAGCGTCCGGTCATCAGGCGGCCCTTGTAGGCCTCCTCCAGCGCTGCCGTCAGCAGCTTGGAGCGGATCCACCGTCCGTTGATATAAAAGTTCTGCTGGGCACGGGTGGCACGGGTGATCTCCGGCGGGGCAACGAAGCCCGACACCCGGATATCGCCCTGATTGCTCAAAATGCTCAGCATCCGGCCGGCAAGATCCTTGCCGCCGGTGGCGTAGATGGCAGACAGCATTTTGCCGTCGCCGGGGGTGGAGAAACTCTCCCGTCCGTCCTTGATCAGTTTAAAGGCCACCTGGGGCTGGGAAACAGCGATCTGGGTGACGATGTTTTCCACATAGCCGCCCTCGGTCACGTCTTTTTTCAGGAACTTCGCCCGGGCGGGCACGTTGAAGAACAGGTCCCGGATGACCACGGTGGTGCCCACCGGACAGCCGGTGGCGCCGTAACCGGTCTCCTGACCGCCTTCGATGGTGATCTGCACGCCCTCGGTGTTGTCCGCCGTCCGGGTGAACAGATCCACCCGCGCCACCGAAGAGATGGCGGCCAGCGCCTCACCGCGGAAGCCCAGGGTGCCGATCTTTTCCAGATCGGCCTCGGTGCGCACCTTGGAGGTGGCGTGGCGCAGGAATGCCGTGCGCACATCCTCCGGCAAAATGCCCTTGCCGTCGTCGGTGACCCGGAGATAGGTGACGCCGCCGTGCTTGATCTCCACGGTGATGTGGGACGCGCCGGCGTCAACGGCGTTTTCCACCAGTTCCTTGACCACCGAACCGGGGCGTTCCACCACCTCGCCGGCGGCGATCAGATTGGCCATCTGGGGCGGCATCTGAAAGATCTGGGGCATATCAACACTCCTTTGCCTGTTTGGTCAGCTGATAGAGTAAGGTCAGCGCTTCGATGGGGCTCAAGGTGTCGGGAGACACCTGCTTCAGTTGGTCGATGATGGCCTTTTCGGCGAAGCCGTCCAGGGTGATCTGGCCGTCGTCGTCGGCCTCCTCCTCGGGGACTTCCACCAGCGAGGGCAGGACCTGGGGCTGGCGGGTCTCGATCTCGCGCAGCACCGCCTTGGCCCGGCGGATGACCTCTTCGGGAAGGCCGGCCAGCTTGGCCACCTCGATGCCGTAGCTGTCGTTGGCGCCGCCGGGGACGATCTTTTTGATGAAAATGATATCGTCGCCCCGCTTTTTCACCACGATGTTGTAGTTGCGGACGCCCTCCACGATGCCCTCCAGTTCGCACAGCTCGTGGTAGTGGGTGGCGAACAGGGTACGGGCGCCCAGCTTTTTGCTGTCGGCCACGTACTCCAGCACCGCTCGGGCGATGGACATACCGTCAAAGGTAGAGGTGCCGCGGCCGATCTCGTCCAGGATCAGCAGGCTGCGGGGGGTGGCGTATTTGAGGATATCGCCCACCTCGTTCATCTCCACCATGAAGGTGGAGCGGCCGGCGAACAGGTCGTCGGAGGCGCCGATACGGGTGAACACCCGGTCACAGATGCCGATGCGCGCAGAGGCCGCCGGCACGAACGAGCCGATCTGGGCCAGAATGACGATGAGGGCCACCTGCCGCATGAAGGTGGACTTACCGGCCATGTTGGGGCCGGTGATGATGTATACCCGGTCGCTGCCGCAGTTCAGCAGGGTGTCGTTGGGCACGAACAGTTCGCCCTCCAGCACCTGCTCCACCACGGGATGGCGGCCGTCCTTGATGTCGATCACGTCGCTGTCGTCCATGTCGGGCTTGACATAGCGGTTCTGCTGGGCCACCTTGGCCAGCGAACACAGAACGTCTACCGAAGCGACCGCCCGGGAAGTGCGCTGCAGGCGCTCCACCTGGGCGGCGATGGTCTCACGCACCTGGGTGAACAGCTGATATTCCAGTGCCGTCAGCCGGTCGCTGGCAGAGAGCACCTCGCCCTCCAGCTCCTTCAGTTCGGGGGTGATGTAGCGCTCGCAGTTGGCAAGGGTCTGCTTGCGGATGTAGTCGGCAGGGATGGCGTCGGCGTGAACACGGCCGCATTCGATATAATAACCGAACACCTTGTTGTAGCCCACCTTCAGCTTGGGGATGCCGGTGCGCTCCCGTTCCTTCCGCTCGATGTCCGCCAGACGGGCGTTGCCGCCGCCCAGAAGATCCCGCAGCCGGTCGGCCTCCTCGTGGTAGCCGGGGCGGATCATGCCGCCTTCCCGCACCGAGAAGGGAGGCTCGTCCACGATGGCGGCTCCGATGAGGGCGCCGATGTCCTCCAGCGGATCCATTTCGGTCAGAAGCTGCCGCAGCAGCGGGGTATCCACGCCGGCGATCAGCTCCCGGATGGCGGGCAGACGGTCGCACACCTGCTGCAGGGAGCGCAGGTCACGGCCGTTGGCCGTGCCGTACACCACCCGGCTGGCGATGCGTTCCATATCGTTGACCCCCATCAGCAGCTTTTCCAGCTGCTCCCGGAGGATGAAATCGTTGACAAAGGCCTCCACCGCCTTTTGCCGGCGGGTGATCTGGGCCACGTTCAGCAGAGGTTTCTCCAGCCACTGGCGCAGCATACGGGCGCCCATGGCGGTACGGGTCTTGTCCAGCACCCACAGAAGGCTGCCCTTTTTCTCGCCGCCGTGGAGAGAGGCCGTCAGCTCCAGATTGCGGCGGGCGGTGTAATCCAGCTCCATGAACTGACCGCTCTGATAGACCTGCAGGGTGGAGATATAGGCGAGATCGTTCTTCTGGGTCTCGTGCAGATAGGACAGAAGTCCGCCGGCGGCACGCACCAGAAGTTCCCGGTCGGCGGGGATCTCCTGACAGGCAAACTGCTTTACAGCGGCCTGTTTTGCGGTCTCTTCCAGGAATCGCCACTCCCCTGCCCGCTCGGCGTAGGCATTGAGCCGGTCCCGAGCGAAGTTCAGGATCTCCTGACAGCTGTAAGCGCCGTCGGACAGCAGCAGCTCCCGGGGCGAGAACCGTCCCAACTCGCTCATGACCTCGTCGCTGACGGCGGAGCCGTCCAGCTGGGTGCCGAACACCTCACCGGTGGAGATATCGCAGAAGCACAGGCCGGCGCCCCGGGTGTCCAGGTACACCGCGCCGATGAAGTTGTTTTTGCCCTCCTCCAGCATGGAGCTTTCCAGCACCGTGCCAGGAGTGATCTTACGGATGATCTCTCTCCGCACCAGACCCTTGGCCTGGGCAGGGTCCTCCATCTGCTCACAGATGGCGACCTTGTAGCCCTTGGCCACCAGACGGGCGATGTAGCCCTCGGCGCTGTGGAAGGGCACGCCGCACATGGGCGCCCGCTCTTCCCTGCCGCAGTCCCGGCCGGTGAGGGTAAGATCCAGCTCCCGGGAGGCCGTCTTGGCGTCCTCGAAGAACATTTCGTAGAAGTCGCCCAGGCGGTACATCAGAATGCAGTCTTTGTTTTCGTTCTTCACATCCAGATACTGCTGCATCATGGGTGTGAAGCCTTTTTCCTTTACGGCTGTATCAGCCTTTTTCGCGCTCATTCCATCACCTTTCCGAACAGTGCCACGGTGGAGGATCGCTCGATCTCCGCCCGGACGGTCTTGCCGATGAGATCGGTGCCGCCCTTGAGGTGCACCAGCTTGAAGCCCTCGGTGCGGGCGGTGAGGTCAAAGTTGGGGTCATCGCTGACGCCGTCCACCAGCACCTCCACCGTCTTGCCCACATAGTCGGCGTTCTTTTCCCGGGAGATGCGGTTCTGCACGGCAAGCAGCTTGTCGAACCACTTCTGCTTTTCCTGACGGGTGGCGGGGTCGGGCATGGCGGCCGCCCGGGTTCCCTCACGCCGGGAGTAAATAAAGGTGAATAACGAGTCGAACCGCACCTTTTCCAGCAGGGCGATGGTCTCGTCGCACTCTTCCTCGGTCTCGCCGGGGAAGCCCACGATGATGTCCGAGGTGATGGTCAGGTCGGGCATCCACTTGCGGGCGCACTCCACCAGCTCCAGATAATGCTCCACGGTGTAGCGGCGGTTCATCTCCTGCAGCACCCGGTTGGAGCCGCACTGGACGGGCAGATGGATGCAGTGGCACACCTTCTCGCACTTGGCCATGGTCTCGAACAGACGGGGGGTGGCGTCCTTGGGATGGGAGGTCATGAAGCGGATGCGGAAGTCGCCCTCCACGGCGTTGCACCGCTCCAGCAGACCGGCGAAATCGGGGAAATCCTCCTGATCCAGGCCGTAGGAGTTGACGTTCTGGCCCAGCAGGGTGATATCCTTGTAACCCTGTGCCACCAGCTCCTTCAGTTCGCTGATGACCACGTCGGGGTGGCGGCTGCGCTCCCGGCCGCGGACGTAGGGCACGATGCAGTAGGAGCAGAAGTTGTTGCAGCCGTACATGATGGACAGCCAGGCACAGGGGCCTTCCTTGCGCACGGGCGGCATGCCGTCCCAAATACGGCCCTCGCCGGAGATGTCGAACATCCGCTTTTTGCGGCTCAGCCGCTGGCACAGCAGCTGGGGGAACATCCACAGCGCGTGGGTGCCGAACACGATGTCCACGTAGGGGTAGCTCTTCTTGATCTTCTCGGCCACCTGGGGCTGCTGGGGCATACAGCCGCACACACAGATCACCATATCGGGGTTGTCCTTCTTATAGTGGGAGGTCTGTCCCACGTTGCCGAACACCCGCATCTCGGCGTGTTCCCGGATGGCGCAGGTGTTGAACACCAGCACGTCGGCCTTGGCTTCGTCGTCGGTGATGCCCATGCCCATATCGATGAACATACCGCGGATCAGCTCGCTGTCGGCCTCGTTCTGCTGACAGCCAAAGGTCACCACGCAGCCCATGGGCTGACGGCCCAGACGGTCCCGCAGGCTCTGTCCAGCCCGGTGGGCGTAATCCAGCTGAAGTTCCCGTTCTTCCCGGGTCAAAACAATATTCTCTCGGCTCATAATGCCTCCATCAAAAATCGATAAAAATTCACACTATATTGTACCACGAAGCGCCGCAAAACGCAAGGAAAAGGGGGTGGAAAATCCACCCCCAGACCCCTTATTTCAGCAAAATTCCCCCGTCGGTAAAGGTGGCCGAAGAAAAGCGCACCCCGGCGTTTTCCAACAGGGCGTTGAGGCCGGCATCCAGCGCCGAAAAGGTGTCCTTCGGCAGCCCCTCCAGGGCCAGTTCCCGCTCTCCCGCCGCCAGCCGCGCAGGGGTCAGGTGCAGGCCCTCCCCGTCGGCCGCCAGGGTGAACGCGCCCTCCACTTCCACCTGCCGGGGCAGCATCTGCAAAAGCAGGCTCTGCCCCGCTCCCAGCTGCGCGCCCCGGGCTTTCAGATAGTCTTTCAGTCCGGTTCGGCTCATTTCAAAGGAGACCTCCACCAGTCCGTCCTCAAAAGACACGTCCACATCCTTCGCCGGGAAATCCCCCGGCAGAAACTCCGCCAGCCGCGCTTCCACAAACGCTTCGGTGAGCAGATAACCGCCGGTGTCCGCCGTCTGTTCCGCCGCCTCCTCCGGCAGCGCCGCGGAAAGCTCCTCCTCCCCGTCCGCCGCCCGCTCCACCCGCAGCACCGGCAGATGCCGGGCGGCGATGGCCACCAGCGGCCGGTCGGCCAGAACGCTCACCAGCAGTACCGCCGAACACACGAAGCACACACACATAACGGCCAGATAGCCGTTTTCCCTGAAAAATCCACGCATAAGCTCCCCTCCTGCCCCGATGATATGCGGAAGGGCGCAAAAAAAGCACCGCGAACGCGGTGCTTTTTGCGATGCTTACTGCCGGAACTGGTACTGGTACAGGCCGGCGTAGATGCCGCCCTTTTCCACCAGCTGGTCGTGGGTGCCCTGCTCGGCGATGCCGTCACGGGTGAGCACCACGATCTCGTTGGCGTGCTTGATGGTGGACAGGCGGTGGGCCACCACGATGGTGGTGCGGCCCTTGCCCAACTCTTCCAGCGATGCCTGAATGGCCATTTCGGTGGCGTTGTCCAGAGCGGAAGTGGCCTCGTCCAGAATGAGGATGGGAGGATTCTTCAG
>JAFYPP010000090.1 GCA_017559995.1 Clostridia bacterium | reverse complement strand
CGTCCAGCCCGGTGAAATGCCCGCTATCAAAGAAACCGGCGTAGGCTGGGCAAAGTTCCTGCAGCCCTATCTGCCTGCGGAGCAGTGGGAAAAGCTGCTGGCTATGATGCAGGCCATTCCCGAGCCCAACATGATGATCCATGGCGACTACCACGCCAACAACGTGATGATCCAGGACGGCGAGCCTCTGCTCATTGATATGGATACCGTGGCGTACGGCCATCCCATCTTTGATTTTGCCGCCATTTATCTGGGCTTTGTGGGCTATAGCGAGTGCAACCATGCGGGCACCATGGAGTTCTACGGCCTGCCCTACGAAACCACCGTACGCATCTGGGAAACCATGATGAAGCAGTATTTCCCCGACGAAGCCCTTTGTGAGGACGTGGCACGTAAAGCGCAGGTCATCGGCTATGCCCGCATGATGCGCCGCACCATCCGCCGCAACGGATTGAATACCCCGGACGGTCAGGAACTGATCGCCCTGTGCAAAAAGCGTCTGGAAGAACTGCTGCCGCAGGTGGAGCAGCTGTATTATTAAGCGTCAACGGAAGAAAAGGGGGCGTGCGTGTGACAATGGAAATGCGGAAAGCGGACGGACAGCTGACCGTCTCCCTGGAGGGGCGCCTGGACACGACCGCCGCCCCGCTGCTTGAAGCGTCGCTGCGGGATGAGTTGGATGGCGTCGCCTGTCTCGTTTTGGATATGGCGAAGCTGGAATACCTGTCCTCGGCCGGCTTGCGCGTGATTCTCGCGGCTCAAAAGCGTATGAGCAGGCAGGGGAGACTGGTCTTGAAACAGGTTCCGGAAGTCATTCTGGAGATCCTCGACGTGACCGGCTTTATCGACATCCTGACGATGGAAACCTGAACTTGCGGTGATGTGTATGGATCACGAATACCTGATCGAAAAACGGCTGCGGGCACTGGATCCGCAGCTGCACAGCCGGTATAAAAATTGCGTGGTTGTGTCCAGCCAGATGCTCCAGCAGTACCGGAGCACCTTTCCGGAATATACAGACCACAGCACCTTGCATACGCTGGAGATCGTGGACAGCTGCAACCTGCTCATCGGCGATCAGATCGACCGGCTGTCGGCGGATGACCTGTATGTGCTTTTGATGGGCGCGCTGTTCCACGACGTTGGAATGGGCATTTCCGAAAAAGATTTTTATTCCTTTTACGACGAACGAGATCCTGCCGGAGCGGGTCCCTTTGAACGGGAAGACCTGCAGGACCAGATCCGGAAAAATCACCACGAGCTTTCCGGGTGGTTTGTGCGGAAATACTGGCAGATATTCGATATTCCCAGCGCTCCGTATGCCGAGGCGATCATTCAGGTTTGCCGGGGCCACCGCAAAACAGATCTCCTCGATCCGGAGGAGTTCCCGGAAACTTTTTTTGTTGCCGACGGTCGGGGCGTGACATTACCCTATCTGGCTGCGCTGATCCGTCTGGCAGATGAGCTGGATATTGCCGCCGACAGAAACTCCACCCTCCTCTATGACCCTATGCGGATCAGAAATGATATTTCCAGGCTGGAGTTTTTAAAACATCAAAGCATTCGATCGGCAGAGATCCTGCCCGATTGTGTGCTGGTGAAAGCTCTGTCCGATGACCCGAAGGTGTGTGAGGGTATTGTGGAAACCGTGTCCAAAGTGGCAGAGGTTCTGCGGTACTGCCGTGAAGCCGTTGCCCGACGGACGTCTTTTATCATACGACAGCAGGGGATCACGCTGGATTTGAACGGGCGCTTGACGCTGCTTTAAAGAGGTGCAAAATGTCGAAAAGAAAAAGTTTTGCCGATGACGGCTGGGCCATCTGGGTCACGGGTGATGACATCAGTACGTTTTACTTAAACGAATGGGTCAATCCTCAGGGCAAAAGCTATGTGGACGTGGCGGTGCGCATCCGTGGTGTAAAGTCCACCCACAGCCTGAATATCTACATCCCGTTTAGCGTGGAAAAGCGTGAGATCCGGGATCTGTCCCATTATCTGAAGAGCGAAAATATCTTCCGTGCGCTCTTCAGCACCAGATGCATTCTGGATTATATGAAAAATCGGCACACATCCGAGATGGCCTACCACGGAAAAACGGTGGATCTCGTCCATCTTTCCACCACCGACTATACGGTAAAACCCCTGTCCAACGGAACGCTGATGACGATTTCCATTGACGGGCTGGCGGAGTATCTGGACAATGACGAGGCGTACTTTATCTTCCGCCTGCCCCATAAAAATCTGGACGAGCTGTTCAGGCCGCAGATCGACGTGCAGAATGCCGTCACCCGCCTGCGGGATCTTTTGACCAGCCCGGTGGTGTCCGAAAAGTATGCCTGCTCGGTGCGTGTGAACGAGGCACGGCTGCTGCCGGATGAGATCAACCGGATCGGCGTGTTCCACCGGCAAAAGCTGAACAAGGCCGTGATCACCCTGTCCCTGCAGGAGGATTATCAGGTAAACGACTCCAACTGCTACCGGATCCACCGATTGGAAAAGGATCTGTACGGAAATTATCTTCCGGAAGGATGCGGCGGCGATGAAATGATCACCTATGAATGGAACGAGTCCAGAGAGCGCAACCTCTACGGACATTTCAACTTCTACTTTGGCATTTCCCGTGACGCCATCAGCAAGTCCAGTATGCTGCTTTACATGATCCTGTTGTTTGTGGTAAGCTTGATGGGCAACGTGCTGTGGGCGGTGCTGGCGCCGCTGCTGGGTATGTAAAAAATGCGGAAGGGGGTTGCCCTATGAAACAAACAGAACAGTGCGGGGCCGATTCCCCTTTGCTGCGGTGTGACCTTCACACCCACTCGGTCTTTTCCGACGGAACGTACACACCCGGAGAACTTATTGCCGAGGCAAAGCGCCTTGGCCTGATCATCGCGCTGACCGATCATAATACGGCGGCCGGCCTCCCGGCCTTTATGGAGGCCGCCCGGGAAATGGGTGTCACGGCAGTGCCCGGCGTGGAATTTTCCACGGAATACAATGGAAAGGAACTGCATCTGCTGGGTCTTTTCATTTTGCCGGAGCATTACGCCGCGGTGGAGCGTATGGTCAAAGAACAGCACGTTCTGAAAGAGATCAGCAACATGGAGCTGGTGGAACGGCTCAACCAGGCCGGCTACCTGATCGACTACGCAAAGGTCAAACGGCGGAATCCCAACGGAAACGCCAACCGTGCCCATGTGGCGGCGGAACTCCTGGAGCAGGGCTATGTGACCTCCGTCCGGGAGGCCTTTGACACCGTGCTCCGGGATGACGGCGGCTTTTATGTGCCGCCCTCCCGCCTGCAGCTGCTGGAGGTCATTGGGGAACTTCGGCGCATCGGCGCGCTGCCCGTTTTGGCCCATCCGCTGCAGGAACTGACGGAGGAGGAACTGCGGGAACTGCTGCCCAAGGCCATAGCGGCCGGGCTGGCAGGAATGGAAACCATGCACGCCTCCTACACGCCGGAAACCATCTGCCTTGCGGAAAATATCGCGGCGGAGTTTGGTTTGCTGGCCAGCGGCGGCAGTGACTTCCACGGGTCGGTCAAGCCCGATACCGCCCTTGGTACGGGAAAGGGCTGGCTCTCCATACCCGAAAGCGTATATACGTCGCTGCTGAACGCCTGGAAAACGTGAAAGAAAAGAAACGCCGCTGAAACGTCTGGTTTCAGCGGCGCTTTGTTATTGTTGTTGATGTGACGGCGTTTTCCGGCCGGTTTACTGAACAGCTACCAGTTCGATGTGGAAGTTCAGGTCCTTGCCGGCCATCTCGTGGTTGGCATCAAAGGTAATGGTAGCCTCGTCCCGCGCGCTTACCACCACCTGCAGGGGCTGGCCGGAGGCGGTCTGCAGCATGACCTTTTCGCCGACGCTCAGCTCTTCGCTGCCGGGCAGTTCGTTGATCTGCACAGTGAAGATGGCGCGGGGATTGGGATAGCCGTAGGCCTGGTCGGGGGTCAGGTGGATGTCGATGCTCTGGCCGACCTCCATATTGGCCACGGCGGCATCGTAGCCCTGGATCATCATGCCGACACCGCAGATGAACTCCAGAGGTTCGCCGCGGTCGTAAGAAGAATCAAAAACGGTACCGTCGTTCAGCGTGCCGCGGTAATGGGTCTTGCACAGCTTGCCCACGTTGGGACCCACAATGGTGGGGGCGGAGTGACAGCCGCCACCGCAGCCGCTGCAGCCACCGCCGCAATGACTGCCGCAGCCCTCGCCCTCGTCGTGATCGTGGTGATCACAGTTGACACCGGCAGACTGGAGTTCGCCGCGCAGATAGGCCTCGACTGCTTTGTCTGCGTCGCCCTTTGCGCCGGAGCAGATCTCAATGCCCGCGTTGGAGAGAGCGTTCTGTGCGCCGTCACCAATGCCGCCGCAAACCAGGACATTCACGGACAGGTCTGCCAGGAGACCGGCGAGCGCGTCATGACCGCTGCCGTTGGCATCCACGATGTCGATGGCGGTAACCTGACCGGCCTCGACTTCGTACAGTTTGAAGATTTCGGTATGGCCGAAGTGCTGGAAGACTTCGCCGTTGGAAAAAGGAACTGCGATTTTCATAGATAACTTCCTCCGTTATTTTTATCAAGAAGGATTGTACTATAAATAAGGGCAATTGGCAAGAGAATCGTTTTGGCAAAACAAAAGGGTAAGACCGCTTGACGGTCTTACACCTGGGTAGAAATGCAAATTATGATACGAAGCCAAAGGGTTTCAAAAGGTTTCACTTTTGCCGCTATGGTTTCATTTTAAGTGGCAGGGTTTCGATAGATGCTTTCAGTACCCGTGGCACAAGTGAAAATCAGTGATTACAAGGAGCTGCAAATCTCCGCCGCTTTAGCAATGCAATCTATTTCGCTCGGAACATAATGTTCATCCATCAACCAATTATACATTTGACGCAATGCATCCACGGTACGAAGAATCGACATAATGTTTGTGATTTCAACTCCGGAAACATTACAAAAACGCAGAATTTCTTCAACAATGGGGCGGAGGGAATCATAGCAGTAGCAATCCATATCAAGTAGCTGGTTAAGCTGTCTGTACCACTCTGTTTTATGATAAAAGTGTCTGGGGCTGCAATCGAAAACTCCGCTTTCAACAACAGAAATTAGTTCAGCCGCTATACGCTCCTTTTCGTCTTGTGAATGTCCCTCCATAGGCGCAATGATTTTGATCATTATTTCTTGCGATATTCCCCGATCCATGCATAGCTGCAAGAGTCTGTTTCTGTTAGTGCAATCAACTTTAGAATCAACCGGCATAGGAACACCTCTGTCTTATGTAATGAATATAAGGCATACTGTCAATAACTAAGCGCAAGCATAATAGAACAAAACTTTGCAATGCAGGATTCAATAAGATTATATCACTTATGTAATGCCGTTGCAATGACACCAATATTTTAACGGATGACACTTTCTTTTTTGGAGGGAATCCGCAAAGCCTTGCATCACAAAAGATTGCAGAGAACAAAAAAGACGATGGTTTCGTATCAAAACCATCGTCCTTTTATGGTCCGAGTGACAGGATTCGAACCTGCGGCATCCTGCTCCCAAAGCAGGCGCGCTACCAACTGCGCCACACCCGGATGTGCATACTGCACCTGCCGCGCAAAGCGGCACAAATATTATACACGATTCCGTCGCGCTTTACAATAGTTGTTTTGCGGAACCGCATAAACAAAGAACCCTTTCGACCGCCGGCCGAAAGGGTTCTCTTTGTTATCCAAAAATCTTCAGTTTCCGCACGATGAACGCAAGCGCTTGATACAAGGGGCCTTCCAGCTCTTTTTGGGCATTTTTCAACTCCTGGCGGATGGCAATGCGCTGGGGACAGTGCTGCTCGCATTTGCCGCAGCCAACACAGTTGCAGGCGCCGGTCTGGGTCTTGCGGAACAGGGTACCCATCATATGCTCCCGGAACGCCGACATCCGTCCCTCGGAATATTTCCGGTTATAGTCGGCAAAGGTGCCGGGAATGTCCACGTTTTTTGGGCAGGGCATACAGTAACCGCAGCCGGTGCAGCCTACCTTCATATTGGCGTTGATGGCAGCCACCACCTGTCGCAGCATAGCCTGATCCGCCGGGGTCAGATCCCCGGGCTGGGCGGTGGAGGCGGTTTGCGCGTTGTCCTCCACCATCTCCACGGTGTTCATGCCCGACAGCACGCAGGTGACCTGCGGCTGATCCCACAGCCACTTCAGCGCCCACTGCGCAGGTGTGTGCGCCGTGGGATGGGCGGCGAAAATATCCAGCGCTTTGGGCGGTAGGTTTTTTACCAGTTTGCCGCCGCGCAGCGGCTCCATGATGACCACCGGCAGACTTTTCGCGGCGGCGTGCAGCAGGCCACGTCGGCCCGCCTGGGCATTTTCGTCCATGTAATTGTACTGGATCTGGCAAAAGTCCCATTCGTAGTCATCCACCAGGCGGCAGAACATCTCGCTGTTGCCGTGGTAGGAAAAACCCACCTGTCCGATCTGTCCGCTGCGCTTTTTCTCCTCCAGCCACGCGGCGATGCCCAGATCCTTCATGCGTCCCCAGGTGTCCACGTCGGACAGCATGTGCATCAAATAGTAGTCCACACGGTCGGTGCGCAGACGGGTGAGCTGCTCCTGAAAAAGCTTTTCCATACCCTCGGCGCTGCGGATGAGGTAATGCGGCAGCTTGGTGGCGATGAATACCTTGTCCCGCAGGCCGTTCTTTTCCAGAATCTCGCCCAGCGCGGCCTCGCTGCCGGGATAGATGTAGGCGGTGTCGAAGTAGTTGACACCCAGGTCAATGGCCCGGAGCACTTCACGCTCGGCTTCCGCAAGGTCGATATCGATACCCACGGCGCCCCGCTGCCAACGCATACAGCCGAAGCCCAGAATGGAAATCTGATTTCCGTATTTGTCCTGACGGTAATGCATAACGGTCCTCCCGGTTACAGGATGCGGATACGCTTGCGGTATTCGGCGATGACCGCCTTGTTGGCACGGTCACCGGCGTCGGTGTTGGCGCTGGCGAATACCGGCGGCGTAATGCCCAGCTCCACCAGCTTTTCGGCGGTACCGGCCATCACCAGATTGACCATTGTGGCGTCTACCACGGTGGAGGTGGGGGCCATGGCCTGGGGCAGACCGGGAAGGGTCAGGCAGGCGTCGCCCACCGCGCCGCCGTTGTCCAGCACAAAGTCACACACCTCGAACAGGCGCTTGCCGGAGGGATGACGGGAGGTGACGGCGGAGGAGTGGTTCACCGAGGTGATGGCCACGGTAACGGCACCGCGGGCCTTTGCCTCCAGCGCAGCGTCGATGACAACGCTGTTGCGGCCGGAATTGGACACCACGAACAGGACGTCCTTTTCGGTGATGCCGCTTTCGGCGATGACGGTAACGCCCAGCTGGGGCACCCGCTCCAAAGCGCTGCTCTTGGCGCCGCCGTTGTGCAGCATTAAACTGGGCTCCAGAATGGGGTTGACACAGGCCAGACCGCCCGCGCGGTAAAAGGGTTCCTCGCACATCATGTGGGAGTGGCCCGTGCCGAAAAAGTACAGCAGACCGCCCTGGGCCACTGCCTGGGCACAGCGGGCGCTGACGGCGTCAATGGCCGTTTCCTGGGTGTTTTCCAGCTTGTCCAGCAGGCTGCGGATGGTTTCCAAATAGGTTTTATTCATATGTGATCCACCTTTATCGTTGGGTATTGTTGACACAGTCCAAAGCGCCGCGCCGGATCATGGCCCGTGCCTCCGGCAGATAGCCGGTGGCCAGATCCTGATAATTGACACCGGCGGTTTCGTGGGGCAGATAGCCGTCGTAGCCGTTGCAGTAGCACACCAACAGGGCGGGTTTGCCGCACAGCGCGGCAGCCTGTGCCTCCAGTGCGGTGCCGTCCTGCCAACTGACCTCAAAGGGCAATCCCACCAGCACCAGCGAACCAAGATCCCATGCGCCCACCATCACGGTACGGGAGGCGGGGAGGTCCCGCTCCGCCCGCTCCAGTACGGCGATGCAGCTTTCGGTCTCCCGACGGGCGGCCTCATCGGTACAGGTTGCAGCTTGGGTCCGAAGAGTTTCCAGCAAGCGCTGCCGTGCCTCGCCACGGAGGCTGCTGCCGTAGGGCAGCTCCAGCTCCATCCGGTGGGCGCGGATGGTCGTTCCGAAGGCCGACAGGGGATGAAGCACGGTGCGCTCCAATGCGGTCTTTATATATCCGCCCAGCCGCCGCACCTCCGCAAAGGAACTTTCCTTTCGGGTGAAACGGGTGGAAAGATCGGCGCAGGGGCCGTTGAGCCACAGGGTGGGCACCGTTTCGGAACCGCCGGGAAGATCCCGGGAGCAGTATAGGTTGTCCTCGCTCAAAACCGTGGGATGGCAGGCAAAACGGGTCAGCCGCACCTCGCCCTGGGCGCGGCGCAGCGCCACAGTTCGCAGGGGCATGGCAAAGGTCGACGCGTCCCGGGGAACATCCCGGAAGGAGGCCACGCCGTCGGCGGTGCTTTCGCCAAGGAAGGCGTCGGCGGGGGAGAGGTCCCGTTCTGCCGACTCAAAGGCCGCCCTGCAGGCCGTGACCAAACCCGCGATATAATCGTCATCCTGGCTGATGCCGCCGGAAAAGGCGCCGCGGGGGGCGCTGTGGGTGTGGGTGGCGCAGACCCACACCCGGTCGGCGGACAGGGGAAGGGCCTCCCGTATGCGCTGGCACAGCGCCCGGTCGGCGCCCAGAAGGTCAAAGGAACACAGGGCGGCACGGGTGCCGGTATCGTCTTCCAATAGTAGCACCGAAACAAACAGATCGTCTATCGCACCCAGAGACGGCGCCGTTCTGCGGTCAAATCCCGCCAGCGTCATGGCCTTCTGGGGTGTGATGGGCATTCTTCCGAAGCCGATATTCATTGTGCGGCACCTTCTTTCAACAGCCGCTGGGCGGCCTGGGGAAGACCGGCACGGTGCAGGGCGATGGCGGCGGCGGAAACCGCCGGGGCCGCCGACAGCAGCCGTACATCGCCCACGTGGGCAAGCCGGGGCAGCATGGCGGCGGAAAGTCCGCCGGACAGCACCACGGGCCAGGATTCGCCGCCGGCTCTTTTGCGGGCGGTGTCGATGAGCAGCGTGAGCTCCCGGGCGCTCTGCGCCACCAGCTCCCGTGCCGTGGGATCGCCGCTGTCCGCCAGAGAAAAGACCGTTCTGGCACAGCCTGCCACTTTTTCCCGGGAATCGGCGCCGTTGACCGCCCAGATCAGTTCGTGGGGCGTGTTGACCCCGTAATGTTGTTGTATTGCGTCAAGAAATGCGGCATTTTCGGCAATTCTGCCGTCGGCCATCCGGGCCGCGGTCTGCAGGGCACGGCGGCCCAGATCGTAGCCGGAGCCCTCGTCACCCAGCAGCGGCCCCCAGCCGCCCACACGGGTAAAGCCGTCCTTGCCGCAGCCGTAGGCAATGGAGCCGGTGCCGGCGATGACCACAATGGCGGGATCTTCGCCCGCGCCGCCGAACCATACCGGCAGGATATCGCTGTCGCAATCCAGCCGCTCCGCCGGAAGATGCTCGGCAAAGAACGGCTTGTGCGCCTCGCCGTGGCCCAGCAAAATGGCCGCCGATGACACGAATACCCCGGCCAAAGAACAGGGCTCCGCCCCGGTGTCGGCAAAAGCCGAGGACAGCGCGTCGGACAGGGAGGCGGCAGCGGTCTCTCGGCCGCAGAACAGATAATTCAGAGGCCCGCCCCGGCCAAGGCCCAGCAGCCTGCCTGTTTCATCGGCAAGACAGCAGGTGGTCTTGGTACCGCCGCCGTCAAAACCAGCGAACAACTTCATAGAACGGTCACTCCTTTCTGCCTTCAGCATAGCACAAAAATGCCCGTGCAACAAGTGCCCGCGCATAGAAGAAAAAGCACCTCTGCAGAGGTGCTTTTCGCTCGATTAATGATCCAGTTCGCCGTCGTCGTCCAGATCGCCGTCGCTGTCGGAGAAAAACTCCCGGCTGGAAACACGCTTTTCCATCCGTTCGGCTTCCACCATGTCGGACAGCAGCTCCTTCACGTTGGAGGCATCCTTGATCCACAGGATGTCCAGCTCGGGGGCGGTCTTGTCGGCGGTACAGCAATGGATGGTGCCAACACCGAACAAACGCTGCCAGAAGGAGCGCTTGAGGGTCATATCCATGATGCGGTACAGGCGGACTTCTTCCTCAGCCTTGCTGAAAATGCCGGTCTCCACCAGCAGCTTTTCCTTGGTGAGGGAGTACTTGGTAAAGGTCCAGGGCAAGCCGAAAATGATGCGCTTGCGGTCGCTCCAAACGATCTCTTTCGCCATAATAAGGGCTCCTTTCAACGGTTATTCCATGAAAACGGCGCTGTACCAGTTCTGATCGGGATGATTCCGATCAGGCAGGGTCTCGATGGGCAGACCCATCTGGCGCACGGTTTTGAACACATCGATGCCTACGCTGTGGAAGGCGGGACGGGACAGCTGCTGGAAACGGCAGGCCTCGCAGGTGGCGGCGGCGCACTCCTTGCACAGGCCGCAGTCAGACAGCGACATGGCGAAGTAATAGCCGTCGTGGAAGGCGGCGCCTTCCACCGCCAGCGAGATCTTCTGGGAGATATTTTTCTCCTTGGTGTGGATGATGATACCCCAGCGGTAGCGGGAGAACATCTCCTTCATCTCGGCCATGGTGGGATTGCCGGGACGGGAAGGGCAGGTGTGGTTTTTGCCCCAATCGGTGCAGCCGTACATACATTTCAAAAGGGTGCGGCTGTCCCAGCAGATCTGGGAGGCGTCAAAAAACACCGCGTCGGTGGCGCCCAGCTCCAAAGCCTGATCAATATATTTCTGTGCCTTTTTGGCATCTTCAAAGGTCATGGCAACGACCTCCTTGTGAGAATTCTACCTTTAAAATAGCAAAAAACGGAAGGAAAATCAAGGGGTTCGGACCGCGCGCAGGGTCACGGTGGCGCCCCAATTGCCCAAAACTTCCACGGCGGCAAACCCGGCCTCCAGCAGAGCCTCACGCTCGTGCTCCACCGTCAGCGGAGTGTCGTAATGGTAAAACTGTCCGTCACCCAGCCCCTGCTCCTCCTTCAGCCGGAGATATTCCTGCCGGTGCAGGGCTTCTTCGTCATCGGAAAGGGAGAAATAATCGGTGAGGACAAAATAACCGCCCGGCTTGAGGGCCTTTCGCAGCTTGGTATACAGGGGGATCTTTTCATCCTTTGTAAAATGGTGCAGCGACTCCACCGAAACGGCGGCGTCGAAGCGCTCTTCGCCAAAGGGCAGAGAAAAATAAGAGCCGGTCCGGAGCTCCAGCGCCCTGTCCGGGAACTTCCGCCGCAGGGCGTCCAGCATCTTTTCCGACAGGTCGATACCGCAAACTTCTGCCGTGGGATTGACCGCAAAATAATATTCCAGTTCCAAGCCCGTGCCGCAGCCGAGATCCAGCACCCGGCAGCCTTCCTTCCGGGGAAGGAGGTTTGCCGTAAAGGGGTAAAATGTCCGGGCATCCTGAATATTTGCCAGCATATGGGCGTCATAGCCCTCCAGCCGCGCCTCAAAAAAGGCGCTCATTTCTTCCAGCATCACGCCGCCTCCTTTGCCGTTTTCCATAGTGTAGCACAGTCTTTCCGTAAGTGCAACCGAATGGGATTGGGGACAAACAAACTTGACTTTCCTACCGCTGTGATGTACTATCAAGGCAAAGAAATTCGCTGAAAGCGAATGGAAAAACGGAGGTGCCGCTATGAAGCAGCAACTGATCGAACGGATCGACCAAGCGATCCTGGAAGTGCGTGATGATCTGGTCCGGGATACCATCCGGATGGTAAATATCAAGAGCGTCAGAGGCGAACCCCTGCCCGGCGCGCCCTTTGGCGAAGGCCCCCGCAAGGTGCTGGACACCGCCATGGAAATGGGTAAGGAAGCCGGCTTCTATCCCGAGGATTACGGCGTTGGCGTGGTGAGCGTGGCCATGAAGGAAGGCCAGCCCGATCTGGGTATCTGGCTCCACGGCGACGTGGTGCCCGAAGGCGACGGCTGGAACTTTGAGCCCTATAACGCCGTGGAATACAAGAACTGCGTCATTGGCCGCGGCGCCACCGACAACAAGGGCCAGATGATGGCCATCTTCCACCTGCTGAAGATCTTCAAGGCGCTGGAGATCCCCCTGAAGTACAATCCTGCCATGTACGTGGGCAGCAACGAGGAAAGCGGTATGTATGACCTCCGCGGTCTGCCCGACAATCCCGATGCCCGCGGCTTTATCAATGTCTGCACACCGCCCCGCCTGTCCCTGGTGCCCGACTCCAGCTTCCCCGTGGGTTACGGCGGCAAGGGCGGCCTGAACATCATGCTGCGCAGCAAGACCCCCATCCACGGCTTTACCTTCATCGCCGGTCAGCCTTCGGCTCCCGGCCGTGCCGAGGCGGTGTTTGACAAAGCCGATCTGCCCGACACCATGGGCGTTTGCACCGTGGAAAAGGGCGAAAAGACGGTGGTGTGGTGCCATACGCCCCCCCGCCACGGCGCTCACCCCGATCCCGAGGGCAACATGATCACCCGCCTTTGCGAGGCTCTGCTGGACAGCGGCGCCGTGGAAGAGGGCGACAAGCATCTGCTGGACTTTATGCGCCGGGTATCCGGTGACGTTGACGGTAAAGTGCTGGGCATCGCCACCGACGTGCCTCCCATGAAGCCCCTGACGGTGTTCAGCAAGCAGGTGGACTGCAAGGACGGTTACCTGAGCTTCCATCTGAACATCCGCTATCCTCTGGGCATCACCTACGAGGAGATCGTGGAGCGCATCGCCGCCGCGGCCGCCGAAAACGGCTTTGAGGTGGAAAAATCCGTCGCCGGCATCACTCCCTATCTGATGGATCCCGAATGGCCCATCATCCAGATGGTGGCCAAGATCGCCGGCGAGATCACCGGCAGCGACAAGGGTCCCTACCTGCTCAGCGGCGGCACCTATGCCCATATGCTGCCCAATGCCCTGGCCTGCGGCATGGAGGGCTGCAAGCCCCCCGAGGATTTCCCCAAGGGTCGCGGCGGCGCCCACGGCATCGACGAAGTGGTGTCCATCGAGCGCCTGCAGCGTGCCATGCGGATTTACGCCCGCATTATGCTGGAACTGAACGATATGGAATGGTAAATAAAGAAACCGCAGTGTGTATCAAACACACTGCGGTTTTTGTTATCTTTGATCGCAGCCGGGGCAGCCGCCGCGGCAGGTCTTGCTGTGGGGACAGCCGATACAGGTCTGTCCCCGCTTTTTTGCGCGGTATACGTACCATCCGGCCAGCGCCAGAATAGCGGCCACCACGGCGATGATGATGAAATTGGTCATGGGTTTACCTCTTGGCGGCGGCAGTCTTACCGTTGCGGACGCACAGACGGTCGATGACCAGTGCGAAGACGGCCACGGCAACCAGACCGGGGACGAAGCCCTTGCCAAAGCCGCCGGTGGTGATCAGGGTACCGATCTGGTAAACCAGATAGCCCACGGTGAAGCCGGTGGCCAGCTGCAGGCCCACGCCGCCCCAGAACCACTTGCGGTCGTTCAGTTCGGCGTTCATGGCGCCCAGCGCGGCAAAGCAGGGGGGCGTGAACAGATTGAACATCAGATAGGCCAGGGCCGCCACCTTGGTGATGGCCATGACACCGGCGGCCTCGGCGCCGGCGCCTTCCAGCAGGGCCAGCTCCTCGGCGTCGATGAGGTTCTCCAGACCCACGAAGCACACGGCCAGAGTGCCCACCACGTTTTCCTTGGCGATAAAGCCGGTGACGGCGGCTGCGGCCAGCTGCCAGGACAACACGCCCACCACGGGCACCAGAACATAGGCGAAGGGGGCAGCGATGGAGGCCAGAATGGACTCCTCGGCGGAACCGGCTACGGCGAAGCTCCAGGTGAAGGACTGCATGATCTGCACGGCGGTGTTGCACAGCAGAATGACGGTGAAGGCTTTCACGATGAAGGCCCAGCCACGGGAGAACATATCCTTGACGGCACGGGTGAGGGAGGGGAACTTGTACTCGGGCAGTTCCATGATGAAGTAAGACTTTTTATTTCGGTTGCCGGTGATGCGGTTCACCAACAGAGCGCCCACCAGGATCAGCAGGATGCCGGCGAAGTACATCAGCGTGCCCACCCAGGAAGCACCCTCAAAAAAGGCGCCGGCGAACAGACCGATGACGGGCAGCTTGGCGCCGCAGGGCATGAAGGGGGCCAGCATGGCGGTGGCACGGCGCTCACGGTCATCACGAATGGTGCGGCAGGCCATGACGCCGGGGATGGCGCAGCCGGTGCCGATGATAAAGGGGATCACCGACTTGCCGGACAGACCCACCTTCTTGAACACGGGGTCCAGAACCACGGTGGCACGGGCCATGTAGCCGCAATCTTCCAGCAGGGAGATCAGAAAGTACATCACCATGACCAGCGGCAGGAAGCCCACCACGGCGATGGCACCGCCGATGACGCCGTCCACCAGCAGAGCCTGCAGGATGGGAGCGGCGCCCGACACCATCTCGCCGATGTGCGCCTGGATGCCCTCCAGCCAGCCGGTGAGGGCATCGGCCAGCAGCACGCCCAGACCCAGTTTTCCGTCGGATTGGGAGATGTGGAACACCAGGAACATCACGGCGGCAAAGATCAGAAGGCCCCACAGGGGATGGGTCACCACGGCGTCCAGCCGGTCCTGACTGTTGCGGGAGCCGGTGAGAATTTTGCGGGTCTCCACCTGGGCAACCACGCCGTTGACGAAGGCGAAGCGCTGCTTGTCAGCCTCGGTGACCGCCTCACGGGAGGTCATATCCACGTAACCCTGACGGTAGGGCGCCGTCTGGACGGTTCCGCAAACCGAAACGGCGGTGCGGATCACCTCGCTGAGACCTTCGGCAGAGGTGGACACGGTGTCCACCACGGGGCAGCCCAGATGCTTGCTGAGGGCGGCGGTGTCAATGACCGTATTCTTCTTGATGTTGATGTCGGCCTTGTTCAGCGCTACCACCATGGGAATGCCCAGCTCCAGCAGCTGGGTGGTGAAAAACAGGCTGCGGCTGAGGTTGGTGGCGTCCACGATGTTGATGATCACATCGGGCTTTTCGTTGCGGATGTAATCGCTGGTGACGCTTTCCTCGGCGGTGAAGGGGGACATGGAATACGCACCGGGCAGGTCCACGGCGATGAGGGCCTCGGCACCGGGGGTAAAGTTCTTTTTGATGGGGTGGGCTTTTTTATCCACCGTGACGCCGGCCCAGTTGCCGACCTTTTCGTTGCGGCCGGTGAGGGCGTTGAACATGGTGGTTTTGCCGCTGTTGGGATTGCCGGTCAAAGCAATACGCATGGGGGAGATCCTCCTTGGTAGATCTGTTTAGTTACTCTATGCTAACTGATGGGCGAAAAGAACGGCGGATGGTGCATCCGCCGGGTTTTGGATCAGATCCGGATGGCTTCGGCCAGCTGACGGTCGATGTTGTAGCGGCCGTCCTTGATGGCTACCACGCAGCTGCCCCAGCGGCGGGAGACCACGGTGATGGGCTCGCCGGCATAGCAGCCCAGAGAAAACAGAAAAGCATCCAGCTCGGCGTCGTTGGTATTCAGCTGGCGGATGGTATAGGCTTTTCCTTCGTGGGCGTTCCATAAACTCATAAATAGCACCTCTGTCGTAATATTAGTCAAAGCTAACTGAAATGTTGAATTAAAGATTAGCGCTTGCTAACCCATCAAGAGGATAGCATATGCTAACTGATTTGTCAAGCCTTTATCTGGAAAAGGCAGCAATTTGCGGTGCTTGAAAAAATATCGGGCCTGTGGTATAGTGAAAAGACAGAAACGGAGGGGAACCTATGGCATTGCAGGAATCGGGCGAAATGTATCTGGAGACCATTCATCGCCTGTCCATGGAACAACAGATCGTGCGCAGCATCGACGTGGCGGAAAGTATGGGTTATTCCAAACCCAGCGTCAGCCGTGCGGTATCGCTGCTCAAGCAGGGTGGATATCTGCTGGTGAATGCACACGGACATTTGTCCCTCACCGAAGAAGGGCGGCAGGTCGCGGAAAAGGTGTTTGAGCGCCATAAAGTGCTCACTGCCATGCTCACCGCGTTGGGGGTTGACCGGGCTGTGGCGGCGGAAGACGCCTGCCGTATCGAGCACGTCATCAGCGAAGAGACCTTCGAAGCCATCAAACGGCATATCCATCAGGTTTAAATCGGCGGGGCGGCAGCGCCCCGCACTTTTTGTGCAAAGGAAGCGATCCCTGTGAAAACCGCAAGCGCCAAAAACAAGGCCATGCTCATGATGGTACTCTGCGCCCTGCTGTGGAGTCTGGGCGGTATTTTTATCAAACTGATCTCCTGGCACCCGCTGCTTATCGCCGGCGGGCGCAGCCTCCTTTCCGCCGCGGTGCTGGGCGGGTTCATGGCTGT
>JAFYPP010000089.1 GCA_017559995.1 Clostridia bacterium | reverse complement strand
CAAGCAGCCGGTGGAGCTGAAGGCCACCGCTCTGACCCTGGAGGGTGATTGTCCTGCCGACTATCCCCTGCAGAAGAAGCGCCACACCATTGAGTATCTGCGCACCATTCAGCACCTGCGTCCCCGTACCAATCTGTTCAATTCCGCCTTCCGCATCCGTTCCGTAGCCGCTTTCGCCGTTCACAAGTTCTTCAATGAGCAGGGCTTCGTCTATGCCCACACCCCCCTGATCACCGCTTCCGACGCCGAGGGCGCCGGTGCCATGTTCCAGGTCACCACCCTGGACATGAAGAAGGTCCCCCTGAACGACGACAACGAAGTGGATTACACCAAGGACTTCTTCGGCAAGACCGCCAACCTGACGGTTTCCGGCCAGCTGGAGGGCGAGATCTTCGCCCAGGCCTTCGGTAAGATCTATACCTTCGGCCCCACCTTCCGTGCCGAGCGTTCCAACACCACCCGCCACGCCGCCGAGTTCTGGATGATCGAGCCCGAGGTTGCCTTTGCCGACCTGAACGACATCATGGATCTGGAAGAGGCCTGCATCAAGTACGTCATCAAGCACGTGCTGGAGAACTGCCCCGACGAGCTGAACTTCCTGAACAAGTTCGTGGACAACGGCCTCATCGAGCGCCTGAAGAGCGTTGCCTTTGAGGAGTCCTTCGGCCGTGTCACCTATACCGAGGCCGTGGAGATCCTGGAGCAGCACAAGGATCAGTTTGAGTTCCCCGTGTTCTGGGGCTGCGATCTGCAGACCGAGCACGAGCGTTACCTGACCGAAAAGGTCTTCAAGAAACCCGTCTTTGTCACCAACTATCCCAAGGAGATCAAGGCCTTCTATATGCGCCGCAACGACGACGGAAAGACCGTTGCCGCCTGCGATATGCTGGTTCCCGGCATCGGCGAGCTGACCGGCGGCTCCCAGCGTGAAGAGCGTCTGGAAGTGCTGGAGAAGATCATCGAAGAGGCCGGTCTGGACCGCGAGACCTACTGGTGGTATCTGGAGCTGCGCAAGTACGGCACCACCAAGCACGCCGGTTTCGGTATCGGCTTTGAGCGCCTGATCATGTACTTGACCGGTATCGGCAATATCCGTGACGTTCTGCCCTTCCCCAGAACCGTGGGCAGCGCCGAGTTCTAAGCTATGTCCTATATCATTGGCATCGACATCGGCGGCAGTACCACCAAGATCGTCGGCCTTCGGGACGGCGTGATCGTGGGCGCCGCCATGGTGCGGGCCAGCGACCCGGTGACCTCTGCCTACGGCGCCTTCGGCCGGTTTCTGGAAGAATACGGTCTGAAGCTGCAGGAGATCGACCGGGTGATGTGTACCGGCGTGGGCTCCTCCTTCCTGAAGGATAACATCTATGGCATCCCCACTGTCCGGGTGGACGAGTTCCGTGCCATCGGTCTTGGCGGCCGGTATATTTCCGGGCTGGATCACTGCATCGTGGTGAGCATGGGCACCGGTACCGCGCTGACCCATGTCCGGGGCGACGAGATCACCTACATCAACGGCTCCGGCGTAGGCGGAGGTACCATTCTGGGCCTGTGCGCCAAAATGCTGGGTACCCGCAGTTACGAGCACATCGCCGAACTGGCCATGCGAGGCAACGCCGAGGCGGTGGACCTCACCATCGGCGACATCACCCGCAACCAGCTGGCCAATATGAACAATAAAACAACGGCCTCCAACTTCGGCAAGACCAACGATGACGCCACCGACGCGGACTTCGCTATGGGCGTGATCAACATGGTGTTCCAGACGGTGGGCATTTTCGCCATGATGGCCGCCCGTGAGCACAAGGCCGACACCATCGTCCTCACCGGTTCCCTCAGCCGCATGGAGGCGGCCAAGCCGGTGATCGTGGCGCTGGAGGAACTGTACGGTGTCCACTACACCGTCCCCGAAAATTCCGAGTTCTGTACCGCTATCGGAGCGGCATTATATGGAGAAATGGAGTAATAACCTATGAACCTGATGACTGCTGACCGTGCCTCGCTGGAGGCTATGCGCCAGGATCTGCTGGCAAAGTTTGAAGCCTGCAAGGCCAAGGGCCTGAAACTGGATATGTCCCGCGGCAAGCCCAGCAAGGCACAGCTGGACCTGTGCGAGGGCATGCTGACCGTCCTGTCCAAGAACGAAGATATGTTCGAAGGCAAGACCGACACCCGTAACTACGGCGGCCTGGAGGGCATCCTGTCCTGCCGCCAGATGTTCGCCGATATGCTGGAAGTCCCCGTGGAGTGGGTCATGGCCGGCGGCAATGCCAGCCTGACCATGATGTACGACACCATGATGCGGCTGTGGGTTTTCGGCGCTCCCAACGGCACCCCCTGGTGCAAGGAAGAGAAGGTCAAGTGGCTGTGCCCCGCACCCGGCTACGACCGTCATTTCACCATCTGCCAGCAGTTGGGCATGGAGATGATCACCGTTCCCATGCTGGATGACGGCCCCGATATGGATATGGTGGAAAAGCTGGCTGCCGAGGATGCCTCCGTCAAGGGTATCTGGTGCGTGCCCAAGTACTCCAATCCCGAGGGCAAGACCTATTCCGACGAGACCGTCCGCCGTATCGCCACCATGAAGACCGCCGCCGCCGACTTCCGTGTCTTCTGGGATAACGCTTATATCGTTCACCACCTGTCCGACGATCAGGACAGCCTGCTGAACATTTTCGAGGTGGCCAAGGAGGCCGGTACCGAAGACCGCATCCTGGAGTTCTGCTCCACCTCCAAGATCTCCTACGCCGGTGCCGGCGTGGGCGCTATGGCCGCTTCTCCCGCCAACATCGAGTGGACCAAGAAGATCATGACCGTTCAGGCCATCGGTCCCGATAAGACCAATCAGCTGCGCCACGTCCTGTACTTCAAGGATGCCAAGGGCATCGAGGAGCACATGAAGAAGCACGCCGACCTGCTGAAGCCCAAGTTCGACATGGTTCTGTCCATGCTGGAGAGTAATCTGGGCGGCACCGGTGCCGGTACCTGGCACACCCCCAAGGGCGGCTACTTCATCAGCTTTGACGCCATGCCCGGCTGCGCCAAGCGCATCCATGCCCTGTGCAAGGAGGCCGGTGTTGTCATGACCGGCGCCGGCGCAACCTTCCCCTACGGCAAGGATCCCCAGGACAGCAACCTGCGCATCGCTCCCTCTCTGCCCCCCGTGGAAGAGCTGGAAGCCGCTGCCGAAGTGTTCTGCACCTGCGCTCTGCTGGCCGCTGTGGAAAAGCGCCTGGAGGCCTAAACTACATAACAGAAAAGCACCTCGAAAGAGGTGCTTTTTTTATGTTTTGCGTCCGTTAATCCAATCGGATGATGTCCGGCGCGGTCACCGGCTGATAATTCTCATAGAGATAGAAGATTCGTATCACATCCGCCTGCTCGGCAAGGGGAATGTAATTGTCGTTTCCCACCTGCCCGGTGACGGCGCAGACCAGTTTGCCATCCGCATAAGCCGCGATGAGAGCATTTTCCGCCCCCTCGGGAAGAGGCCGGATGAATACCGCCCCCGTGTCGGTGTCAAAGGCGTAATGGATGGTGGCGTTCAGCAGAGGATCGTTATCGTTGTCGATATCAATTGCCTCCCATTGCTTTTTTGTACCCTTGAAATAAACGTTGGGGTTGCCGCTGAAGAACGCACAATGACCGATGGAGGTGACGTTGTCAGAAATGGTCACCTTAGTCAGATTACCGCAGTCATAGAATGCAAAATCACTGATGGAGGTGACACCGTCAGAGATGGTTACTTCAGTTAGACTGCTGCAAAAGGCGAACACATAATCACCGAGGGAGGTGACACTGTCGGGGATGGATACTTCGGTCAGACTGGTGCAGCCGGCGAACGCCTCATCACCGATGGAGGTGATACTGTCGGGGATGGATACTTCAGTCAGACTGGTGCAGCCGGCGAACGCCTCATCACCGATGGAGGTGACGCTGTCGGGGATGATGTAGCTTTTCTCAACTTTTCCTGCGGGATATTGTAGCAAGATTGTTTTATTTTTGTTGAAAAGGGAGCCGTCTACGGAGCAGTAGAGGGGATTGTTATTATCGACTATAATGGCAGTCAGATTACCGCAGCCACAGAGTGCCCCTGCTCCGATGGAGGTGACGCTGTCGGGAATAGTCACTTCAGTCAGACTGCCGCAGCCACAGAGCGCCCCTGCTCCGATGGAGGTGACACTGCTGGGGATGATGTAGGTTTTAGCGTCTTTCCCTTCGGGATATTTGATTAGGAGCGTTTTACTTTTGTTAAACAGTACACCGTCTACGGAACAGTAGTGAGGATTATTGTTATCGACCTCAATGGCAGTCAGACTCCCGCAGGATCCGAATGCGTCATCGCCGATGGAGGTGACGCTGTCGCCGAGGGTCACTTGAGTCAGAATGGTGCAGTTTAAAAACACCCTATCACCGATGGAGATGACACTGTTGGGGATGGTGACCTCGGCTAATTTGTAGCAGCAGTAGAACGCCTCATCACCGATGGAGGTAGCACTGTTGGGGATTGTGACCTCGGTTAGATTGACACAGAAACCGAACGCAAATGCACCAATGGAGGTGACACTGTCGCCGATAGTTACTTCGGACAGGCTGGTACAATAGGCGAACGCCCACCTGCCGATAGAGGTGACACTGTCAGGGATGGCTATCTGAGTCAAACTGTTACAGCGATAAAACGCATCGTGCCCGATGGAAGTGACGCTGTTACCGATGGTCACCTCGGCTAGATTGTCACAGCCAAAGAATGCACAATCACCGATGGAGGTAACGCTGTCACCGATGGTCACCTGAGTCAGGCTGTCACAATCGGAGAATGCATGGTCACCGATGTAGGTAACGCTGTCGGGGATGGTCACCTGAGTCAGGCTGTAACAATCGGAGAACGTGCAATACCCAATGGAGGTGACATCGTTGCCGATGGTGACTTGAGTTAGGCTGGAGTATTCCCAGAATGCCCGCGCCCCGATGGAGGTGACGCCGTTTTGGATGACTATTCTTTTGATAGAAGAACGATGGCTATGCCACGGTGTATAGTTCGGATAGCTCCAATCCCACATCGGGCCGGTGCCTTCGATGGTCAGGGTGCCGGTGGTCTCGTCAAACGTCCAGGTCAAATTATCACCGCAGACACCGGAGGTATCCGCCGCCCTTGCAGTGACCGAAATCATCGGCAGCAAAAGCACCATACAGCATATCAGGAGAAAAGGCATCCACCGTTTCATACACAACCCTCCATTTAAATCTATAAAAAGAGTCTACACCCGTTTGCGGAAAAAGGAAAGGTTTTTATTTCCCGCTCTGCCAGGTGCCGCCGCAGAAGGGGCAGACGGTCAGCCACTGCAGGGAAGACACCTGCTCCAATTCTTCCACCTTGTAGCGGTATTCGCTGACGGGGGAGGGGATGCTGCCCTCATCCAACGTCACCACCTGCAGGGTGTACTGCCCCTCCTGCAGCGCCAGCGGCGCGCCGTACATGGTCCACGGACCGTCGTTGAGCCGGTACCACGGGGTGCCCTCGCCGCCCTCGATGGAAAAGGTCAACCCCTCGGCGTAGGTACCCGAAGGCGGCGCCGCGGCGCTGTCCGGCCGCAGCGCTCCGATCCGCCGGGAAAGATACCCCTCCGGGGCACTGTCCAGCAGGGCACAGGCCTCCTCCAGCCGGCTGCTGTCCACATAGATGGCGGCCAATGCCAGATAAAGATCGGGGCCGGTAGCGTAGTGGGCGATGCCCTCCAACAGCAGCTGCTCGGCCTGCTGCTTCTTGCCCTGCTGCCGGTACAGGTCGCACAGGGCGGTGCGCACCGGCACGGAATAGGGGTTGATGGCCAGTGACCAGCGGTACATGGGCTCCGCCCGGCCGGGGTCGGCAAAGCCTGCCCGCCGCGCCAGCCAGTCGGCCAGCATGGGCGCGCCCGCCGTGGCGTAAAACACCCAGCCCGCGGCAATGAGCACCAAAAGGCCCACCGCGATCACCGCCACCCAGGTTTTCTCCATAAAAAATCACCCTCTCAAGGGAAGTTTTCCCAAGAGAGGGTGTTTTATGTTTGGGTTTACACGTTGAACAGGAAGTTGACGATGTCGCCGTCCTTCATGACGTATTCCTTGCCTTCGCTGCGGATGCGGCCCTTTTCCTTGGCGGCGCTCATGCTGCCCAGGGTCTGCAGGTCGTCAAAGGCGATGACCTCGGCACGGATGAAGCCGCGCTCAAAGTCGGAGTGGATCTTGCCGGCGGCCTGGGGAGCCTTGGTGCCGCGGGTGATGGTCCAGGCGCGAACCTCGTCGGAACCGGCGGTGAGGAAGGAGATCAGGCCCAGCAGGGTGTAGCTGCACTGGATCAGGCGGTCCAGGCCGGACTGCTCCAGACCCAGCTCCTCCAGGAACATCTGCTGCTCTTCCTTGTCCAGCTCGGCGATCTCCTGCTCGGTCTTGGCGCAGATGGGCAGCACCTGGCTGCCTTCGGCGGCGGCGATCTCCTTGACGATGTTGAAGTACTTGTTGTCCTCGGGATGGGTGACGCCGTCCTCGTCCATGTTGGCGGCATAGATGATGGGCTTGAGGCTCAGCAGGTCGGATTCCTTGATGATGGCCAGCTCGTCGGGCTCGCACTCGTATACGCGGGCGGACTTGCCCTGGTTCAGGTGCTCCAGCAGACCCTCCAGAACGGCGGCCTCACGGACGAACTTCTTGTCACCGCCCTTGGCGGCCTTCTTGGTGCGGTCGATACGGCGCTCGATCATCTCGCAGTCGGCCAGGATGAGCTCCAGGTTGATGCACTCGATGTCACCGGCGGGATCCACGGGGACGGCCTTGGAGGCGTCCTCCACCACGTGCATGATGTTCTCGTCGTCAAAGCAGCGAACCACGTGGACGATGGCGTCGGTCATACGGATGTTGCTCAGGAATTTGTTGCCCAGACCGGCACCCTGGGAAGCACCCTTCACCAGACCGGCGATGTCCACGAACTCGATGACGGCGGGGGTGTACTTCTTGGGGTTGTACATCTCGGCCAGATAGTCCAGACGGCTGTCGGGCACGGTGACCATGCCCACGTTGGGCTCAATGGTGCAGAAGGGGTAGTTGGCGCTTTCGGCGCCGGCGTTGGTGATGGCGTTGAACAGGGTGCTCTTGCCCACGTTGGGCAGACCCACGATACCAAGTTTCATAAACGGAAACTCCTTTTTCTATTTTAATATTTTTTATTGTTTCGTTAACAGATGTCCAGCAGTTCCCGGGCGGCCAGGTTGTTCTGGGCCTCCATGGTCCGCAGACGGGCGGCGTTGTTGCGGTAGGGGGCGGGATCGGCCATGACACGGTCGATCTGCTGCCGCAGGAACAGGCCGCTGACATCGGTCAGCTCGCAGCAGGAGGGGTTGTCCACGTACTCCATGAAGCTCTGGACCTTGATGTCATAGGACACGGCGATGAAGGGGGTGTTGGCGGCGGCGGAGAACACCAGCGCGTGCAGACGCATGGCGCACATCATCTGCATCCGGTGCAGCACCGCCATGGTCAGTTCCACGTGGCGGGGGGCAGGCAGCAGATGGCTGCCGTTGTTCATCAGCTGGGCGGTGCGTCGGGAAGGCTCCATGTCGGTGGGATCTTCGATGGGCATGAAAACGGCTTCCAGGCCGTACTTTTCCCGGGCATAGTCGGCCGCTTCGGCAAAGGCCTCGTAGCGGTCAAAGTCCTTCCAGGGACGCAGGGAGAAACAGATATACCGGCCGTTGGGGTCCAGACCGTGATCCCGGAGATAGGCGCAGGCCTCGCTGTCGGTGGCGGGGGTGAGGCTCATGGCCGGGTCGGCAGAGTCCCGGACGTCAGGCCGGGTGATGCCCATTTCCGACAGCTCGGTGCGGGAGATGGCGTCACGGATGGTGATGACATCGGCGTTGCGATCCAGCACCAACCGGGCGATCCTGCGGTTGAAAGACCGGTGAACGTGACCGATACCGCAACCGTACATCAGCACCTTGGCGCCGCGCCACTTGGCGGCCCAAATGGTGAACAGATAGTAGTACAGCGAACGGCTGGAGGTGCTGTCCTGGATCAGGCTGCCGCCGCCGTTGATGAACAGCTTGGAGCGCTTGGCCGTAAACAGGAACCGGGGGACGTTGAAGGTGTAAATGGCGCGCACGCCGTAGAGCAGACGGGTCTCTTCCGGCTTACGGGTCATAACGGTGAGCTGCAGCAGGGGATCGATGGAGCGCATGGACGCGATGATGGAGCGGAGAATGGCTTCGTCACCGGAGTTGCCTTTACCGTAAGCGCCGCAGATGAGCACTTCCTTTCGAATGGGCTGCTCTTCCAGGTGGCGGATGTTTTCATAGATGCGGCTCTGGGTGTCGGCCATGCTGTCCAGGGAGTACAGACGGGAGGCTTTGGCGTACAGGTTGTCGGCAAAGCGGCGGCGCTTGTCGGCGTCCAGACTGAGCTCCAGAATATAGGAGGCGAAGGTGTCCACGTCCTTGGGCTGGAAAATATAGCCGCTTTCGCCCTGATCGATCAGCCGGCGCATACCGCCGACGTCGGAAGTGATGACGGCGCAGCCTTCCCGGATACCTTCCAGAATGGAGTAGGGGAAGGACTCGGAGATGGAGCACAGCACGTCGATGTCACAGGCGGCAAAGAAGTGGGACACGTCGGTGACCCAGCCCATGAAGCTGACGCTGTTACCCAGTCCCAGCTGCTTCGCCAGAGATTTGAGCTTGGCGGTATCCTCGCCGTCACCGCCGATGAGCAGCTTCAGCCGGGGATTGTTCTCCCGGGCTTTGGCAAAGGCGCGCAGCAGGGTGGGGATGTCTTTAACGGGGGTCAGACGGGCGAGGATGCCCAGCACCACGTCGCCTTCTTCATAGTCGATGCCGGACTGCTTCAGCCACTGGGTCTTGTCAAAGGGTGCGGCCTTTTCCTCGAAATCCAGGCCGTTGTAGATGCTCATACACTTGTGGGGGTCAAATCCACGGGTGATGAGCATACTCTTGAACAGTTCGGAAACGGTGACGTAATAGTCGATGAACCGCAGCGCGCCGCCGTTCAGCAGACCGATGGTCCAACGCTTGAAGGCGTTGTTCATATAGTCCAGCTGATAGTCACTGTGGACGGTGGAAATAACGGTGGTGCGGCAGAACAGTTTGACCAGCAGGCCGGCCACGTTGGCCTTTGCGCCGTGGCAGTGGACGATGTCGGGCTTTTCCTGCTTGACCATTTTGATGAGCCGATAATAATCATAGGGGACAAACCAGGAAAAGAAGGTGGTGGTGTCGATGCCCACCTGCTGGGCGGACTCGGGGAAGTCGCCGCTGCGCAAGCTGATGAGCTTCAGGTCGAAACGCTCTTTCAGCCGGGAGCACAGGGCAAGGATATGGGTCTTGGCGCCGCCGCGGTCACCGCCGCCGGCAACGTGAAATATCTTCATACAAGGAACCTCCTTGCGGACATAATCATACATTATAATTATATAACAACAGCGGTTGTTCGGTCAAGAATCTGCAGATATTTTTTCCATCCTGCGGGAAAAACATTGATTGCCCGGACAAACTGTGCTAAACTGAAAGAATCAATCCAAGGAGGGTGCGTACTATGGCCAAGCGGGAAAGACCGGACTTTATCGAACAATTCAGACTGGTAGCCCATCGCGGACTGCACGACAAGGAGCAGGGCGTGCCGGAAAACTCCCTCGCCGCTTTTCAGCGGGCGGTGGACCGGGGCCATGCCATCGAACTGGACGTGCGCATCACGGCGGATAACGAGATCGTGGTGTTCCACGACGGCACGCTGGAGCGCATGACCGGCGTTCCCGGTGTGGTGGACCAGTGGGTGCTGCAGGACCTCAAGAAGCTCCGCCTGCTGGGTACCGAGGAGTGCATCCCCACCATGGACGAGATGCTGGAACTGGTGGCCGGCAAGGTGCCGCTGCTCATTGAGATCAAGCGGGACATCGGCCAGCCGCTGGGCCGTCTGGAGCCGCTGTTGGTGAAAAAACTGGAGCGGTATCAGGGCTTCTTCATCATCGAATCCTTTGATCCCGAAGTGCTGATCTGGCTGCGCCGCAACGCGCCCCAGTACATCCGGGGCCAGTTGGGCAGCTTCAGCAAGAGCGAACCCAAGATGTCCAACTACTACAAGTATCTGCTGTTCAATCCGCTGACCAAGCCGGATTTTATCGCCTTCAATATCCGCCAGATCGACTACAAGCTGCGCCTTGCCTGCAAAAAACACGAGGTGCCGCTGGTTGGCTGGACCATCCGCACCCAGGAGGATCTGAAGCGCGCACGGCAGTTGTGCGACGGCATCATTTACGAAAAAGTGGAAGTGTAAGAAAAAGCGGCCTTCGGGCCGCTTTTTTGTTCTAAAACGCCCGGACAGGCCATAGGATACACCGGGTGATGGCAAATGAAAGGTCAAAAAACAGGAATCTCGCAAAACTTCGATCACGGGATGCTGCTGCTGGGCGGCGTGTTTTTATTGGGCGCGCTGGCGGGCAGCCTTTGCTGTGCCCGTATCCCAGCGGTGGAAACGCTTTTTTTACAGGAGGGACAGGCCGACAGCTTTTGGGCGGCCTTTTGGCCGGACGGCGTGCTGCTGGGACTTTTGTTCCTCGCGGGGCTGCTGCGGGCCGGGTGCCTGCCGGTGGTGGCCGCGGTGGCGGCAAAGGGCTTCCTTTTGGCGGCACGGGCCACCGGATGGGTGCTGGCGCTTGGACAGGCAGGGTACGGCGCCGCGGTCTGCCAGGTGCTGCTGCCGGGGTTTCTTTCGTTGGCGGCGATCCTGCTGTTGAGCCGACAGGTGCTGTCACGGCGAAGTTTGACGGGCAAAAAGAGCCTCCGGCCGGACGGCGCCTTTTTTCTGGCGGCGGTCATCTGTCTGGCGCTGACCATGCTGGCCGCGGCGGCGGCCTGGCGGCTTTCGCCCCGGCTGTGGCAGGCGGCGCAGACCTTCTTCATAGCGCAATAAAAAAGAGCACCCCGGTGGGGTGCTCTTTCGGTTTCTTACTCAATGACGATGTCGGCGGTGGTAGTGATGACGCTGACGAAGGTCTGTCCGCGGGAGACCACCAGTTCCTCACCGTCCAGGGTGTAGTACTTGATCTCGCTGTTATAGGTCTCCTTTTCCCAGGTGATGGGCACGTATTTACCCTTGGTGAAGAAGTAACCGTCGCCCTTGCCGGTGGTGCCCACCTCCACCAGTTTGAGCTCGCCGCCCAACTCGGTGAGGGTCATCCGCAGCACCAGCACATTGTCGATGGCCAACTGGGTATCGGCAACACCGTCCATCTGGGGATCGCCGTACTGGAAGCGGAGATACTTCTCGGTTTCGGCATCGTACTGGAACCAGGGCTTGTGGCTGCTGCTGAAGGTGATGGTCACCTTGTTGGCGGGCTCGCCGTCAACAGCGCTGTTGTCGTGCCATCTGTCACCAAACTTAAAGGCAGAGGGATGCTCGGTCTGGTTGAGATCCTTGCCCTGGTTGACGAGCTTCTCCATGGCCAGATCCAGATACTCGCCGGTGGTATAAACCGAGTGCTCCAGACCCATCTGCTTTTTGCGCTGGGCGTCACGGAAGAACACGGTACCTTCCCAGCTGCCCTTGATGCCGTCGATGCTGATCAGGTCGGAGCGCTTGGCGATGGCGTCATAGGCAGGCACGCTGCCGCCGAAATGGATATATACGGCGCCGTAGCTCTGGGCGATGTCGATGTAATAGGGGCGGGCCGAGCGGATGCTGGCCAGCTTGTCGATCTTGCTGTGGTCCTGGAAAATGGCCAGGAATCGGGTGATGCGGCCCTCGGCCAGCATCTCGTAGATGATATCTGCCTGGGAAATGCCCCACTGGGGCAGGGCCTTGATCATGTTGTTGATCATCACGGCCACCGGGCGGGTGTTCAGCGCCTCGTCGGAAATGCCGTCGCACAGACCGGTGAGGGGATTCACGTTGCCGTCGGCCACGAACAGATCGGGGTCAGGCTCGGTGGGTGCCTCCGTGGGAGGCTCGGTGGGCGCTTCGGTAGGTGCTTCCGTGGGGGGCTCGGTAGGCGCTTCGGTGGGGGCGATGACTTCCGCTTCGGGAGGAACCTGCTCCTGCTGCGCGCAGGCGGCAAACAGCGACAGGGTCAGGCAAAGTGCCATCAAAAGGGCGACCAGACGGGAAAACTTGTTCAAAGGCATAGATGTTCCTCCTGATTTTATTCCACTGTGCCGCCGCCGGACAGCAGCAGCAGCAATTCGTGATAAAGGGATTCGGCACGGCGGCGGAAGTTGTCCTCCAAAAGCTCGCACTGCCGGCGGGTCATGGCCAGCACTTCCACCGAAAGCTGGTCGGACTGCCGGTCGCAGATCTTCAGCTGCACGGTATAGGTGCCGTCGTCGTTCTGGCGGTGGGAGGCCTTGATGGAGGCGTCCCGACGGATCTTGGCAATGACCCGCAGGGCGGCCCGCTCGGCCTTGTCCCGAACACTTAAAGGCAGGCTGGATGCCAGCACCTCGATGGCCTTTGCGCCTTCGGGGGTCAGCAGATAGAGGGTTTCACCGTTGTCCTCCACCGAGGCAACGTGCTTGCCCTCCAGCAGCCGCAGGAAGGCCGAACGAAATTCAAAATATCCAAAACCGTCATCGATGAGCACCACGTCCATGAGATCCCCTTCGCTGATGGCAAAAGGGAAGAAGCGCAGCGCGTACAGGATGAGGTACATCACGTCTTTTTCCTCCCGGATAAAACCGGGACCGAGATAACTCATAGGGTATGTCCTCCTGTTATGATCGGTTATATTTTATCACACAATGGGAAAAAAGACAATTTCTTCTCTTGCTTTTTTCCTCGTTCTGGTGGAAAATGAGAGAAACCACCCAAGGAGGATACGCCTATGTCTGCCGAACCTTTGATCCCCAATCGCCTGGACGACGAAAACAGCGCGCTGGTCATTCTGGATCAGACCCTGCTGCCCAACGAAGTGGTCTACCGGGCCTTACATACCAACGAAGAGATCTGTCACGCCATCAAGACCCTGCAGGTGCGCGGCGCGCCCGCCATCGGTGTGGCGGCGGGCTACGGCGCTTATCTGGGCGCCAAAGCCGCTCCCGAGACCGATTTCGACGGCTTTTACGCCCACTTTTCCGCCGTGCGTGACGCGCTGGCGGCATCCCGGCCTACGGCGGTGAATCTGTTCTGGGCGCTGCGCCGCATGGATGAAAAGGTGCTGTCCATGAAAACCTGCCCTGTGGCGGATATCAAGGCCGCCCTGAAGGAAGAGGCGCTGGCCATCCACCGGGAGGATATCGCCCAGAACAGGGCCATCTCGGAATACGGCCTGTCCCTGCTCAAGCCGGGTGACGGCATTTTGACCCACTGCAACGCCGGCCCCATCGCCACCTCGGAGTACGGCACCGCCCTTGGCCCCATTCTGCTGGGGCAGGAACAGGGCTACGGCTTCAAGGTCTTTGCCGACGAGACCCGGCCCCTGCTGCAGGGCGCCCGTCTGACCGCCTTTGAATTGCACCGGGCGGGGGTGGACGTGACCCTCATCTGTGACAACATGGCGTCCATGGTGATGAAAAACGGCTGGGTGCAGGCCTGTCTGGTGGGCTGCGACCGGGTGGCCGCCAACGGCGACACCGCCAACAAGATCGGTACCTCCGGCGTGGCTATTCTGGCGAAGCACTACGGCATCCCGTTCTACGTTCTGGGCCCCACCACCACCGTCGATCTGAACTGCCCCACCGGCGCGGACATCCCCATCGAGCAGCGTGACCCGGAGGAGATCCGTTCCCTGTGGTACGAAAAGCCCATGGCACCCCCTTGCAAGACGTTCAACCCCGCTTTTGACGTCACCGACCATGAATTGATCGCCGGCATCATCACCGAAAAGGGCATCGCCCGTCCGCCCTATACCGAGTCTTTGCGCAAGCTGTTTGAATAAATACCGCCACCCTCGTCATATGGTAAGACGAGGGTGGTGTTTTTTATGGAAGAACTGCAGATCCGTTTGCTGGAAGGGCAGGGGGCGCGGGGCGTGACCTATGCCTTCCGTTATCCGTCCACCGGGCCGGGAGACACGCCCTTTGACCGTTGGTGGCTGCAGAGGGCGCGGCAGCTGCGGCAGTGGGCCGTACGGACGCCGGCAGGGTATCCCACGGCATATTTCTCCGAGTGGCAGGAGAGCCGCCGGGACGGTCGGTTTTGCTCGGGCTTTTTGGAGGTATCCCGGCGTGTGGGTCACAGCGACTGGTCCCTTTGGCGGATCTCGGCCACCTTCGGCCCCGTGGGAGGCCGTCCGCTGCCTTTGAGCGGCCTGCTGGGCGCCAACTGGAAAACTGCTTTACAGCCACTGGTTTTACAGCGCTTGCAGGCGGCTGCCCAAGGAGAGACGCCGTTTTTTCGGGGATGGCAGCGGCGGGCCTGCGCCTTTTTGGACGGCGGGCGGTATTACCTCACCGACCAGGGCCTGTGCGTGTGGTTCCCCCAGGAGGCCCTGGCGCCAAAGAACGCCGGGTTGCCCTCCGTGCTCCTGCCCTACGACTGCGCGGAAATCCTTCGGCCTTTTGCGCCCAACGATTGAAAAAGCCGCCGCTTTGTGATAGAATAGAGCCAAATCACCGAGCGGAGGTCATCAGATGGAAGAACGGAAAAAATTAGGAGCGTTGGGCGTTGTGGGCCTGCTGCTGCTGTTGCTGCTGCTGGCGATCGCCTGTTTTCTGTCTGTGGGCCTGCCCGACCTCAGCATGGGTATGGGGCCCTGGGGCCTTTATACCACCGACGGCAAGTCGCTGTATCACGCCGAGGTCTATCGGGACATCGATACCCGTGATCTGCTGATCACCGACCGATCCCGGGTGCCTGCCGACGGGCAGGTGGTGACCTATCTGCTGAACGGACAGCGGACGGTGGATCTTTACGACGATCTGCTGGGACGTCCGGTGCTGGCCTGGGAAGAGGGCGCGGTGTTTACCGCCGCCGAACCGGTGGTGCAGGTGATTCCCGGCGCGGGCACCGTGCTGCGAGTGATGCATCAATTCCGCTTATACATCTGGTGCGGCACCGCCGGTCTGGTTCTGGTGCTGATGGTGCTGAAACTCACCGCCAACGCCCGCTGGCGCAGACGGCAGCAAAAGCTCATGGTGAAAAACTTCCAGAAGTTCGGCGAAAAATACGCCCGGGAAGAGGAAGATCTGGATTATTGATAAAAAGCAACCGGCAGGGGAGACCCTGCCGGTTTTCTTTGTTTAAATGTCGATCTCCAGCATCACCGGGCAATGGTCGGAACCCATGACCTCGGGCAGGATGCTGGCGGTGACGATCTTGTCCCTGATGCGATCGGACACCAGAAAATAGTCGATGCGCCAACCGGCGTTGTTCTGCCGCGCCTTGAAGCGATAGCTCCACCAACTGTAGGCGCCCACCAGATCGGGGTGCAGGTGACGGAAGGTATCGGTAAAGCCGGCGTCCAGCAATTTGGTGAACTTTTCACGCTCTTCGTCGGTAAAGCCGGCGCTGCCCCGGTTGGGACCGGGATTTTTCAGGTCGATCTCCTTGTGGGCCACGTTCATGTCGCCGCAGACGATCACCGGCTTTTTGGCGTCCAGCTCCAGCAGATACTCCCGGAAGGCGTCGTCCCAGGTCATGCGGTAGTCCAGACGGGCCAGCTCGCTCTGGGCGTTGGGGGTATAGACCGTCACGAGGTAAAAGTTTTCATATTCACAGGTGATGACACGGCCCTCGTTGTCGTGTTCGGGGATATCCATGCCGTTTTTGGCCGAGATCGGCTGCATTTTGGTAAAGATCGCCGTGCCGGAGTATCCTTTTTTCACGGCGCTGTTCCAGTACTGTTCATAGCCGTCCAACTCCAGCGTCAGCTGGTCGGGCTGCATTTTGGTCTCCTGCAGACAGACGGCGTCGGCACGGATCTCGTGGAAAAAATCCAGAAACCCCTTGCCCACACAGGCCCGCAGGCCGTTTACGTTCCAGGAAATCAGTCGCATAACAGCTCACCTCCACAGCCTACTATACCCCCATTCCCGCAATTTGACAAGTATCAACAGAAGGATGGGCGCCAGCAGCATCCCTGCCAGACCGGCAAACTGCCAGCCGAGATAGAAGCCGATGAGGGATACCAGCGGGTGCAGACCGATCTGTCTGCCGACGATGTGAGGCTCCAGACAGTTGCGCACGGCGAGAATAACGGCGAACAAAAGCGCCAGACCGGCGGCACGGCCGGTGTTGCCCAGCAGCAGCTCGGCAAGCGCCCAGGGCAGCAGAGCGGCGCCCGCGCCGAACAGGGGAAGGGCATCCAGCAGGGCGACGAGGGCGGACAGCAGCAGGGCGCTTTGTACCCGCAGCAAGAAGAAACCGGCCAGCAACAGCGTGAAGGTGACGGCGGCCAGTATGCCCTGGGCTTTGCACCAACCCAGCAGTGCCTCCCGGAGATAGCGCCGCAGCCGCCGCAGCGCGTCCAACCGCCGGGGCTCGATCTGCCGCCGCAAAAACGCTAGAACTTCCGCACGGTAGGCGGCGAACAGCACGGTGGCAGCCAGCGTGAACACGGCCGTCAGCAGTGCGTCGGGGAGTGTGGCGGCCAGCCGCCCCAACGGGTCGGCCAGCGCGGTGAGATCCAGCGACGGCGGCTGCAGTCGAGGCAGGAGTTCGCCGCTTCTTTCCGGGAAATACTTCACCTGTAAAGCGGAAAGGCTTTCCCGCAAACGGGACAGAATATCCGGGAGGGCCGCAAGCGATCGCGCTGCCTGTTCGGTAAAAACACGGTAGCAGCCCCACAGCCCCAGACACAAGACCGCCAGCGCCGCCACCGTCAGCACCAGCGCCCAAAGGCCTGTGGGAAGGCGTGTTCTCCGATGCATAGCGTCCGCTGGGCCGGCGATGAGGCCGGACAGCAGAAAGGCCGCCGCCAGCGGCAGCAACGGGCGGAAAAGCACTTGATAAAACAGAATAGCCGCGGCTGCCGCCAGCAGCAGATACAGCAGCCAAAGCAGCCGCTTCGCGGCGGAATCCCGATCGAGCATGGATATCCCTCCGAAAATACTGACAAGCAATTTGCTTGTCAGCGGTTGGAATTCCTAATATTTTATGAGAAATATCCGCAGGTATGCACCGATGCCTTCCAAAGGGCATAGTCTGTTGCAGAAAGGTTAGGAGGGGTGCTTTATGCGCATCGTTATGAAGTTTGGAGGCTCGTCGCTGGCCTCTGCCATACATATCCGCCGGGCGGCGGATCTCATCGCGCGGCAGCGGGCCGAAGGTGATGACGTGGTGGTCGTGGTATCCGCCCAGGGGGATACCACCGACGATCTCATTGAAAAGGCCCGGGAGATCACCGAGGAGCCTTGCGGCAGAGAAAAGGATATGCTGCTGTGCTGCGGGGAACAGATGTCCATGGCGCTGATGGCCATGCAGCTGGAGGCCATGGGATGCCCCGCCGTGTCCCTGTGCGGCTGGCAGGCGGGCATCCGCACCGAATCCCGGCACGGGGACGCCCGCATCCTGAAGGTGGAGCCCGACCGGGTCATCCGCGCGCTGGAAGAGGGCAGGGTGGCGGTGGTAGCCGGCTTTCAGGGGATCGACGGGACGGGGGAACTGACCACCCTTGGCAGAGGGGGTTCGGACACCACAGCCGTGGCGCTGGCGGCGGCGCTGGGAGCCGACGCGTGCCGCATCTATACCGACGTGAGCGGCGTGTATTCCGCCGATCCCCGGGTGGTGGAGCGGGCCCGTGTCCATCGGGAGATCTCCTACGACGAGATGCTGGAAATGGCGGCGCTTGGCGCGAAGGTGCTGCACAGCCGGGCGGTGGAACTGGCCCGGGAGCATAACGTCCGGGTGGAGGTGTGCTCCACCTTTTCGCCCCAAAGCGGAGGCACGGCGCTGGGGAGTGAGTGCGGACACGGGCAGCCGGTGCGGGGCATCACCTGCGACGATCGGGTGGATATGGTCACCGTGGCGGGACTGGGGGCAGGGCCGGAGACCTGCGGCCTGTTCAATCGGCTGGCGGACAGCGGCGTGTCCATCGACGTGATCATTCGCTCGCCGGGTGAACAGCCCCGGGGCGGCGTGGTGAGCTTCTCGGTGAGCGCCGGTGACCGGGAAACGGTGCGCGCCGTGCTGAACGGCTGCCGGGAAGAACTGGGTTTTTCGGCGTTTTCGGTGCAGACCGACATGGCAAAGGTATCGGTGGTAGGCGTGGGAATGTCCGACGGCTGCGGCGTTGCCGCAAAGATGCTGCGGGCGCTGCAGGAGGGCGATCTCCGTCCGCAGTACATCACCACCGGGGAACTGCGGATCTCGGTGATCCTGCCCAAAACCTGCGCCTCCCGGGCGGTGCGGCTGATCCATTCGGCCTTTTTTGAGGAATAGGGAAGTGGCGGGGCGACCCGCCATTTTCTTTGATGTTTTTCTTTCTTTTATTCTTTTTTTATGATATACTACAAAATAATGTGAAAATTTGACCAGGAACGGAGAATGATCATGGACAAGCCCCGTTACAACGATAAAAAGGGCGGAAGAAAGCCCTACCGCAACGATCGCCCCAAGCGTGCCAATTCGGCCTTTGCCGCCATGGAGCAGCTGGAGCACAACGATACCGCCGGTGACGCCGGCCTCATCGAGGGCCGCAACGCCGTGTGGGAGGCCCTGCAGTCCGGCCGTCAGCTGGACAAGATCCTCATCGCCCAGGGCGCGCAGAACATGGGCCACATCCTGTCCGCCGCCCGTGCCGCCGGCGTGGCCATCCAGGAATGCGACCGCCGCAAGCTGGACAAAATGACGGTCACCGGTTCCCACCAGGGCATCATCGCCCAGGGTGCCGCCGCCGAGTATAAGACCATCGACGATATTCTGGAACTGGCAGCCTCCCGGGGCGAAAAGCCGCTGCTGGTGCTGTGCGACGGCCTCACCGATCCCCACAACCTGGGTGCTATCATCCGCTCCTGCGAGGTGCTGGGCGGCCACGGCGTGGTGGTGCCCCGTCACCGTTCCGCCGGCCTGAACGCCGCCTGCGCCAAGGCTGCCGCCGGCGCGCTGGAGCATCTGCCGGTAGCCAAGTGCGCCAACATGGCCACCGCCATCAAGGAACTGCAGGAGAAGGGTGTGTTCATCCTGGCCGCCGATATGGGCGGACGCCCTGCCGCCGACATCGACTTTGATATGCCCTGCGCCATCGTCATCGGTGCCGAGGGCAGCGGCGTGTCCGACGGCGTGCGAAAGGCCGCCGATATCATCGTCAGCATCCCCCAGAAGGGCAACATCAACTCGCTGAACGCCTCCAACGCCGCCGCCATCCTGCTGTACGAAGCCGTGCGACAGAGAGGTTAAGATTTCTTATTTCCGGATAAAGGAGCATCCCCGTGGCAAACACCGACGAGCGTTATTCGCTGGAAGATATTCTGGCGGAGTTCAAACAGCCCGAAGAGGCAAAAACCGCCAGACAGACGGCCCAACCGGCGCCGCCTGCGGCGAAGCCTGCCGTAAAACCGGTGATGCCCGCATCCGAAAAGGCGCTTTCCGAAGCGGAGATGGAGCGGCAGGAAGCCGCTCTGCAGGCACGCATGGAGGCACGGCGGAAGGAACAGGAGAAAAAGAAAGCCGCCGAGCCGGACGACGATACCATCCTGGCCACCATCTCCCGCATCAAAAAGGAAAATGACGCCATCCCGGTGACCCAGCGGCAGGGAAGCACCGGCCAGATCACCATGAAGTTCCCTGCCGTGAAGGAAATGGCCCGCAAGGCCCAGGAGGCACCGCCCAAGCCGGAGGAGGCCCAGCCCGAGCCGCTGGATTTTGCCGCCTTTACCAAACGGGAAGTGCCGCCCCGCAAGGCACCTGCCAAACCCACCGAAGAGGACAAACAGCGCAACCGTACCTCGGCGCCCTGGCGCACCGCCGCCGAACCGGGCAAGCACCAAACCGAGAAAGCCGAGGAAAAGGCACCGCCCCGGCTGCGCACCATCGACCTCACCACCGGCCGGCCCCGGCCCGAGCCGGAGGATTTCGATCCCGAAGAGCCGGAGGAGAAACTCCGCAGACCCAAGCGCCGTCTGTGGTACGACCGGGTCAACCGCCCCTCCGAGGACGCGGCGCAGACCGCCAATCAGCTGGGCCGCCGCCTGGGCGGCATGGCCGCGCGGCTGCTGCTGTTCCTGCCTGTGGTGGTCACGTCCATGTATGTGACGCTGGCCATGACCCGCGGTCTGCCCATGCCGGTGGGCTTTACCTTTGAAGCGTATCCGCAATATTATATGGGTATCCTCGCCCTGTGCCAGCTGCTGACCCTGCTGCTGTGCATGGAGAGCACCCTGTCCGGCCTGTGGCGGCTGTTCCACGGCAAGCCTACTATGGACACCGTGCTGACCCTGTCCGGGCTGGCTTCGCTGGCCTACTGCGGCGTGGCGGCCTTCCTGCCGGAGTGGCGGGTGGGCGCGCCCTATGTCTGCGTCACTGCGGTGACGGGATTTTACGCCCTGACGGCCAAACGCCAACGCTACGAGGCGCTGCGAAGAGGCTATAAGGCGCTGACCATGGGCACTTCGCCCAGCGGCGTCAAGCTGTATACCGACGGCAAGATCCGTGATTTGGCGGTCAAGACCCAGAGCGGTACCGACGTGCCGCTGGAGGCGCTGTCCCTGCCCGATTTCACCGAAACCTATTCCTGCGTTTACAGCCCCATCGCCATCGTGCTGGGCCTTGCGCTGGCTTTGGCGGCAACCTTTGCCAAGGGAAACACCACCCATCTGCTGTGGAGCCTGTCGGCTATCTACGCCATGACCACGCCCATGTGCCTGCTGCTGTCCTCCAGCGCCAGCGCCAAGCGGCTGAGCAAGAAACTGTATACCTCCGGCAGTATGCTGGTCAATGCCCGTTCGGCGGGCCGTCTGGCAAAAAGCCGTGCAGCCGTGCTGCGGGACGCCGACCTGTATCCCGCCGGCTCGGTAAAGATCACCGGCATGAAGATCGCCGACAACCAGGAACCCGACGTGGTGGTGGGCTGTGCCGCCGCCCTGCTGCAGGAGGTGGGAGGCGGTCTGGCAAAGGCCTTTGTGGAGTTTGCGCGCCAGATGTATATCGTGCCCAACAAGGCCAAGGAACTGCGGTTCTTTGACACCCGGGGTATTGCCGCCAACGTCAGCGGCCGGTACGTACAGCTGGGCACCGCGTCCTATCTGATGCGGATGGGAATCCGCGTCACCGAGGGCCTCAAGCTGAAGGACAGCATCTTCGTGGCCATCGATTCCCAGTTCGCCGGTATTTTTTCCATTCATTATCAGGTGATGCCCCAGGTGTATACCTCCTTCGGTCTGCTGAAGGGAAGCCGTATCCGTCCGGTGCTGGCGCTGCGGGACACCAACCAGACCCAGAGCACGGTGGAGAGCCGCTTTGAACTGAAGCGGGACGCCACCTTCCAGCCCGATCTGGAGGAGCGGCTGCGCTATTCGGCTTCCTCTTTCGGCAAGGATGAGGAAACGCTGGCGCTGCTGTCCCGTGACGGCCTGATGCCCTTTGCCGAGGTGCTGGCCGCCGCCGCCAAGTGGCGGAGAGCCGCCGTGGTGGGCTGCGTTTTGGGCACGATGTGCGCTTTGGTGGGTATGCTGATCCTGGCGTTCCTCACCGGAGAAGCCGCCGTCACTGCCGCCGATCCGCTCCACGTTTTGGCCTATTTGGTCATCTGGAGTCTGCCTCTCAAGCTGATTCGGGGCATAGTTACCAGAATTTGATGACCGTTTTTGTGCATGTTTTCATTTTATTTCACAATATTGTTAAAATAATTGTTGAAATGTACTGTGATATCCGATATAATGGAATGGTAAATTGCGTTTTTGTGATTTAAATACACCTTGAAGGAGAGAAATCATTATGGCATATCCCATGGAGAAAATTCGTAACGTCTGCTTGCTGGGTCACGGCGGTGAGGGTAAGACCTCTCTGATCGAGAGCCTGCTGTATCGTACCGGCGGTATCGACCGTCTGGGCAAAGTTGCTGAGGGCAACACCGTCAGCGACCACGATCCCGAGGAGATCAAGCGACAGATCTCTATCATGGCCAGCCTGGCCCCCGTGGAATATGAGGATTATATTCTGAACTTTATCGACACTCCCGGTTACTTCGACTTCGAAGGCGAAGTGGCTCAGGCTCTGCGTGTCGCCGACTGCGGCGTCATCGTTGTCTCTGCCAAGAACGGCGCCTCCGTCGGTACCGAAAAGGCCTGGAAGCGTCTGAGCAAGCAGGGCCTGCCTCATTTCTTCTACATCTCCAAGATCGACGAAGAAAACGCCGACTACGAGAAGGCTTTCCAGTCCCTGCGTGATGCCTACGGTCTGTGCGTCACTCCCTTCACCATCCCCCTGATGGAGAACGGCAAGCCCACCGGCGTCGTCAACCTGATCAACAAGAAGGCCTTCAAGGCCGAGGGCAACAAGACTGTTGAAGTGCCCCTGCCCGCCGATCATATGGACCAGGTGGAGAGCCTGCGTAACGCCCTGATGGAGTCCGTTGCCGAGACTTCCGAGGAACTGATGGACAAGTTCTTCGCCGGCGAGGAGTTCACCAAGGAAGAGATGCTGACCGGTCTGCGCGCCGGTGTCCGTGACGGTTCTCTGGCTCCCGTGGTCTGCGGTTCTGCCTTCACCGGCGTCGGCACCATGCAGCTGCTGTACACCATCCTGAACTTTGCTCCCAGCCCCTCCGAAGTCCGTATCGAGCACGGCGTCAACGAGGAGGAGGAGCCCGTCGAGGTCAAGTACGACGCCGACGGCAAGCCCATGGCTTTCGTCTTTAAGACCGTTGCCGACCAGTACGGCCGCTTCTCTTACTTCAAGGTCGTTTCCGGCAAGATCACTTCCGATATGACCCTGCACAACGTCAATACCGACACTCAGGAAAAGCTGGGCCACATCTACATCGTCAAGGGCAAGAAGAACATCGAGGTCAAGGAGATCTCCTGCGGTGACATCGGCCTGGTTGCCAAGCTGAACAACACCCGTACCGGTGATACCCTGTGCGCCCCCGGCACTTCTGTCAAGCTGGACGGCATCGAGTTCGCCGAGCCCTGCTACTCCCGCGCTATCGCTCCCAAGACCAAGGGTCAGGAAGAAAAGGTCGCTGCCGGTCTGCACCGTCTGCAGGACGAAGATCCTTCCTTCACCGTGGTCAACAACGTGGAGACCAAGCAGATGGTCATCTCCGGCGCCGGCGATATCCACATCGACGTTCTGTGTTCCAAGCTGAAGAGCAAGTTCGGCGTGGAAGTCGAGCTGTCCGATCCCAAGGTCGCTTACCGTGAGACCATCCGCAAGAAGGTCACCATGATCGAAGGTAACCACAAGAAGCAGTCCGGCGGTCACGGCCAGTACGGTAACGTCAAGATGAACTTCGAGCCCATCCCCGGTGACGGCTTCGAGTTCGCTGAAGAAGTTTTCGGCGGCTCCGTGCCCAAGAACTTCCATCCCGCTGTTGAAAAGGGTATCCGCGAGGCTATGGAGCACGGCGTCCTGGCCGGCTTCCCCATGGTCGGTCTGAAGGCCACCCTGATGGATGGTAAGTATCATGACGTCGACTCCAACGAACTGTCCTTCAAGATGGCAGCCCGTCTGGCTTACAAGGCCGGTATCCCCCAGGCCAGCCCCGTGGTTCTGGAGCCCGTCGGCAGCCTGAAGGTCACCATCCCCGATTCCTACATGGGCGATATCATCGGCGATCTGAACAAGCGTCGCGGCCGTGTCATGGGCATGAATCCTTCCGAGGAAGAGGGCCTGCAGCTGGTCGAGGCTGAGGTTCCCATGAGCGAAGTCGCTGACTACGCCATCACTCTGCGTTCCATGACCCAGGGCCGTGGCTCCTTCACCGTGAAGTTCGAGCGCTACGAAGAAGTGCCCCGCGATGTTCAGGATAAGATCATTGCCGAGCATAAGGTCGAGGTCGAAGAGGACTAATTTCAAAGCACCGTTCAACGCCCGCCGGGAAACCGGCGGGCGTTTTCCACAGGAGGTTCACTATGAAGCGTTTTTTGGTCATCATTTTTACGTTGACTTGTTTGATGGCAGCCTTTTGCCCGGCTTTCGCGGCGGAGGCCTGTACCGTTCCGCCTGCTGCGGCGGAAGGGAAATACGCCACCATGGGTGACCTGTATCAAGCATGGGGCGGCCACGAAGGGTATCCCGACTATATCTGCGGCGTGTGGAGCACCGACGGCGGCATGGAAAACCTGACGGTGGCCGTCACCGACGATGCGGCCGGAGAGCAGGGCAGGGAAGAGATCCTTTCTCTTCTGGAGAACACCGATTCGGTGACCTTTACCACTTTGACCTACAGTTATCAGGAATTGAGCGCCATTATGGAAGAAGTTTCCGCGCAAATGGGCGGTGACAGCCTGATCATCGGCTGCGGTGTGTACGAAATGGACAACACGGTACACATTATGATCAACAAGGATGGCGAGGGAGCCGATGCGGTTGCCAAGGATCTTGCCAAACAGTATGGCGGCAAGGTGCTGGTGGAAATGACCGGCCCCTTCCAGAACATGATCGCCGAGGACGCAGTTCTTACCTACGGCGAGTTTGCGGAAGAAACTAACCGCATGCCCGTCATTCTGCTGATCGCCGCTCTGGCGGCAGCCGGCGCGGCGCTGGCCTTGAAACTGAAACCGAAGAAGAAATAACAGCAGCCGAACACAGGATATCACGCAAAGGGCACACCTTTTTTGGGTGTGCTCTTGTTTTTATCTTTCGATAGCGGTATAATAAAGTGTCAAAATATGCCCAACCGAAAGGAGCGATGCCCATGCTGCTGCAGGAACTGCGGGAACAGGTGGTCTATTACGGCCGTCAGATGCTGGAAAGCGGCCTGACCATGCACACCGGCGGAAATCTCAGCGCCCGTGACCGGGAGACCGGCCTCATCGCCATCAAACCTTCCTCCAAGCCTTACGACCTGCTCAAGCCGGAGGACATCACCGTCATCGATATCGAGGGCAATGTGGTGGACGGTCCCTATAAGCCTTCCTCCGAGTGGCCGATGCATACGTTAATTTATAAAACCCATCCCCGTGTATGTGCCGTGGTGCATTGTCACAGCATCTACGCCACCGCCGCCGCCGCGGCAGGGCAGGAGATTCCGCTGTTCAACCACGAGCTGTGTATGTACTGCTCCAGTCCCGTGCGGGTGATGCCCTTTGAGATCCCCGGCAGCGACGCTCTGGGAGAAAGCGCCATCCGGGGCTTTGGCACGGACAACTGCGTCACGCTGCTGCAGAATCACGGCCCCATCGCCATGGGTGCCTCCCTGTGGCACGCCTTTGACGCCGCCTGTGCCGTGGAACAGGCAGCTCACGCTTTGTTCATCACCAAGGCCTACGGCCAGCTGCAGCTGATCCCCGAAGAAGGCCGAAAGGCCCTTCGTGCCTGCGACCCGCTGCAGCGGGAAGACACCGGAAAAGTCGAGATCATCGCCGTATAAGGAGTTTTTATGCTGTTGAATATCCTCATCCCTTTGGTCTGCATCGTGTTTGACCAAATCGTGAAATATTGGGCCTCCACCGAATTGCAGGCCATCGGCTCCATTCCCCTGTGGGAAGGTGTGTTCCACCTGACCTATTGCGAGAACACCGGCGCGGCCTTCAGTATGTTCACCGGCCAGCGGTGGATGCTGCTGGGGGTCACCGTAGTGCTGCTTGCCGCCCTTCTGTGGGCGCTGTGCAAGGGCTGGATGCAGAACGCCTTCGGCCGGTTGAGCCTGCAGCTGATCATCGGCGGCGCCATCGGCAATATGATCGACCGCGTCCTTATGGGATACGTGGTGGATATGTTTGATTTCTGCCTGATCGATTTTCCCATCTTCAACGTAGCGGACATCTTCCTGTGCGTGGGCGTGGGCATGATGATCCTCTATATTCTGGTGATGGAGCCCAAGATCGAAAAAGCCAAAAAGGAGGCGTCCAACGATGGAGACGGTGTTTCTGACTGCGACGCCTGAAGAAAAAGGCTGCCGTCTGGACCAGTTCCTGTCCGACCGGCTGGAAGAACTGACCCGCTCCGCCGCCCAGCGCCTGCTGGAGGACGGTCAGGTGCTGCTGGGGGAGAAACCCCTGAAAAAGAACTATAAGCTGACGGGCGGCGAGACTATCCGGGTGGATCTGCCCGATCCCGAACCCATCGACGCCGTACCCCAGAATATTCCCCTGGACATCGCCTATGAGGATGACGATCTGCTGGTCATCAACAAACCCAAGGGCATGGTGGTACATCCCGCTCCCGGCAATCCCGACGGCACGGTGGTCAACGCCGTGCTGTATCACTGCGGCGACAGCCTTTCGGGCATCGGCGGCGCTTTTCGCCCCGGCATCGTCCACCGCATCGACAAGGATACCTCCGGCCTGCTGATCATTGCCAAGAACGACCGGGCCCATCTGTATCTGTCCGAGCAGCTGAAGGATCACACCCTGTCCCGCACCTATGAGGCGGTAGTCATCGGCAACCTGAAAGAGGACGCAGGAACGGTGGACGCGCCTCTGGGCCGCAGTCCCAAGGACCGCAAGAAGATGGCCATCGTCCCCGACGGCCGCAGAGCGGTGACCCACTGGGAGGTCATTGCCCGGTATCCCGGCTATACCCACGTCCGCTGCAAGCTGGAGACCGGCCGCACCCACCAGATCCGCGTGCATATGGCCAGCCTTGGCCACCCCATCGCCGGTGACGAGGTCTACGGCCCCTCCAAATCCAAGGTGGATCTGGGCGGTCAGTGCCTGCACGCCCGGTGTCTGTCCTTCCTTCATCCTGCCGACGGACAGCCCCGGCAGGTGGAAAGCCGGCTGCCGGCCTATTTCCGGTTATTTTTGGATAAACTGGAGAAACTATCATGAAACGGTTTGAAGGAAAACTGATCCTCACCGATCTGGACGGCACCTATCTTTACGATGATCATCACATCTCGGAAGAGAACCGAAAGGCCGTCCGCTGCTTTATGGACAACGGCGGTCTGTTCACCGTAGCCACCGGCCGCAGCAAGGCCGGCATGGAGCATTTCTTCCCGGAACTGGAGATCAACGCACCGGCCATCCTGTATAACGGCTCGGTGATCTATGATTTCGGCCGGAAAGCCGATGTGCTTGACACCTGCGTCGGCGCAGACGGTTTTGCTCTGTGCAAGGCGCTGGAACAGACCTTTCCCGATATCGGCATCGAGGTTTACGCCGACCACCGGCCCTATGTGGCGCAGGATCATTACTGGACTCGCCGCCACTTTCAAAATGTGAAAATGCCGTGGAATTTCTGCCCCGCGGAAGACATTCCCCAGCCCTGGCTGAGTCTTGTGGTGACGGGGGAGACCCCGGCTCTGGAACGGGTCGCGGCCTTTATCCCCAAGCGGTTCCCCGGTGTGTTTTTCGTGCAGTTCTCTTCGCCCCATATGCTGGAGATCATGCATCCCGAAGCCAATAAGGGCGTCGCGGCAAAGCATCTGTGGGAGTATCTGGGCATCCGCCCGGAGAATGTCTACGTGGCCGGTGACGGCACCAACGATGTGCAGCTGCTGCAAAGCGCCTTTCACAGCTGCGCTCCGGCCGACGCCTGTCCCCAGATCCTGTCCATCGCCCGGCATATCCTGCCGCCCTATCAAGAACACGCTATCGCTTACCTGATTTCCCAAATGGAGAAAGGAACCCTATGAAAAAACTGCGTTTTCCCAAAGAAGAACTGCTGAACTACCTGTTCATCACCGTCGGCTCGCTGATCTATGCCCTGGGCCAGCTGTATTTTATCAAGCCGCTGCACATCCCCATGGGCGGCGTTTCCGGTCTGGCTCTGGTGGCCAACTTCCTGTGGTCGATGCCCATCGGTGTGGTGACCATCGTGCTGAATATCCCTCTGCTGTTCCTTGGCTGGCGAAACATGGGTCGGGAGTTTTTTGTCAAGACCGCCTTCGCCATCGTGGTCAGTTCGGTGTTTACCGACATTCTGGAGCCGATCCTGCCTGCCTACTACGGTGAGATGCTCCTCGCCGCCCTGTACGGCGGTGTGGTCATGGGTGTGGGTTACGGCCTGATCTTCCGGGCGGGCGGCACTACCGGCGGTGTGGACATTATTTCCAAATGGCTGAACGGCAAAATGGATCTGCCCATCGGCGCCACCAATTTCGTCATCAATATGTTCGTCATCATTGGCTCGGCACTGATCTACGAAAATCTGGACAGCGCCCTGTATGCCATGATCACCAGCTATCTTACCTCTATGGTCATTGACAAAATGGTTTACGGCATGGATGTCCAGAAGAGCGCCATGATTATCACCTCCAAACCCAAGGAGGTGGCCGGCGCCGTTATGGAGGAGCTCCACCGCGGCTGTACCGGTATGGATGCTACCGGTATGTATACCGGTGACCAGCGCACCGTGCTTATCTGTGTTGTCCGCCGTCACGAGACCGGCACGCTGAAGCGGCTGATCCTGGAGCAGGACGAGCAGGCCTTTATGATGATCTCCAATATCAGCGAGGTCTTTGGCCGAAACTTTAAACGATTGGGGCAGTAACTATGAACATTCAGATCTACGGAAAAAATAAGTGTTTTGACACCAAAAAAGCCCAGCGCTGGTTTCAGGAGCGCCGGGTGAAGTTTCAGGCCATCGACCTGCCGCAGAAGGGCCTCAGCCCCCGGGAGCTGCAGAGCGTCAAGCAGGCAGTGGGCGGTCTGGATAACCTCATCGACCCCAAGGCCAAGGAGGCCGCGACCCTGAAGTATATGGCCTATGACAGCCAGAAGGAGGAGCGTCTGCTGGAGGATCCCTCTCTGCTGCGCACCCCCATCGTCCGCAACGGCAAGCAGGCCACCGTGGGCTATTGTCCCGAAGTCTGGGAAACCTGGGAATAATGTGTTATGTAGGGGTCGATGACCACATCGACCCGCAGAAAAGTCGCCTTTGGGCGACTTTTCTTAATTCTTTCTGAAGTTTCGGGCGAAAGACTTGCCTGCTGCAGCGAACTCTGTCATACTGAAGGTACTACAAGGAAAGGAGGACTCTCTATGGGCGAACCATGGATTCTGATGTGGGTTCTTTTTGGAATCGGTTTGTTTGTGATCGGCGTGGCGGGTTATGATTATCAGGACCGGAAAAAGCGCGGACAGGAGATCAAACTGTGGAAGTACGTACTGGTGGGTTTGGTGGGTTTGGCGCTGGTGTGGCCGATCCTTGCCGGATTGGTGTATTCACTGCCCAAGTTCTTTTAACCGAGGAAGGGGTATCGTATGAGATTTTGGCTGATCGCTGCCGCCATTGTCCTTGCGGGGGCAGTAGTGGGGCATTTTTTGAAAAGACGCCTGTGCGGCATTCTGTCAGGCACTTGTGCCGCTGTTTCCGCCGGCCTGTATCTGTATGTCAAACTTCTCGTCCATCATAACGGGCTGGGTGCCGGCCTTGCCGTCGTTGCCATCTGGCTGTTTTCAGCGGCGGCAGGCCTGTTTCTCGGTCTGCTCACCAATCAAAGAAAGGGGAACGCGTGATGCTGCATCCGCACAATCGGATTCCGCAGCCCCGGCCGGAACTGCCCGGGCTTACACCCGCTGTCCGCGGAAATTGGCAATCCATCGGCAATGCCGGTGTTGCCTGTCAGAGTCTGGCCTGGGCGCTGTGCCTTTTTGGGTCTCAGCCGGAGGGGCGTGACTACGGTCTTATTTTCAGTCTGCTGGGCATTTGCGTCTTTTTGGCGGAGTTTTACGGACGCCTGCGCTACCGGAAGCGGCAGTTGCCCTTTCCCAAATGGTATTCTTTGAACCGTTACATAGGCTTCTGCGAAGTGATCGCTGCATTTTTTGTTCAGTACAGCTTTGCGGACTGGCGCGCCTCGGTTTTGCTGTTGGGCTGCGGCCTGCTGCTGGTCTGGCGGTCCATTGGTATGGAAAAATGTCAGCGCCGCCGCTGGAGGGAACAGCGGGAACTGGAGGAAACCTGAACCACCAAGCGGCGGAGCCTGTGCTCCGCCGCTTTTTATCCTTACAGCTGCTTTTCGGGCTGATCGTTTTTCTTGCCCTTCTTGTCCTGCTTTTCATGCTTGTGGCAGTTGCACTTGTCCATTTCACTTCACCTCCCAAGGTTTTCGCTGTTATTTTGCAATGATTTTGCGGGATTATACCCAAAAAGACTTGCCAGCGGTAAAAGCTTGTGCTACAATGGATGATTAGAAAAATGCGTTTATTTTTTAATTTTATCATACATGGAGGAACCCACAATGTCCGGACATTCCAAATGGCATAATATTCAGAAGACCAAGGGCGCTGCCGACGCCAAGAAGGCCAAGATCTTTACCAAGTACGCCCGCGAGATGGCTATCGCCATCAAGGAGGGTGGTGGCGCTGACCCCAACTCCAACTCCAAGCTGGCTGCCGTTATTTCCCGTGCCAAGAGCGAAAACGTCCCCAACGACAACATCAAGCGCACTCTGGACAAGTATAAGTCCGGCGCCGCTACCGAAAACTACGAGCACGTCACCTATGAAGGTTACGGTCCCGGCGGCGTCGCCGTCCTGGTGGACGCTCTGACCGACAACAAGAACCGTACCGTCGCCGAAGTCCGTCATTATCTGGACAAGTACGGTAAGGGCATGGGCGCTTCCGGCTGCGTTTCCTGGCAGTTCGACAAGAAGGGCGTCATCGTCATCAACGGCGAGGATCTGGACGAGGAGACCGTCATGATGCAGGCTCTGGAGGCCGGTGCCGCCGACTTCCAGGTGGACGAGAACATCTTCGAGGTCTACACCGATCCCGATGATTTCGAGACCGTCAAGGAAGCTCTGAAGGCCGAGGGCCTGGAGTTCCTGAAGGCCGAGATCCAGATGGTGCCCCAGACCTACACCGCTCTGACTTCCGAGGACGACATCAAGAACATGGAGAAGATGCTGGAAGTCATGGAAGCCAACGACGACATCCAGGACGTCTGGCACAACTGGGAAGAGTAAAATAGTTCTCAAAAGCTGATGTTTTGTAATAAAATAGTTGATTTTATAATCGAAAAAGTTACGATTTTTGAAAATCGACTTTTGAGTTGCGACATCTGTTTGAGAAACGAAGCCCCCTAAAATGCATCTAAAATCACCTTTTTGCGTAACTGCGAAAGGGTGATTTTTTTGTTAGCAAAGGAATGTTTGGCAGAGTTCAGACTGGACTGTACACTAAGACGCTTAACACCAAGAACGGTTAGTGGGTACTACAATACCAACAAGCTGTGCCTGGACTTTTTGGAAGGTGAGTTCGGCCTGAAAGAATTGCAGCTGATAAAACCAACGCACTTGAAAGTGTATTTTCAAAAGCTGATTCAAAAGGGACTCAAACCGAGTTACATCAACGGCGTTCTCAAAGCCATGCGTGCTTTTTTCAAGTATGCGGTAGAGGAAGGATATATTTCCGATAACCCTGTGCTGAAGGTGCGATGGCAGCGGGAAGGAAAGGTGCTGATCAACACCTTCACCGATGAAGAGGTTAGGCGGCTGATCGGAGCCTTCGATGGGAAAAGCTATTTGTCCATGAGAAACAAGCTGATTTTGGCTGTTGCATTTGACACAGGCGCACGAAACTCTGAGATCTGCAGCATCGCCGCCTCCGATATCCGTGATAATGTGATTCTTCTTCACGGCAAGGGCAACAAGGAACGGCATGTGCCCCTGACACCTTATGTCAAAAAGCTGATGATCAAATATGAGCGGATGAAGGATGCCTATTTCTTTGATAATACGCTGAAGGATGATCGGTACTTTTTGTCCAGAACAGGACGGATGCTTACAAAAGAAGCCCTGGAACATATTTTCACACAGGCCAATGAACGTGCCAATGTTCGGTCAACCATCCGTTGCTCGCCACATACCGCACGGCACTATTATGCGCAGGCTAATTTGAAGAACGGGCTGGATGTATACTCCCTGTCCCGCCTCCTTGGACACGAAAACATTAACATCACCAAACGCTACCTTCAGTCCATGCAGGATGAAAGCATCGTCACGCTGGCCACAAAATCTAGCCCGCTGACAAACCTAAAGGTCTAATGATCGAATGGTACAATGGTTTGTTTGAAATATGGATGCGCACGTTCGGCCGTAGGATCGGAAGGGGAGAAGCATGTAACGAATCCTTACATCTCCAATCAGTGATAAGAACGATCACCTAGTAATAATATGAAAAAAAGAACGGCACTCTGAGGTTTTTGCTACCCCAGGGTGCCGTTCGATTTACTTATTCTTGTTGAGTTCCTGTTCTATCAGCCGATTCAGAAAGCCGTTCAAGCTCTCGCCGTTCTGCTCTGCATATGCCTGAATACGCTCCTTTTGTCCCTTTGGTACACGCAGACGGATATCATCGTACGCCTTGGCGTTGTATTTGTCCTTTGACTGGTTGGAAGTCTTGCCCATCATATCACCTCGCACCTTATTATATCACAATGGGCATGGTGGTTCCAGTATGCTAAATGCACAAAAACCATAATGAAATGTTGTATAATCTGCAATTTGACATACTGGTACCAGTATGCTATAATAAAGATGCTGAAAGGCGATCACAAAAAACACGAAAAAGGAGCGTAAAAAATGTCATCTATGGAATTGGTTCAGCACATTGAAAAACTGCAGGAATGGGAGAACCTGATCGAGGAAGCACGGGCAGAAGCCGAGCAGCTTCGGGATCTGATCAAACAGGAAATGTTATTAAGAGATACCGAGGAGCTGCAAGTGGGAAGATTCACCATCCGATGGACAAGCGTCCTGACACAGCGATTTGATTCCACCGCATTTAAAAAGGCACTGCCTGACATGTACAAGAGCTTCATCAAGCAGAGCGCCAGTCGCAGATTTACTATCAGCGCATGAAAAAAGCCCCTTGCCTGAACGCCGACCAAAGCCACAGGCAAAGAGCTTCACCCACAACCAACAGGAGGGGGCAAGGACATTATAACTTGCCCTCTCTCCAAATTCAAGAAGGAGAGCACAAAATGAAACAGCTGACAAGTTACAACCGAGTTGCCGGTTACCTGAACAAGATTTTTGACCTTCTCAATCAGGCGTATTTTGAATCTACGCTTTCAAGACCAACCATCACCATCCAATCTACGCCCAAAGCATACGGGCACTTCTCACTCAGTGAGGATACCTGGGTTTCCAAACTGGGAGCCACCCATGAGATCAACATCGGAGCCGGTACACTGGCACGCCCCATTGAAGAAGTCACGGCTACCTTACTTCATGAAATGGTGCACTACTACAACTTTGAAAACGGGGTGAAAGACACGAGCAGGGGATATACTTATCATAACCGACGCTTCAAGGATGCTGCCGAAGCACGGGGGCTTGCAGTGGAGCACAGCGACAAGTACGGTTGGGCACACACTGCACCCACCGAGGAACTGTTGGACTTCATTATCGAAAATGGCCTGACGGATATTTTGCTCAACCGCAACGAGTTTACCGGCTTTCATGCTCCGGGCACAGGAACCCACAGCGGAACAGGGAACACGCTGCCCCGAAAAGCATCCAGCACCCGCAAGTATATCTGCCCTTGCTGCGGCAATTCGGTACGGGCTACCAAAAACGTGAACATCGGCTGTCTCGACTGTCGGGAGCAGATGGTGCTTGAAATGTGAACTTCAAAACGAGGGGGAACTTTGGGGGCTATATAAGCTGACCAAATCCCCCCTCGCATCTTCGTAACTTTTAAGTTTTGGCACTGGTGCAGAGTCTGCGTAAAATCAAGGCTTTTCACGGTGTCATATAATAGGATCATAAATCAGGAGGTTTTTTGATGATATACGGGTATGCGAGAGTGTCCACGTTGGGACAGTGTCGGGATGGCAACAGTCTGGAAAGTCAGGTTGCTGCGTTGGAGAAGTATGGCTGTCAAGAGATCATAGAAGAGGCTTGCAGTGGCAAGACCATGGCAAGACCAAAGTTTCAAAAGCTGCTGTGCCGCCTCCAAGAAGGGGATACCTTGGTGGTGTGCAAGCTGGATCGTTTTGCAAGAACGGCCATTGAAGGCGTTGAGACCGTCAGAAGTTTATTTGAAAGGGGAGTCCGTGTACATATCCTGAACATGGGCTTGATCGAGAACACCCTTACCGGCAATCTAATTCTCACCGTGATGCTTGCGTTCGCAGAGTATGAACGTGGTATGATCGTGGAGCGCACCCAGACGGGCAAAGCCATCGCCAGACAAGATCCGAATTATCGAGAGGGGAGACCGAAAAAATACCTGCCAACACAGATCAACCATGCGCTCCAACTTTTGGAGAGTGGGCAATCTTATGGACAGGTGGAAAAACTGACGGGGATCAGTAAAAGTACGCTGATTCGTGCCCGAAAAGTGAGCCGGTAAGCGACTGTTCACAGCATGATAATATTGGAATCGTTTCGAAAACAAGGCTTTTTTCATAAAAGCCTTGTTTTTTTTTTTTTTGGTAAAATTTACTTAACTATAACTTAGCGGAGAAAACGCACTCTGAAAAAGGAGCGATGAATATGAAAAAACGAATTTTAAGCATTCTCTTGACCCTCGCCATGGTCATCGGTATGCTGCCCGCCACATCGCTGGCGGCGGGAACAGCGGCAACCAAAGTCACCATGTTGCCCGGTGCTACGGAAGTGGAGCTGACCGCCGAAAGGCCCTATCTGGTGGGCAAAGGATCGGCTACATCCGGCACACTGGGCATGGATGAGTGTACTGCATATTTTGATGTGGCGAACAACACGCTGACCCTTCAGGGTTATGTCGGCGCCTATGTAATTGCAAACGGCGAAATTACCGTTCTGCTCAATGGCAGCAACAGTATCGCTCTCAACGGCACTGATGTCGGCATTCGGGCAGAGACCGGCGATTTGACGATCAAGGGCCACGGTACACTGAACATTGGCGGTCCATCGCCCGATGGTGTGGTAAAGGGCATCAGCGCCCCTGCGGGCAAGGTGACCCTCTCTGACGGTGTTTCGGTCAACGTAAATCTGGAATTTATTGCGTCTTCCCACGATGAACGACTCTACGGCATCCACGCCAATGGCGGCATTGAGATTCTGGAAGATGCTTCTTTCAACGCTGATCTTGAAAACAATGGCAACAACACTGCCCTATACGGTGTCGTTGGTCTGTATGTGGACGGCAGCGGAAAGAAAATCATCGTGAATACGAACGGCGATGTGAAAATCGACACGAATGATCATGAGGATTTTTCCTTTTGCCCGGTCTATAACCCCAACGGCAGCAACGTGCTGACCAAGGTCGGTACCATGGCGCTGACGTATTATCTGCACGACAACAAGGCTACAGACGCCTTGCCTGCGTGGACTTATGCGGCGTCCAACTTCGCCGTCCGTACCGAGGTCGATGACGATAAACGTTTCGAGTTAGGTTCTAACTACGGTAAAACCATTACCTCCACCTATCGCTATGGCACCAACAAGAGCACCGTGATCATCGGCACCGGCTATTACCCCTCTGGCGAAGAGGTCGTGGATATCCAGGAATATCTGGTGGGCGAGATCGCGACGATCCGGACGCCGGCGACCGATGTTGGCCTTCCCTTCCTCAAGTGGCAGACTGACTACGGCACACCGCAATACGTCAATGGCACCGATGCCAACGACCGCATCATTCAGCTGAAGATCGGCTCACAGCCCGTTCAGCTCCACGCCATGTATCAGGCATTCGTTGGCGTTCCGACCTTCAACCTCTCCAGCGAAACCGTGGAGGTCGATGGCGAGAAATACAAAACCGGCTCTGTCAGCTTTAAGCTTTACGATCAGGCTCAAACGGTTTATGGCCGGAAGATCACTACCGAAAACGTTGGTGACGCTTCGGGTGGCTACTTGCCGTCCGGTGACGCGCCTGCTCTGATAGAGCGTGGAGCACCTTATGTGGCAGGCTATGGCTACGCGGGAAATGGCACTTATTATATCGCGGTGCAGTATGACTACAATGCCCCCGCCGGGAGAAACCCAGGCGATACCGCCTACAAATGGTTCTACAGCGAACCCTTCACCATTGACTGGGGCCCCAAGAGTGCCTATGAGGTCAGCGTGACCGGCGGCAAGATCGGCGATAGCACCAAAGCCACCTGCGCTGTGGATTCTATTGTCACCGTCACGGCAAACACCGCCCCCAGCGGACAGCAGTTCAAAGAATGGAGCGGCGTGGACGGCCTCACCTTTGTGGAAGGCACCAGCAAAAACTCCGTTACCGTCAAGTTCACCATGCCCACCCGTGATGTGGCCCTGACTGCCGTGTATGAGGATATCCCCGACAATGCGGATCAGGTCATCATCAACAACGGCAAGTCCTCTAAGCGCACCTTGACCGCCACCATGCAGTATCTGGTGAACGGCGAAGTTTCGAATACAGGTACGCTTGGTTCCGACGGCTGCACGGCATACTTTAATCCGTCAAACGGAACGCTGTATCTCAAAGACTTCACCGGTGACAACATCTACAGCAACAAGGACATCACCGTGGATCTCCGGGGCGAAAACACCCTGACCTTCAACGGCGGCACGGTGGGCCTTATGAGCGAGAACGGCGACATCACCATCACTTCCGGCAATTCCGGCAAGCTGACGATAGCCGACACCTGGTACGGTGAACTGGTCGGTATCTATGCGCCGAATGGTAAAGTGACTCTCTCCGGCGGTGCAGATGTTTCCGTCACGCTCGAACAGAACAATGTTTCCGGATACACTTCTTATGGCATCCGTGCGCAGAACGGCATCGACATCAAAAACAGCGCATCCTTTGCTGCGACCGTGTCGGGATACGAGAATAAAAACGAAACTGCCAACGGTCTGCGTGTGGACGGCTCCGGTGCGGATATCGTCATCAATACCACCGGCGATGTGACCATTGACACCAGCGCCACTGATGGTACCTACTACGGAAGCCACGCAGTTTATAACGCAAGTGGCAAGAACATCCTCACCAATGTAGGCACCATGACGCTGAAGTGGGACGATTGTAAGTATGACATGGGTGGTTCTACGATTGAGGCGGATGCCTCTCCCGAATGGAGCTACCCCGAGGGTGCTTTCAAGAAGGTCGAAACGGAAGACGAGACCTACCACGGTCGCTGGACCACCGTTTACACCGCCAACTACTACATTGCGGTGACCGATCTGGCGGCTCCTGCTCCGGGCACGAACTCCACGCAGAACTCCAGCATTACCTTCTCCGACAACATGAACTGCAAGGTAACTCCTGCTTGGTATGATGCGAATGGCAGCGATGACTTTGACAAATTTGAAGCAGGTGAGACCTACACCCTTTATCTGAACTTCAGCCGCACGGACAGTGCTGCCTTCCCCGAGGCAAGCAAGCTTTCCATCACGGTCAACGGCGAAGATGCTGAGTTTACCTTGGACGGCACACTCCTTGTCATCGAGAAGCAGTTCACTGTTGCAACACCCCTCACTTCCGCTGCTGCCACCGTGGCGATTCCCGTGGGCGGACGCCTTCCTTCCTTTGACGCTGCGGTGCCTGACGGGGCATCCTATGCCGCCAAGGACATCGAGAATAACTACTATTACAAGGGCGTCTCTTGGACGGATGCGGACGGCGATTCCGTCAACATCAGTACTCCCTTCGTCGCCGGTGAGACCTATACCCTGAAAGTCTGGCTGAAAGCGATTGGCAATACCTTCACCGCCCCGGCACTCGTATCCGCCACCCTCAACGGTGGAGAAGCGGGTGTCACCAAGGGCGATGATGCTTCCGAGATCATCATCAGCCGCACCTTCGTTGCCGCAGACCCCAATGCCAAGGTGACGGTCAACTACGGAAAGGGTACCTATATCGAGGCTGATTTGACGGTGGATACGCCCTATTTGATCTATGACGGCAATTTCTATGAAGCTGCCGCTACCGATGCGCTGGAAGAAAACGAGTCCTGCGTGGCATGGTACGACGCCGCCGCTAACGAATTGATCCTTCAGGGCTATGAGGGCTTTACCATCTACAGTGAGGGTGACCTGAACATCAAGCTGGTGGGTGACAACACGATCACCATCAACGGTTACACAAAGGGCCTGGAAAGCGCCAACGGCGATATTACCGTCACCTCCGACAGCTACGGAACGCTGACGATTAACAGCACCTGGCCTGGTGAGTGCGCCGGTATCTATGCACCGAATGGCAGCGTGACCCTTGCCGGCAGTGCGGTTGTTGCGACCAATATGAACAGCGGAAACAACTCCACTTACACCGCCTACGGCATTCTGGCCGAAACCGGCATCACGATCACCTACAGTTCCTCTTTCACCGCCACATGTACAGCTTCCCAAAGTGATGAGGGCGCAAACGGCCTCCGAGTGAATGGCGAAGGTGCTGATATCGTCATCAATACCTTTGGCAATGTGACCATCGACACCAGTGGTAATCAGGGCACTTACGACGGTAGCCATCCCGTTTATAACGCTGGCGGCGGTGACAACATCCTCAAGAAAGTGGGAACCATGACCCTCATCTGGTGGGAGAACTCCTATCAGGATTACGGCGCACACGCTGATGCTTCTCCTGCATGGACGCTGGACGGCCCCTTTGACAAGACCGAGACTACGGATGAGATCTACGCATCCAAGAAGACCACGGTTTACAAGTCCGCAGAACCTGTCTATGAAATCAGCGTAAATCCCACTGCACTGGAGTTCTCCGGCATCCCCTCGGCTGATCGCCAGACACTGACCATCACCAACACGGGTAACATGACGCTCACACAGGACATTGGCATTCATCTGACCGGAGCGAATGCTTCTGCCTTTATTGTGGATGGCACTCCCGTTGGCAAGAACCTTGCCCCCGGCGAAAGCGTAACCGTGGAGATCTTGTCTAATTCCGGACTGGAGAGAGGAACCTACACGGCACAGCTGAATCTGTACAGCAGCGAACTCGGTGTTGAAACTAATGTGCCGGTCAAGTTCACCGCTCTCGCCAACTATTCGGTTGTCTTCCTGGCAGAAGATGGAACAACGATTATTGATAAACAGAATGTGATGGAAGGCGAGACCGTGACCAAGCCTGAAGATCCCGAAGATCCCGCCGGTGTGGACAGACCCTTCCTCGGCTGGTACACCGATGATGGTGAACTGTTCGACTTCGATACATCGATTACCGAAAACACCTACCTGACCCCAAAGTTTAAGACCCACGAAATTACTGCGGTAGAGGTTAATGTTACTGCACCGGCAGCTGGTGGTACGCCTTCTTATGAGGTCGTCCTTCCTGAGGGCGCAGGCTATGTGATCCACGATAGGGATGACTTCGGCTACACCAACGGCATGATGTGGGAGAAGCATGAAGGTGGCACGACCACAATGACGGCTGCAGACAAGTTTGAAGTAGGTAAGTCTTACACCTTCACCGTGCTGATCAAACCCAAGGCGGGATATGAATTCTATTATGCAGAGGGCAATGAGACCACAAAGCCTGATGTGACTGTTACGATGAACGGCGAGACTGCCACGTTCAAGAAGGACGGTTACTGGCTCATCGTTCAGCGCACCTTCACCATCAAGGGCACCACCCTCAGCGGCTCCACCACGGACGGCATCAAGGTCACAGTGGAGAACCTTAAGGATTCCGGCACCTTGATTGTTGCCCAGTACAATGGCGGCAAGATGGTGGCTGTGCAGACCATGACCGTCAGCGCAGACGGCACCTACACCATGAACGGGCTTACCCACAAGTCCGGCTGCACCTACAAGGCATTCCTTGTGAACAGCACTTCCTACGCACCTCTCTGTGAGGCAAAGGATTTCTAAGCAAATAACCCAAAAGGTGGAAGGATTAACTCTTTCCACCTTTTTTCAAATGCGGTATGTTTTAAGTGGTGTATACAAGCACCTTGTTTATGGTAATTTATTCTGTTTTAGCAGGAGGGTATAGTTATGAAGTTAAGTGCAGTACAGGTTGGGTTAAGAGTAAAGAGCTATCGAGCCTTATGTGCGCTTCTGGAAGAACAGGTGAAGGGTGGGGATTCAAAAAAGGCTCAGCTTAAAGAATGGGAAAGATATTTTCTCTGGGAGCAACAAGGTAATGCTTTTATCATAAAGGAAGTATATCCAGTGCCATTGCCTCGTGAAGATGGCCGAGCCAAGTACCTTCGCTGTATAGAACCGCTTTTGCTTTCGCTGTTGGCTAAATATGGTGGAGACCACGAGACGACAATGCGGCAATGGGGAATTGATCTGGGGATATTTGATAAAAATATTTACGATGAAGAGCAGCAGGAGCAGTTTGTGATGGACTACGGCGTTGCACTACATACCTTTCAAAGGGTCATCAATGATACGGCGGAGTTGTTCAAGAAAGTGTTTCTGTCAGCGCTTACTGCATGCAAAAGAAGAAATTACTCACATATGAGGAAAAGTTATATGTGGTAACTACCAGCGGCTTACGCCATGTTGCTAGTACCGAAGAAAAACGTACCTATGAAACGTTACAAAGTAACATTATGACTTCAATGGGATGTGCCAACATGTGGGTATTGCATGCCAGTAGAGCCAAGACGAAGCTTTATTATGAACGGTTGAAAGAGGCCATGCTGAAACAATATGGTTGGACGAACGTATATACACTTTTTCATGTTGTTGCTGAGGATGAGTCCATCTTGCGGTATGAGGAGGCTAATACAGACGCGGTGAAAAAAGAATTAAAAGCTTCGCTTCGGCGTGCTATAAATGATAGGGCAGAAACTAATGAAAGCCAGAATATGCAAAAAGTACTGGATGCATGGTTGAATGACTCGAACGAAAAAGTGTTTCAGCTGCCTGCATGGTATGCCTCTACCACGAACTTAATTCTTGGTGAGTTCATGCAGTGGTAAAGTTGACTAATTAGCTATAATATTAATTTTATTTAAGATGTAATCAGTCAACTTTGTGGGGGATTTACCTTGCGCCTTGGCCAAATTTTTCTCCGGCTACGCCTCCGTAAAATCAGGCTTGGCGCTGGCAAGGTATCCCCCCACGCCCCCCTTACCAAGCAGCGCCTGAGACTCTTTTACAGATGTCATAGCTCAACTTGACAGGGAAGAGCCAGTCAGTTAAAATTGAACTACGCTAAATGCTCATTTTTATTATGAAAAACATGCGCAAAAAGCGTGATTCAAAGATGCATTTTAAACCCAAAAAATGGATATGCAAAATCTGTCCAGACCTACACCGCTCTGACCAACGAGGACGACATCAAGAACATGGAAAAGATGTTGGAAGTTATGGAGGCCAATGACGATATCCAGGATGTCTGACACAACTGGGAAGACTAATTCCAAACAAAAACACCCTTTCGCTTACGGCGAAAGGGTGTTTTTGTTGAAAATCCTCAAAAATAAGAGTATAATATAGCTGTTATTTATCAAAAGAAGTAATTCCGGGGAGGAATTTTATGAAACGGCTCACATCTGTACTTTTGATCCTGCTGCTGCTGGCGGGCGCTGTTCCGGCGTTTGCCGCCGATGCGGTCATTTCCGGACAGGCGGGCAACGCCTCGCCGGGAGAAACGGTCACTGTCACCCTTGACCTCACCGGGAATCCCGGCGTGGCGGCCTGGTCCCTGACGCTGGAATGGGATGCCGATGTGCTGCGGCTGGAGGAGCAGGGCCTCGCTTTGAGCGACACCTTCTCCAACGGATTTCTGGCCTCCAACAGCGATGCCGAGGGACAGCTTCGCCTTGCGTGGGCAGGGCTCAGCGATGTGACCGGTGACGGCACGCTGGTCACGCTGACCTTTCGGGTGGCAGAGGATGCCGAGGCAAACTCCGGCATTGTGAAGGTGAGCGCCGGCGGCGTCAGCAACGAAAACGGCCAAGCTGTGGCTGTTTCCACCGAGCAGGTGCGTGTCCCCATTCGACAGACCGACGGTGGGGAAGCACGCCCCGCGGAACCGGAGACTCCCAAGGAGGACACACCTATGACACCGATGTTTACTGACCTTTCGGCGGAGGCCTATTATTACAAGGCCGCCCTGTGGGCGGCGGAGCAGGGGATCACCACCGGCACCGCGCCCGGCGTGTTTTCGCCGGACGCTCCCTGCAGCCGGGCACAGGCGGTGACCTTCCTGTGGCGGGCAGAGGGGTGTCCGGAGCCTGCCGCTGCGGAAAATCCCTTCACCGATGTTTCCGCCGATGCCTATTACTACAAGGCCGTCCTGTGGGCGGTGGAGCGAGGCATCACCAAAGGTACCGGCGACGGCAGTACCTTCCGGCCGGAAGAGCCTTGTACCCGTGCCCAGATCGTCACCTTCCTGTACCGAAACGTGCAGGCCGAGGGCGGCGGATTCCAGGGAGCCTGGATGTTCTACATCCCCTTCCGTGACCTGCCGGATTGGGCCTTTGAGTCCATTGCGTGGTGCTATATGAAGGGCATCACCACCGGCACCGGCGAGACCACCTTCAGCCCGGATGCGGTCTGCTCCAGAGGACAGATCGTCACCTTCCTGTACCGCGCGTTCGCGGAAACGGAAATCGGATAACAGAAAAGAGGAACCGTTATGAAACTGAAACGAATCGTCAGCATTCTTTTGGCCGCGGTCATGCTGTTTGCCATGGCTCCGGTGAGTTTTGCCGGCAGCACTATGGGCACGGCAGAGTCCGTCACCGTGGGTACCGCCAAAAAGGTGACTATGAAAGAGGACAACTACTGGTATAAGTTCAAAGCAGATACCGGTCAGTTTATCACGGTGAGCGGCCTTGGCGATAACCTGTCGGTGACCCTTTGGGACAAGGATGAAAACAAGTTCAGCCTGTCCTGGGATGATGCTACCGATGACCGCCATGGCATGGCGGAGGCGGCGGGAACTTATTATCTGAAGATCGTATCCCGCGCCGCGCAGACTGTGACCTTTACCGTCACTCTCACCGACAACGATGCCTATGAACCCAACAACACGCAGGCTGCTGCTGTTGCGGTGGAACCGGGTGTGGAATATGAGATCGTCTGTGATGAACTGGATGACGACTGGTTTGTACTGGAGGCCCAGCCCGGCCAGATCGTCATGGTGGAGTGCAGTGAGGGCTTTGGTGTGTCTTTTCGCGATTCCGAGGGTGAGGCGCTCCAATGTTGGAACAGTGAAAACGGATTGGAGCGGTGCTTTGCCCCTGCGGACGGCGCGGTTTATCTGAGTATATGGTACGATTATTGGTATGGATCGGATATGCCGTGGATAGAATCCGGAACCTTCACCGTTACCGTCATCGACAACGATGCCTGTGAGAACAACAACACCGAGGAAACTGCCTATGAACTGACCTCCGGTGTGCCGGCGGCATTCCAGTTGGGCTATTATGACACTGATTGGTTCGCCATCGATCTGAAGGCGGGGCAGGATGTGAAACTGGAACTGGGCGGCTTCAATTACGCCACCCGGGGAACCTATTATTTTGGAACGGATGCAAACTCGTACGGTGACTTGATCAACGGTTATACTGTTAACGGCAACCGCACCGACTACTACCACGCTGCGGAGGACGGTCTGTTCACATTCTGTGCGTGTAGTTACTACGATAATGTGAACAAAACCAACCGCTCCACCGAGACCTTTACCGTCACCGCCACCGTGCTGGAGGGCGATGAAAACGAACCCAACGACAGCCTGACGGAGGCCACCCGCCTGCCTATCGGTACAGATGACACCTTCGTTATGGGCGGTGCGGGTGACGAGGATTGGTTCACCTTTGAAGCGGCTCTGGATGAAGGAAAATCCTCCAAACTGTACACCCTCAATCTGCTGGATCTGAACAGTGACTATTCCGACACCTTCTGTTATGACCTGTACGCTCCCAACGGGGACAAACTCATGTCGGCTATGAAGGTCAATTACCGCCATATCAACGTGCTGGCCTGCGAGCAGGAAGGCCTGTACGCCCTGCGCCTGTACCGGGAGAGCACCACTTCGCCCCGCACCGAACTGCGCATCCGCGTAGACGAGGGCGGCGCCGATCCCTATGAGCCCAACGATACCTGGCTCGCCGCCGCCGAGGTGGAGGACGGCCAGCCGGTGCAGTACATCCTGTCCAACACCGCCGACGAGGATTGGTTCAAGATCCGGGTGCCCCGGGCCAATATGACCCTGTCTATGAATTGGGACAATAAGCAGCGGTATTATCTGTATTCTGCCGATATGCTGGAAGAGTTTGGAACGGAAAAGTATCTGTCCTACAACTATAACAACGTGTCCGGAACATATTGCTACCAGTTCACTGATCCCGGCGTTTACTATTTGCGGCTTTTTGCGGAAACCGGGTATGTTTCCCAGGATCTGCGCACCATGGTGCTGACGCTGGAGGATGCCCGGGACAACGAGCCCAACAACACCTGGAAGACCGCCACGCCCATTTATGAGGGTGCTCCCATGGCCTATGACTTGAGTGCCTCCAACGATGACGATTGGTTCAAGTTCGACGTGCCCGAAGGGGTGAGTGAACTACGGATTGCCGATGGTTACGGTTATAAGTATTTGTATCGCGGCAGCGACTTTGAGATCGCCGGTGACAACGCTGCCTATATTACCTACGTCTATGGCAGCGACCTTACATTAAAAGAGCCTGCCGCAGGTGCCTACTACGTGCGGTGTTCGGGCGATCGGTCGATGGGCCGAACCATTACCTATCACCTGGTCATGGAGGAGGGCGAGCCCATCGCCGAAGGCCGGTGGCTGGAAGGCGTTTCCGACGATTGGTATGTGCTGCTCGACCTGAAGGCAGGGGATGAACTGCGTATTTACAGCGATAAGCTGGAGTATGTGCGTCTGTATGATGCCGACGGTACCCTGCGTAAGTCGGTCTATATTGCCAGGGCCCAGGACATGTACACGATGATGACCGTTCCCGAGGACGGCGATTATCGGCTGAAGGTAGAACCGTGGTTCCGTAGCGACAGTTACGGCTACTACCGTCTGCTGGTGGATATTGCCGACCGGGAGCTGGAGGCGGGGGAGAGCTTCGTGCTGGAGGGCCCCGACACGGTCACTATAGCTGTGAGAGAGGACCTTGATCTTACCTTCCGTGTGGCTCCGTATGACGCAAAGGGCGCCGGGCAAAGCATCAGCCGAACAGTCGCTGATACCTCGGTGATCGCCAGCGGTTATACGGATCTGGGATATTATCTGTACGGTAAGGCCGTAGGCACCACGACGGTGGAGTATTCCATTGGTGATGACATCACCAAGACCGTCACCGTCAACGTGGTGGAATCCACATCCGGCACCGCACAGTCTGTTGCCATTGAAAACGCTCCCAAGGAGCTGACCCTGGGCACTTCCGCCCAGTTGAAGGCCGTGCTTACTCCTGCCTACTCCGACGACGGAATCGCCTGGACTTCCTCCGATCCCAAGGTGCTCTACGTGAACACCGTGGGTAAGGTCATTGCCGTGGGCGACGGCACCGCCACCATCACGGCCACTGCCGCTTCCGGTGTGTCCGCATCGGTCACCATCACGGTCACCGATGCCCCCGCAAAACCGGAGGTCACCGGCCTGACGCTGGACCGTTACGACATGACCCTGTATATGGGCGAAGCGGGCGGCAAACTCACCGCCGCCGTTGCTCCCGCCGGTTCCACCGCCACCGTTGGCTGGGTGTCCTCCAACCTGAAGGCCGCCACTGTGGATCAGGAAGGCAATATCACTCCCGTAAGCCCCGGCGTGACGGTGATCACCGCTTCCGCCGGTGATTACCGCGCCAGCTGTATCGTCACCGTGCAGCCTGACCGTGTCAATGTGGAAAGCATCGCCTTCGACACTGCCGTGCTGGAACTGCCCATGGGCGGCGAAAGCACCCTGCGGCCGGTGTTTACCCCCTATGACGCCACCGTGCAGTCGGTGACCTGGGTCAGTTCCGACCCCAATGTGGCCACTGTGTCCCGTACCGGTATCGTCCACGCCATCATGGGCGGTGAGACCACCGTTACCGCCACCACGCTGGATGGCGGCAAGCAGGCGTCTATCCTCATCCGTGTCATCGCCGCGCCCCAGCTGGGCGATATCAATGCCGACGGCTACGTGGACGCCGCCGACGCCATGATCACCCTGCAGGTGGCCGTGGGCAAGGTGGAACTGAACGATGTGCAGTTCGAGGCCGCCGACGTGAACCGTGACGGCTGGGTGGATGCCGCCGACGCTGTGCGTATCCTGCGGTTCGATGCCGGCCTTATCGAAAGCCTGAACTGAGGATATGCCTATGAAACGAACGATCAAATGCCTGCTGGCACTTGTGCTGGTATGGGCGCTGGCCATCCCGCAGGGGATCCATGCCGCCGGAACGCTGACGGTCACCACGGTTTCCGGTGAGGCGGGTCAACAGGTGGCTGTGGAGGTGCGCCTGACCGGTGACGATGTATGCAGCGGCGGTTTCGATGTGCGCTTTGACAGTGACAAACTGCAGTTGGTCAGCGCCCAAAAGGGCGACGGCAGCTGGTTTGGCGCGGTAAACGAAAAGGAAGACGGCCTTGTGCGGGTGAGCTTCGCCCAGGCTACGCCGCTGACCGAAGCGGTGCTGTGCCGCCTGATGTTCAATGTAACGGAGAACACGCCTGCCGGCGGCACCGACATCACGCTGGGCAGCGTGCGCCTTTATGATGAAGAGGCAAAATCGGTGGACGCGACGCTGGTGTTCGGCAAGGTGAGCCGGGACTGTGTATGGTTCTCGCTGAAAAATGCCGAGACCGTGGTGGGGCAGGGCGTGCGTGCCGAGATCCACATGAGCGGTACCAAGCTGCCCTGCGGCGGCAATTTTGCCCTGACTTACGACAGTGAGACCCTGCGCGCCACCGGTGTGCTGGCGCTGGAGGGTCTGGATGGCAGCCAGATGACCTATCATTTGGAAGACACGGGCGTGGTGCGTATTGCATTTGCCGGTGAGCAGCCGGTGGGGAGCGGCGCGCTGTGCGCGGTGATCTTCCGGGCGGTGGGGAAGGCCGGCAGTTCCGCCGACGTGACCCTGACCGATGTCCGGGCCTATGACGAAGACTCCCAAAGCATGGGTACCGAAGTGACGTCCGGCCGGATCCAGGTGGTGGTCCCCACCGAGGAAGACCCCAAACTCTGGGTGGTGGGCGGTTCCCTCAATGAAGACGGCGAGGCTGTTGCCAGCGTAGTGCTGCAGGGCCGTGGACGTGTCTGCGGCGGACAGTTTTCTCTGCTGTATGACAGCTCTATGACGGTGGACGTTACGGCGGAGGACGGTGTGGAGTTTCGGCAGGAAGCCGGTGCCATCCATGTGTCCTGGGCACAGGAGACACCAATGGCGGACGCGAAAACGCTGATCACCGTGGCCGTTTCCGACGGCGTGGAGAGCGCGCTGTCCTTTGACAGCAACGTCCGTATGTACGACGGAGACAGCACCCTGATCGGTGTTGTGGATATTCGAAACGGCGCCGTCACCGCGGTGGAGCAGATCCATCTGACGGTGGACGAAGTAACTGTCGAGCCCAGCGGAAAGGGCATGGAAGTGACCGCTGCCGTAGATCTGGCCGATGCCGCGTTTTTTACCGACACCCCCATGGAGAACGTGATGCCCATTCTGGCCCTCTATGAAAACGGCCGCCTGGTCGGCTTCGATATGATGCCCGCCGCGCGGCTGAACAACGGGTTGGCAGAGGTGTCGCTGACCGCAAAGTCCAAAACGGCGGTCACCGACTACGCGGTCTTTATTGCCGGAGACGGCGCGCCGCTCTGTGCCGCCGTGTGGGGCGAATAACAACCGATAAAAGCACCCTTTCGCTTACGGCGAGAGGGTGTTTTTTGTTTCCCACGGTTGCATTTTTATGCCAAATAGAGTAGAGTGAGGGGTAGAAAACTTTTTCCAGTATAAGAAAAGCGAGGGAATCTATATGGAACCCAACAGACCGAGAAGTCGTGAGAAAAAGGCCACCGGCAGCGGAACCGTGAAACGCCGTGGTCAGGGTCTGGGCACCGGGCCGGTAGGTACCGGATCGTCCGCGCCCCGTCCTGCCGCCAGACCTTCTGCAAGACCTGCCGCGGGAGGCGGAACCACCCGCAGCGGCGGCAAGAAAACGTCGCTGATCGCCATCATTCTGGCGCTGCTTCTGGGCGGCGGCGGTGGCCTGGGCGTCCTTCTGGGAGGCGGCGGCACCGAGGAAATGCCCCAGTATGTGCAGCCGACCCAATCCGTGCAGCAGAGCCAGGGCAGCCAGAGCAGCCCCGTCACCCTGGATCCCAGCATCTTTTTGAGCAGCCTGGGCGGCGGCAGTGTCAGCTCCGGCTGGGAACTGAAGGCCAACACCGGCGAACTGGACCGCACGGTGGCGTCCGGCGCCCGTGACAAGCGCACCGTCATCCGTGGCAACGGCAAGGATACCGTCACCATCATGGTCTATATGTGCGGTACCGATCTGGAGTCCCGCAGCGGAATGGGTACCGCCGACCTACAGGAGATGCTCAACGCGAAAACCGGCGACAAGATCAATCTGCTGGTCTATACCGGCGGCTGCAAGGGCTGGCGCAACAATGTGGTCAGCAGCAAGAACAACCAGATCTACCAGATCCGTGACGGACAGATGGCCTGCCTGGTGGAAAATGCCGGCAACGCCGCCATGACCGACCCGGACAACCTGGCGTCCTTCATTCAGTGGTGCGCCCAAAACTTCCCCGCCGACCGCAATCAGCTGATCTTCTGGGATCACGGCGGCGGTTCCCTCAGCGGCTACGGCTACGATGAAAAGTACGCCTCTTCCGGCTCTATGGATCTGGCGGAGATCGACAAGGCTCTGAAAAAGGGCGGCGTCACCTTTGACTTTATCGGCTTTGACGCCTGCCTGATGGCCACGCTGGAAACGGCGCTCACCGTTGGCCAGTACGGCGATTACCTCATCGCTTCCGAAGAGACCGAACCCGGCGTGGGCTGGTATTACACCGATTGGCTCACCAAGCTGAGCCAAAACACCTCCATGCCCACCATTGAGATCGGCAAGAACATCGTGGATGACTTCGTGGACGTGTGCGCCCAGAAATGCCGCGGCCAGTCCACAACCCTGTCGGTGGTCGACCTTGCCGAGCTGGAGGCCACCGTTCCCGCGTCCTTCAAGAATTTTGCCGCCTCCACCACCAAACTGATCGAGAACAAGGAGTACCAGACGGTGTCCTCCGCCCGCAGCGGCGCCCGTGAGTTCGCCGCTTCCACCAAGATCGATCAGATCGACCTGGTCCATCTGGCCGCCAATATGGAAACCAAGGAAGGCCAGGCACTGTGCGACGCCCTGCTCGGCGCTGTAAAGTATAACCGCACCTCTTCCAATATGACCAACGCCTACGGCCTGTCCATTTATTTCCCCTATCAGAAGGCCAATAACGTGGACCAGGCTGTGGCGACCTACGAAATGATCGGTCTGGACGACGAGTACGCCCGCTGCATTCAGGAGTTCGCCAGCATGGAGGTCAGCGGTCAGGTGTCCACCGGCGGTACCGCTTCGCCTCTGCCTTCCCTGATGGGGATGCTGGGCAGCAGCGGCGGCGCTTCCGCTTCCTCCTCCAACGCCAGCGCCGAGATGATCGGCCAGCTGCTGGGTGCCTTCCTGCAGAACGGCAGCGGCATTTCCGGCCTCACCAGCGGCAATATGGACTTCCTGCTGGGCCGCTCGCTGTCCACCGAGGATACCGCGCAGTATCTGGCGGAGAACCGCCTGGACACCGACGCTCTGGTGTGGCAGACCAATGCCGAAGGCGATCCGGTCATCGCCCTTACCGAAGAACAGTGGTCTTACGTGCAGGGTCTGGATCTGAATATGTTCTACGATGACGGCTACGGCTTCATCGACCTGGGTCTGGACAACGTGTTTGACTTTGACGCCAACGGCGCTCTGCTGGGCGTCACCGACGGCACCTGGCTGGCCATCAACGGACAGCCGGTGGCCTATTATCATACCAACACCACCGACGACGGCGAGAACTATACCATCTCCGGTTACGTGCCCGCCCTGCTCAACGGCGAGCAGGTGGAGCTGGTGCTGGTGTTTGACAACGACAATCCCTACGGCTACATCGCCGGCGCCCGCACGGTGTATGCCGACGGCGAGACCGACACCCAGGCCAAGGGCCTCACCGAACTGGCAGTGGGGGACACCCTGGACTTCATCTGTGATTACTACGGTTACGACGGCAGCTATCAGGACAGCTATTTCCTGGGCGAGCAGATGACGGTCACCGAGTCCATGGAGATCAGCAACGTGGATATCGGCAGCGAATCGGTCTGCGCCACCTACCGCTTCACCGACCTGTACAATCAGCATTACTGGACCGCACCTATGCAGTAAAAATATAAAACAAAACCGCCTTTTGCATGTTATGCAAAGGGCGGTTTTATTTGCTGCCGTCAATCAGTTCATCTACGGAAACGCCGAGCGCGGTGGCGATGGCCTTTAATTCGATATCGGTGGCGATGCGGGTCTGGCCTTCCAGCTTTGACATACTGGAGGGGTTGATGTCCACGCCCAGCAGCTGCATTTTAGAGATCAGGGCAGATTGTTTCAGTCCCTGGGCTTTGCGGATACGCTCGATATTGGCGCCGCAGACGTTCTTGGTTCCGTAGTCTGCCTTTCGTGGCTTCAAAAGATCACACCTTCCGTTTTTAATCTTATACAGAATTATAACGGGTTACCCCATTGACTTAATTCCGAATAAGAATTAAAATGAAAGCGATAAAACTTTTTGTGATCTGGAGGAATCCGAATGAAACGATACCTATCGATGCTCGTAGTGGCAATTTTGGTATTTGGTTGCGCATTGTGCGGATGTGGGCAGCAGCCGGCGACGGTTCCGGAAGGACCCGCGGACGGCCCGGCGGAAAGCATTGCAGAGGAACCCTCGGGTGAGTCCGGCGGTCTGTCGGTCTATTTGGTGCAGAGCGACGCGCTGTATGCGGACGCGATCGCCTGCTTTCAGGAGCAGCGGCCGGATACGCCGCTGAACGTTACCGCCTTCCACTCCTATGATGCGATGATTGCTGCTTTGGACGAAGAACTTCCGTTGGGAGGCGGGCCGGACGTTGTGCTGTATAACAGCATGGAGTGTGTGGTCGATGGGTATCAGTTGGCCAAAAGCGGCGCGTTTTTACCGCTTGATAACTTTGTAAAAGAGCTTGACCCTGCCATCTATCCGACGGCGTTGATGGACGCGGGAAGTCTTGCGGGCAAGCAGTATTTTATTCCGTTCAGCTACAATCTGATCTATGCCTATACCAGTGAGCGGAGAATGGGCGAAATGGGCCGGTCTCCGTCCGATGACCTGTACGGGATGATCCTTGGTGAAGCGGAAGCGCTGAAAGAGGTACCCGATAAAGTTCCCACGGAACGGTACGTTTACAGGCCGGATCCGGTCAATTCGTTTTTCGATGCTGCCGGCATCCGCTTTTTTGACAAGACCAGCGGGGAAGTGGCGGTGGACAAAGCGGCTCTTGAAGAAATCTGCCGTTTTGTGAAGATTTTTTATGATGAGGCCGAGACGACGCAAAGGCTCTACGCGCAATACGATCAATTCAACCGTAATTTCGAGGGCGCGGCGCAGCATTTTTCCTTTTTTACAGAGGACGTTTCCTTTCTGGACATGGTGCGCTATTATCAGTCCGTGTTTGCGGAGAAAGTCGACAGCCCGATGATCGCCTTGCCCTATCATAAGCTCAGTCACCCCCAGGAGTTTTGCGCCTCGATCGTTTGCTTTGGCGGTGTGAATGCCAATACCAAAATGCCCGAACAGGCATACGGCCTTTTGAAGTACATCCTGGATTATGATATTTCAAGCGGCTGGGCGGAGAATGAAGCGGTATCGTCCTATTACGCGCCTGTCAATTTGGCACTGTTCCAAAAGGCCGTTGACAAGCTTTGCCGCACCCATGGATACGGCCCTGTGTCTGTCGCGCCTTTGTCGGAAGAAAACGGTGCGCGTTTGAAGGCGACTGCCGGAAAAATCACCGACGCGGTCATCCCCAACGGGGATCTGGGACTTCGGCTGCAGGAAGTGCTGGAACCGTATTTCATGGGCCGGAGCAGCTTTGGCGATTGCTATGATACACTTTTTAAAGAATTGCAGCACTATCTGAATGAATAAGTTTCGAGCCGGAGCGAAAGCTCCGGCTTTTTCTTGACTTACCCATATGACTTGGTATATAATTTTATGACTATAAATTTGTTTATTTTTATCCTGATATAAGGAGCGAACAATATGATCGACCGCTCGAAAATTCGTAATTTTTCCATTATTGCTCATATCGACCACGGTAAGTCTACTCTGGCAGACCGTCTGCTGGAGCTGACCGACTCGGTCACCCAGCGTGAGATGCACTCCCAGATGCTGGACAACATGGAACTGGAGCAGGAGAGAGGCATCACCATCAAGGCCCGTGCCGTCACCATGTACTACAAGGCACAGGACGGCGAGACCTATGAGATGAACCTCATCGACACGCCCGGTCACGTGGACTTCAACTACGAGGTGTCCCGTTCTCTGGCCGCCTGTGAAGGCGCCATCCTGGTGGTGGACTCCACCCAGGGCGTGGAGGCCCAGACGCTGGCCAACACCTATCTGGCGCTGGACGCCAATCTGGAGATCCTGCCGGTGTTCAACAAGATCGACCTGCCTGCCGCCGATCCCATGACGGCCAAGCAGGAGGTGGAGGACATCATCGGCCTGCCCGCCGCCGACGCACCCGAGATCTCCGCGAAAATGGGCATCAATATCCCCGCCGTGCTGGAGGATATCGTGGCCAACGTGCCCGCCCCCGGCGGTGATCCTTCCGCGCCCCTGCAGGCGCTGATCTTCGACAGCCAGTATGACCCCTACGTGGGCGTCATCGTCTATTTCCGAATCAAAGAGGGCGTCATGCGCCCCGGTATGCAGGTGAAGATGATGGCCACCGGCGCCACCTATCAGGTACTGGAGTGCGGCTATCTGGAACCCTTCGGCATGCGCAAGTGCGACGAACTGGTGGCCGGTGAGGTCGGTTATTTCACCGCTTCCATCAAGGACGTCCATGACACCCAGGTGGGCGATACCATCACCGAGGCCTCCCGTCCCGCCGCCGAGGCGCTGCCCGGCTACCGCGCCGCCCAGCCCATGGTGTACTGCGGTATCTATACCGAGGACGGCTCCAAGTATCCCGATCTGCGTGACGCGCTGGAAAAACTGCAGCTGAACGACGCCTCCCTGACCTTCGAGCCCGAGTCTTCCGTGGCACTGGGCTTCGGTTTCCGCTGCGGCTTTTTGGGTATGCTCCACATGGAGATCATCCAGGAGCGTCTGGAGCGTGAGTTTGATCTGGATCTGATCACCACGCTGCCCTCCGTTATCTACAAGGTCGATACCATGGCCGGCGCTACCGTGGATGTGGACAACCCCCACAACTATCCCGACCCCGGTCAGATCACCGAGGCCCGTGAGCCTTACGCCAAGGTGTCCATCATCGCGCCCCCCGACTATGTGGGCAACATCATGCCCATGTGTCAGGAGCGCCGTGGCGAGTTCAAGGATATGCAGTATCTGGATACCCATCTGGTGGAACTGCATTACCAGATCCCCCTGAACGAAATCATTTACGACTTCTTCGATGCCCTCAAGGCCAATACCCGCGGCTACGCATCCCTTGACTATGAGCTCTCCGGCTACCGTCCCAGCGAACTGGTGAAGGTGGATATGCTCCTCAACGGCGATCAGGTGGATGCCCTCAGCTTCATCGCCCACAAGGATAAGGCTTATCCCCGCGCCCGCCGCCTCTGCGAAAAGCTGAAGGAAAATATTCCCCGCCAGCTCTTCGAAATTCCCGTGCAGGCAGCCATCGGCGGCAAGGTCATCTCCCGTGAGACCGTTAAGGCTATGCGCAAGGACGTTCTGGCCAAGTGCTACGGCGGCGACATCACCCGCAAGAAGAAGCTGCTGGAGAAACAGAAGGAGGGCAAGAAGAGAATGCGTACCTTCGGTACAGTCTCCGTTCCTTCCGAGGCCTT